>JAITSN010000061.1 GCA_031287715.1 Mediterranea sp. (in: CFB group bacteria)
ATGGTAAATGTTTGGGCGTTGCCTGCGGCCCAGGCCATCCGCTGCAAGTCCTCGCTTCGCTGCACTTCGTTCCGCTCCACTCCGGGCTTTCCGCTGCTGTCCTTAACGCGGCTGCGCCAACATATTTATCATTTACCATTTAATACCATTTACAACTCTTCTAAAGCCCCAATCTTGGTGAGAATGGCATTTTCTACTCCTCGAAAGCGGCAGCAGTGATTGGGGCAGCTACGGCAAACCCGAAGATAACGAACCCGAAAGTGATAATGAAGAAGGCGGTAACGAATAAGAAGACCCAGGATGGAGCGACCCGGATGCTTAAATAATTGACAATTGCCGAATGGACAATTAATAAAAATCGCCCCCTGCGCACTTCACTTCAAGTAAAGATGCGCAGGGGGCTTTCTATTGTAAATGAAGGGATGCTAAATGCTCAATTGCTTGTGCGCTTAATAAACTCGAGTATCTCCGGTATATACCCGAAGGCCAGCGCTACGGCGGTGTCGGCGGCGCCATAGTAAACGGCAACGCGGTTGCCGTCTTGCAGGGCCGAGCAGGGGAAGACCACGTTGGGCACGTCGCCTTGCAGCTCGTAGGGGGCGGCGGGCGCGAGCAGGTACTCGTTGGTGCGGTAGAGGACCTTTGCGGGGTTGTTCCTGTCGAGGATGGCCGCTCCCATCGAGTAGCGGAAGCCGTTGCAGGTGGTGATGACCCCGTGGTAGAACATCAGCCAGCCGTCTTTGGTGAGGAAGGGCACGGAGCCGGCTCCGATCTTGGTGCATTGCCAGGCGCTTTGTGCGAAGGGTGTGGTTTTCATCACGCAGCGGTGCTCGCCCCAGTAAACCATGTCGGGGCTGTAGCTGATGTAGATGTCGCCGAAGGGGGTGTGCCCGTTGTCGCTCGGCCGGCTCAGCATGGCATACTTGCCGTTGATCTTCTGCGGAAAGAGCACGCCGTTGCGGTTGAAGGGCAGGAAGGCGTTTTCGCACTGGAAGAACTCTTCGAAGCCGAAGGTGTATCCGATGCCGATGGTCGGGCCGTGGTAGCCGTTGCACCAGGTGATCCACCAGCGGTCTTCGATCCAGGTGACGCGCGGGTCGTACTTGTACTCGGAGTCTATCATGGCCGTATTGCCGGGCTTGAAGCGGATGGGTTCGTGGTCGATCTTCCAGTTGATGCCATCCGGGCTGAATCCGGCGAAGATATTCATCCGCACGGCTTTGTCGTCGCAGCGGAACACACCGGCGAAGCCGTTTTTGAAGGGCACCACGGCGCTGTTGAAAATACTGTTTGACGAGGGGATGTGGTAGCGCCCGATAACCGGGTTGCCGGTATAGCGCCACATGACGTCGGTACTGCCTTGGGGGCGTTCTTCCCAGGGCATGATGATCTTATTACTCATTTGTTTAGGGTTTATGTACATTGTTGTTGATTAATCTTTCGCTTTCCGGTTTCCGTCGGGGTGTGTGAAGGGGACGAACCAGGTGATGAGGAATGCCGGTATGGCGGCAAACAGGGTGAAGACGAAGAAGGACTGATAGCCCAGCCAGTCGCTCACGGAGCCGCTGATGCTTCCCGGGAGCATCACGCCCAAGTTCATGATGCCCGAGGCGAAGGCGTAGTGGGCCATCTGGTGCTTGCCCGGGGCTACCTGTTGCATCATGAAGAGCATCAGTCCCACGAAGCCGAAGCCGTAGCCGAAGTATTCCAGCACGATGCCGCCGCCGATGAGCAGGCCGCTCTCGGGTTGGTAGGCGGCCAGGAGGGTGTAGGCCACGAAGGGCAGGTTGAAGATGCAGCAGAGGGTGAAGAGCGCGCGGCTCAGCCCCCGCCGCGAGATGTAGTATCCTGCCAGGATGGATCCCAGCACAAAGGCGGTGGCCCCATATGTGCCGTAGTACAGGCCGATCTGCTGTTCGTTCAGGCCCAGCCCGCCCGCTGCGCGGTCGGCCTTCAGGAAGAGGGGTACGATCTTCATGACGAAGCCTTCGGCCAGGCGGTAGAGGATGATGAAGGCGATGTAGTATCCGATGTGTTTCTTGCGGAAGAAGTCGCGGATCACCTCCACCAGGCGACGCCAGGTGTCGCGGGCGGTGGCTGTGGCTGACGCGGCGGCTTTTCCTGAGGGCAGCATACGGATGTGGTACAGCCCCAGCAGAATCATCACGGCGGCCAGGATCAGCATAACCGTCATCCAGGCGTGCGTGGTGGCTTGTTGGCGTACGGCTTCGGTGGCGCCTTCCGCTCCGCCGAAGTTTTTCAGCAGCCAGCCGGCCAGCCACACCAATCCGCCGGAGGCCACGATCTTGGCGATGTTGTAGAACGCGCCTTGCCAGCCGATGTAGCGGGCCTGCTGCTGCTTGTCGAGTTCGGTCATGTAGACGCCGTCCGTCACCACATCATGCGTGGCGCCGCTCATGGCAACCACGGCCAGCAGGGCGATGCCGGCGGCGAAGAAAAAGGGCGTTTGCAGGGCCAGCGCCACCAGGGCAAACCCTGCTCCGGTGACAATCTGTGTGAGCACGACGAAGAACTTCTTCGTTTTGTATAGCTCCAGGAAGGGACTCCAGAGGAATTTCAACGTCCAGGGGAGCATGATTGCGGATGTCCAGAAGGTGATCTGCGCATCGCCGATGCCCATTCCCTTGAACATGAGCACGGATACCATGCTGAGCACCACAAACGGCAGCCCCATGGCGAAGTAAACGGTGGGAACCCAGCTTACAGGGTTTTGACTTTTGCGTAACAAACGGTAAGTTATAAATGGTAAATGGTAAGTTATAAACGGTAAATGGTAAACGGTAAATGGTAAATGCAATTATTCTTTGATCTCAAACGTTCCGGTGAGCCGGATGTCCTGGCTGGAGGCGCCCACCCGCACTTCGAAGGTGCCGGGTTCTACGGTGAACTCGTTGTGCCTGTCCCACAGAGCCAGGTCTTGGGGGGTGAGCACGTAGGTCAGCTCCTTGCTCTCTCCCGGCTCCAGGCGGATGCGGTCGAAGCCGCGGAGCACCTGCACGTAGGTGGTCAGGCTGCTTACGCAGTCGTTCAGGTAGAGTTGGGCCACTTCGTCGCCGGCCACTTTGCCTGTGTTCGTCACGGTGAAGGAGACGGTCACGTTCTGTTGCCGGCCGGCTTCCTGCGGTGTGATCTTCAGGCCGGAGTAGGCGAAGGTGGTGTAGCTCAGCCCGTACCCGAATGGGTAGAGCGCTCCCGACACGCGCGCCGCTCCCTTGCTGTCTGCCCCGGGCTTGAAGGGGAAGGCGAAGGGTATCTGTCCAACGGCTTTGGGGTAGGTCACCGCCAGCTTTCCGCCGGGGTTGCAGTCGCCGAAGAGTGTTTCGGCGATGGCCGTTCCCGTGTACTCGCCGGGGAAGGAGGCTTGGATGATTCCCGGCACGTGCTTGTCTGCCCAATTGATGGTCACGGCGCGGCCGTCGATCAGTACCAGCACCACCGGCTTGCCGGTTTGCCAGACGGCTTGCAGCAGGTCTTGCTGCCGTCCGGCCAGGTCGAGGTCGGAGCGGGAGAACGATTCCCTGACGGTCTTTTCCGACCCGCCAAGTACAACAATGGCCACGTCGGCTTGTTGTGCCGCTTCCACGGCGCGGTCGATCGCCGCTTGCTCGTTGGCCGACAGGGGTTCGCGGATGACCTCGCTTTCGGGGAAGCCCGGGTCTACGATCTCGCATCCTTTCTCGTAGATGATCTGCGCGTTGGGGAGCAGGGTTTCCAGCCCTTCCTTCACGGAGATGATGTGCGGGTTGGCGGGGCCGTAGCGGCAGACGAAGTTTTCTTTCTCGTCGGCGTTGGGGCCGATGAGTGCGACCTTCGCGATCTTTTCTTTGCTCAGCGGGAGGATGTTGCCGTCGTTCTTCAGCAGTACGACCGACTCGCGCGCCGCCCTCAGCGAGAGGGCTTTGTGCGGTGCGCCGGCTACGATGCGGTCGGCTTCGGCGGCGTTGCCGGTGTAGGGGTTGTCAAACAGGCCCAGGCCGAACTTCACCCGCAGGATGTCGCGCACACGGTCGTCGATGGTCTTGGCGGCTACCAATCCGCGCTTCACGGCTTGGCGCAGCGGCAGGATGAAGTCTTCGGGCGGGGTGAAGTTGGTGCGGACGTTCAGGCCGGCGTTCACGGCCAGCGCCGCTGCCTCTACGGTGTCTTTGACCACGCGGTGTTTGCTGTGGAGGTATTCCACGGCGTGGCTGTCCGATACGACGTAGCCCTTGAATCCCCATTCGTTGCGCAGGATCTCCGTCAGGAAGCGGTGGCTTCCGCTGATGGGTTCGCCGTCGTAGTCGTTGTAGGAACTCATCACGCCCTTTGCCCCCGCTTCCTGGATGGCCACGCGGAAGGGTTCCAGGTAGAGCGTTCGCATTTCGCGCGGGGCCACGTGCGGGTCGGTGCGGGTTTCGCCGTCGCGCCCTCCGATGGGGATGCTATACACGGCGAAGTGCTTGGGGGTCGAGACCAGCCCGTGCTTCTGCAATCCGGTCACCATCTGCTTGCCCAGCTGCCCCACGAGGTAGGGGTCTTCGCCGTAGCACTCCACAACGCGCCCCCAGCGCGGGTCGCGGGCCACGTCGAGTATGGGCGAGTAGATGTTGGTATAGCCCAGCACTTTGGCTTCGACGGCGGTTACGTCGGCAATGCGGGCGATGAGTTCCTTGTCCCAGCTGGCGCCTTGCCCGCTTTGTGCGGGGAACAGCGTGGCCTTCGAGTGGTTCAGTCCGCGTATGCCTTCGTTGGTGAAGTCCACGGGTATGCCCAGCCTGGTTTCTTCCACAAACCACTGTTGGATGGTGTTCAGGGTCTCCACATGATTGGAGAAGGGGTTGGCGTAGCGGCTGCCGAACGACCCCAGGCCGTTGTGCTCTTCGTCGATGTTGCCGATGCCGTCTTTCCATACTTCGTTTTTCCAGGCGGGCGTGGGCAGTGCGTCTTTCAGCACCCTTCCCGACCCGTAGAGGGTGGCCATCTGCGCCGTCTTCTCTTCGAGCGTCATTTGCCCGATGAGGTCTTCGATGCGGTCGGCCGTCGGAGCGGCAAGGTTCTCGTATATGTCCATCCGGCCGTTCTTGTTGAAGTCGATCCAGCTGCCCCAATACAGGTTGCCGGCCACTTTGTCCAGCGCCTCCCAGTGTTCGGCGGTCATGTCATACGGGGTGAAGAGGCAGATGCCGGCGGCGCCCGCTCCTATGGAGCCGGTCACGGCTTCGGCGATCTCGGAGGGGAGCAGGCCGGAGTTTTCCGGGTCTACCACCTTGTCTTTGTTTTTCCAGTCGCGGCAGATGAACAGCCCGCTGTAGACGGGGGCCTTTCCGCCTGCGGCGGCCACTTCTTCCTGCGTCATCTTCCCCACCCAGGCGGCGTTCTCCAAGTAGAAGTCATTGTAGTTCATCGGGAAGAAGGCGTCTACGTTCCATTTGTCCCACTCCTGGCGCACCATCCATGTGGCGTAGGAAGACGGGCCGGGGAAGACGTCGGCGCTCACCTTTTTTCCTTTGGCGTGCACGGCGTCGGCGATCTTATTGACCAATTCCGTGATCGCGTCGCAGCGGAACTGCGCCCACTCTTTGCAGCGGGAGGGATCTTCGACAGAGCGGATGTTGATGCCTGTCTGGGCCTTGAAGTCCTGCACGCAGTGGTCGCAGTAGCAGTAGTCGGCCGTTGGGTATTCTTCGTTCATGACCAGGCCATACTTTTCCCAAAGCCCTTTGGCCAGGATGACATCGACGTAGCGGATGTAGTCCAACTGCACGTAGTCCACCTCCGGTATCTCGGCCAGCCGGCTGTATTTGTCGATCAGCCATTGCTGCACTTGCGGGTTGCGGGGGTCGAGGCATTTATAGTAGGGCACGTAGGCTTGCGTGGTGTAGGCCGGTTGGCCCAGCCGGTTCACGGCATACCAGGCAGGGTCAAGCCCTTCCTGCAACATGCAGGGCGCCCAGGCGTGATATTCCAGCCCCAGCGCTTTGGCGGCTTTGGCGGCCGTGCGGGTCTTGGCCGTGTCGAATCCGGCGTTCAGGCAAACGCCCTTTACGCCGTGGCTTTTCCACTTGGCGAAGTCCCTGTCTAAGGTTTGGGCAGTGGTTTTCTTGTTCCAGCTTTGCCAGACATAAACAGGTATTGTTGCAGAAGCCTGCATGGCCGATACCCAAAGGATGAGCGCGACGGATGCGCGTTGAAGAAACTGTTTCATGCGATACATATATTATATAGGTAGTATTCGGGATAATGGTTGTTCACGGGCGCCGGTCGAAGCAGCGGCCCGATTCGTTTATTACATATTCTTTTCCGCCTGGTGCGGTGGCTGTGATCTCATACGTATGGCGGGTGGCTTCGACGCGGACTTCGTATCCGGCGGGCAGGAGCCGGCGGTCTTTTCCGCTCAGGTTGAAGCCGGCCAGGCCGTTGTGATAGGTGCGGTTCTTGGCATACTGTTCTTCCTGCGCATAGAACAGCATCCACAGGAAGCGCCTGGCGGGTTCGTCTTCCGGATAGCGGAAGGCCTCCGCTTGCCGGCCGGCCTTTTCTCCCGACAGGTACAGGTAGCCCCAGCGTTCGGGCATGTGCATGGCAACCTGTCCGGTAGGCGTCCAGACCCAATTGTCCTCCGGCAGATACTTTCCGTCGGCTCCTTTTTTGCGGCCGTAGGTCGTTCCGTTCAGGTCGAACTGCCATTCCACACGGGAGAAATTGATGCGCAGGTAGTTCCCGGCCTTCAGGTAGTTGTCGAACTCGCCGGCGATGGCTTCGCGCGGGATGGCCATCTCCACGCTCCATCCCTTGTCGCGGTCGGCGGGGTGGTTGAGGGTGCCGCGGTGATGCGTGGCTAACTTCAATCCCGGGCAGTTCCATTGAAATTGTATGAACGGGCGGTGCGGCGCACGGTAGGGGCGTGGCAGCGACAGGTCGAAGATGGTGCCCGTGGCGTTGGTCTCGATCTCGAAGTAGTCGTGGCCGTCGCCCGTGGGATCGATAAAGACTTCAAAGTCGTTGTCGTAGAAGACGATCGTGTCGCGCTTGCAGAGGTTCGCCCAGATGTGGGGTTCTTCAAGCTGGGCAAAGATGTAGAGGCAATCTTCGTCCCACAGCATTTTGACGGCGGTGTGGTAGCGCGGTTTGGGGAAGTCGTGGCCGCTGATGTCGACAAACGCGTCCGTAGGCGTGGCTTTTTGCCAGGAGGTTTCCCTGTCCAGCCCGTCTACTTCGATGGGCGTTTCCGTTTGGTAGCAAACGTATCCCGCCGGACGGGTCAGCCGGGCCGCGTACTTGTCGGAGAGGGATTGGGCGGGGAGCTGCACAAACATTCCCGCAAGCAAGCCGACACTTACACACCATTTTTTAAAGGTGTGCCGGTTTCCACGGGGGTGTAAAGTTCCAAAATTCTCTTTTGATGACGTCCACGGGGGTGGATGCCTCCAAAAATTTTTTTTGAGACTTTCCACGGGAGTGGATGCCTCCAAAATTCTTTTTTGAGACTTTCCACGGGGGTGGATGCCTCCAAAAATCTTTTTTGAGACTTTCCACGGGGGTGTAAACCTCCAAAATTCTCTTTTGATGACGTCCACGGGGGTGGATGCCTCCAAAAATTTTTTTTGAGACTTTCCACGGGGGTGGATGCCTTCAAAAATCTTTTTTGAAGACATCCGAGCGCTCGTAAACCTCCAAAATTCTTTTTTGAAGACATCCGAGCGCTCGTAAACCTCCAAAATTCTTTTTTGAAGACATCCAAGGGGTTGGACAGCTCCAAAAATTTTTTTTGAGACTTTCCAAGGGGTTGGATAGCTCCAAAAATTTTTTTTGGGACTTTCCAAGGGGTTGGATAGCTCCAAAAATTTTTTTTGGGACTTTCCAAGGGGTTGGATAGCTCCAAAATTTTTTTTTGAGACTTTCCAAGGGCTTGGATGACATGCGGGGAAGTTGCGTGTAAACGGTAGCGCAGGCAAGAGGGTCAAGAACTGTTTCATCCTGCGTTATTCGTTAGAGGTGATGACTTGCCCCGCGCCGGCGTAGAGCCTGACCGGCCCGTCTAATTCCACGGCCAGCACGGTGATGTTGGCGTCTAACTTTTCTTCGGGCACGTCGATGTAGATCACTCCGGGCACTTCGCTCCACGAGAGTTTGTTGTAGACCTTGAAGTTCAATCCGGCACCGGCATCGGCATCGCCTACCACCCGTATCCTCTTCACGGTGTTCATCACGCCCTTCAGCGGAAGTTTGCCGATGGGTTTGCAGGGCAGGTAGAGGTAGAGTATGTCGCCGGCCTTGCTCTGCGTGGTGTAGCCGTTGACGTATCCGGCCGGTATGCCCGCGCGCGTTTGGTAGATGGCTTCTTTGTGCTTGGACGTCCACCGGCCGAAGGCTTTCAGTACGTCGATTTCCTCTTGCGGAATGGTGCCATCTGCTTTCGGCCCGATGTCCATGAGCAGGTTTCCGCCCATGCTTAGACAGTCGACAAAGGTGCAGAGCAGCATTTGCGGGGTCTTGAAGTTGGTGTCTCCAGGCCGGTAGCCCCAATTGTCGTTGATGGTGTAGCAGAGTTCCCAATAGCGGTCTTTGGGCCGGACCACGGGCACGCCTATTTCGGGTGTGGCATAGTCTCCGCGGCCTTGGATGCGGGAGTTGATGATCACGCCGGGGTTGACGGCGCGCAGCATCCCGATGATGTCGTCGGCCTTCCAGTCTTCGGCGGTTTGTTCCCAATCGCCGTCGAACCAGTAGAGGTCGGGCTTCCAGGTCTTGTTCAGCTCGTCCATCTGGGCGAAGTTGAACGTGCAGAACTTCTGCCAGCGGAGGGGTTCCTTTTTGATGTCGTACCGGATGGACGTTCGCGTGAAGTTGGGGTAATCCTTGTGCGACCAATCCAGCAGCGAGTAGTAGAATCCCAGCTTCAAGCCTTCTTTGCGGACGGCTTCGGCAAACGGGCCGAGCAGGTCGCGCCCTGCCGGCGAGCTTTTCACGGCGCTTATGGCACCGGCTTCTGTGTTCCACAGGGCAAAGCCGTCGTGGTGTTTGGTGGTGAGCACGGCATACCGCGCCCCGCTTTCCCTGATGAGCCTGGCCCACTGCTGCGGGTTGTAGTTGGCGGCGGTGAAGCCTTTGGCCTGCGCCATGTAGCGGTCGTGGGTGGTTTGTCCGTTGTAGAACGACCAGCTCTCGGATGTTCCGTCTACGGCGTAGATGCCCCAGTGGATGAAGATGCCGAGCTTGGCCCCGTCGAACCATTCCATGCGTTGGCTACGGGCCTCCGGCGATTCGGCCGTTGCCGGTTGTGCAAGCGTTGCGCCCGTCGATGTGCAGAGCAGTAGCGACAGTAGCGCCATGCGGATGTTTAGGTTTTCTTTCAGCATATTACCGGATGGATTTGAGTTCTTTCATGAGTTGTTCTCCAAGCCCGATGGTATAGCCTTGCGACTTGAAGATGATGCCTCCTTCGGCGTTGACGATCACGACAACGGGCAGCTGCGCGGCGTTTTTCAGCTTCAGCGTCTCGGCGAGCTGTTGTTGGATGGCGCCGTTGCGGTCGATGCCATAGGCGATGGTGGCGGGCAGCTCGGGGAAGTCGGCGGCTTTGTACTTCAGGCTCTGCTCCTTGCCGGTGAAAAGGAAGATGATGCGCCTCCCCCAGGCCTCGAAGTCGCGTCCGCGTGCGGCGATGTCGCGCAGCACATGGTTGGTCGGCTCCTGGTTCACGCCAAGGATGGCAAGGATGTAGTGCCCTTCGCGGGTGCAGCCGCAGTAGTTGCCGAGGCTCACGGTTTCTTCGCCGTTCAGGGCGGTGAGTTCCAGCCCGGTGTCTATCCGGCCGATCACTTCGGGGGTCTTCTTTCCTTCTCCGCTTTTCTCGCGCAGAATAAGGTCGGCCTGTGTTGTCTGGTCTTCCTTCACCTCGAAGAACGAGATCGTTGCCGGCACGCTGCCGTCGCTCTGCCTTATGCCGGACACCAGCATGTAGCGGCCTGCGTCGATGGTTATCCCGTTCTTGAAGGTATGCAGCCAGCTCGTGCCGCCTCCCATATCGACGTCTCCTTCGTTGTAGCTCATCAGGCGGGGGACGCCGTTGTTCAGCTTCGACAGCGAGAAGTGGGTGTAGTATTTCGGATTGGCCACGGCGGGCGTTGGCTTGTAGTTGAGGATCAGTTTGCCTTTCGGCGCTTGCAGGGCTTCGGGCTGTTCAATGTCTATGTCGACGACCTGCCTGTCGATCCGCCTGTAGTGGATCTTGCCGGTGACGCCGTCTACCCAGGCCGGCACGCCGACGCTGCGCAAGACCGATACGTAGAATACTTTGTAGGACTTGACGTCGGCCACGCGCGACTTCCATATCCCTGTCGGGGAGATGATGGTGTTGGGGAGGTTGAGGTCTTCGCGCATGGTGATGTTGTCTTCGCACCAATCCGTCAGCGTTTGCGGGTCTTCGGCGAAGCCGTTTTTGTCGGCTGCCGGCAGCGCTTCGTTGAAGTAGCTTTTGTAGGGGCGTATCATTTCGTTGCCCACGCGCGGGTTCATGACGCAGGCGTTGTAGAGGGCGGTGTCGGCCACGAGCTGCGGGCTGCCGGCCAGATGGTCGTTCAGCACTTCCGCCGATACGTCCCGCAGGTCTTTGGATGAGAGTACCGACAGCAGGTCGATGGCTTTGGCCTCCGTTTTGTTCTTCTGCGCTTCGAGCAGGAATTGCGCGATCACGTCTCTGTTGCCTCTGGATGCCGCCAGGTAGCCGGCGGCTTCTTCGGGCAGGGCGTGTGTTGCAACGAAAGCCTTTGCGCTTTCCTTATTAAATAATGTAGCCACATAGGCGTTGCGTATGGAATCTTCTTCGGCCAGGCGCTTGTCGTTGGCTTGCCGTTGTTCGGGGGTTACTTGCGGAAGGTGGGCGCTTTCGGCGGGCGGCAGGATGTCAATGGCTTCGCTGCGGGCTTCCCGTCCGGTCTTGTCGAGCACGATCCGGACGTGGTTGTCGGCGGCTCCGAACGATACTTTGGCATAGCCTGACGCTCCGTCTTTGGACGCCCAGGCCAGCATGTCACCCCGTCCGGCGCCGATCGAGGTCAGGCCTTCCTTGTCCGTATAGCGGGTGGCGGCCGTGTAGAACTCGGCGTAGTTGTATATTTTGAACTCTACTTTGGCGCCGGCCACGGGCTTGCCGTCCACACCGGTTACGGTTATCGCGGCGTTGCCGGTGGGGGCGTAGTTTTGCGTCAGATTGATCTCGGTGTAGAGGGGCGTTTGCAGCATGATCTCTTCCCTGCCTTTGTAGCGGCCGAACACTTTGGAGTGCATCAGCATCCCGCGGCTGGCCGACGAATTGAACCAGCCCAGGTCGAGCACGGGTTCGGGTTCGCAGGCGCCGAGGAAGCGCCACCGCCCGTCGACCCAGGCTTCCACCCAGGCGTGGTTGTCGTCGGTGTGCGCCCATCGCGGGGTGTATACTTGCCGTGCGGGGATGCCTACTGCGCGCAGGGCGGCCACGGTGAAGGTCGATTCTTCGCCGCAGCGCCCGTAGGCCGTCTTCACCGAGGCCAGCGGCGAACTGGTGCGGGCGTCGCTAGGGGTGTAGATCACTTTTTCGTGGCACCAGTGGTTCACTTCCAGCACGGCGTCGTGCAGGGTCATGTTCATGACGCGTGCTTTGAGTCCGGCGTAGAACACCCGCCGCGAGTCGTCCAGGTTTTCGTTGTTCACCCGCACCGGCAGCACGAAGTGGCGGAACACCTCTTCGGGTATCTCTTTCCCCCAGGGCATTTCGGCTTTCGCCTGCGCCGACAGGCGGATGTTTTCGAGGTAGTATTCGCCGGAATAGTCGGTGATGTCGCCCACCGGCATATAGGCGTAGAGGAACATCAGCGCTTCCCGTTCGTAGGCGGTCAGCTCTCGGTTGAAGATGCTGAACAGGTCGCCGTCGGGCAGCTGTTCCTTTTTCCGTTCGAGGTCTTGTTCGACTTGTTCCCGATAGGCGGAATCGTTGATGAAATGTTTTTCGCTACAGGCGTGCAGGCCGGCCAGAAGCCCTAATGCGCAAAGGGGGATGAGGATTGTTTTCATGAGTTTGTGGAATTATTCTGTGGTTTATATGTTGAACCGGAACGCGAGCAGTTCTTCCGTCCCGATGTATTTTGCCGGCACAGACAGGATGACTTTTCCGTCTTTCGCCGTCCATTTCACGCTTTCGCCCGTGGCTTGCAGCCTTATCCGGCTGTGCTTGGCCGGCAGGTTTCCTTCCCATTCGATGGTGGCCGGCAGTGTTTCCCCTTCGGGCAGGGCATGGAGGGCGTAGAGGGTTTTCCCGTTCTTGTCGGCGGTGAACCATACGTTTCCGCTGTGGTAGTTTGGCGTGGTGCGGGTGTTGTAGATGGCTTTTCCGTTCCTGTTCATCCACCGGCCGATCTCTTGGAGGTGTTCCACCGCCGTTTGTTCGATCAGCCCGCCGGCTGTGGGGCCAACGCCAAGCAGCAGGTTGCCGCCCTTGGCTGTTACTTCCATCAGCATGGCGATGATGCGGTTGGGCGTTTTGTATCGGGCGTTCGCCACCCATCCCCAGTCTGTGGTCAGCGTCACGCAGCTTTCCCAGGGGTAAGGGAGTTGTGTTTCGGGGATTTTCTGTTCGGGGGTCTGGTAGTTTTCGTATTCGCCGTGTATGGTGCGGTCTACCACCAAGATGCCGGGCTGGTTGGCGCGCGCCATGATTGCGATGCGGGGCATGTTGATGTCCTGGTTGTTGCGGGCGGCCACCCATCCGCCATCCAGCCAAAGGATGTCTATCGGGCCGTAGCCGGTCATCAGTTCTTCGATCTGGTTGTAGGTAAATGCTTTGAAGGCCTCCCATTTTTCGGGGTGGCGTTTGATGTTGTAGTTCACGTTGCGGCCCGGGGTGGCAAAGTAGTCCCACCAATAGTCTTGGCTGTGCCAGTCGGGCTTGGAGAAGTAGGCGCCCGTCATGAACCCTTTTTTCCTGAACGCTTCAAACACATGGCGGGCCGCATCGGCCTTCGGGTTGTCCTTGAACACGCCCTTGGCAATGGAGAAGTCGGTCTGCCTGGTGTCGAACAGGCAAAAACCGTCGTGGTGCTTCGTGGTGAAAACCATATATTTTGCTCCCGCCGCCGCAGCCACGTCCGCCCACCCGTCCGGGTCGAAGTCCACGGGGTTGAACGCCTTGCTCAGCCCATTCCAGTACCAGTCTTTGAACTCCTGGTAATTGGTGTGCCCGTACCGGCCGATCCAATCCACGTCTTCGGAACAGAGCGCCCACGATTCCACAATGCCGGGCACGGCGTACAGCCCCCAATGGAAGATGACGCCGAACTTCAGATCGCGCCACGTGTCGAGCTTCGCCCGTACGAGGGAGTCCTCCGGCCACAGATAAGTTGAAGATGATTCGTGTACAAACGTGTTTTGAGCTTTTGCGCCTGCCAGCAACAGGGCGGAAATCAGTAACGTAGTTATTCTTTTCATGTGTAGATCTATTTGTTTGGATGATATTTCTCTGTTGTAGATGACGGTTTCAGGTGCGGCAAAGATAGTTTTATTTTGGAAATGACAAAAGGCGCCGGAAGCGGAACCGGACTTTCACACAACGCCCCCGTCTAAGGCGCTTCTTAGGCGGGGGGCGTTGTTTCCTGTGTATTATGGGGAAGCGGGAGCGGCCGGCTGTTTACTTGCCGTCTTGCGTGCGCTTGTACCAGTTTTTCCTTTCCTCGGTCAGGTTGTATCCTCTTTTTGAAAGGTAGTTATTGATGCGGCCTTTGTATTTGCCGAAAGTTTCGTGTTTCTTATTCGAGCTTTCGGCATCCATGGCAAATTCGCGCGCTTCTATCAACCACGCGTAGATCCGCGCCTTTTCTTCGGGGGTAAGGGAGGGGATCATCTCCAGCGTTGCGGTATACGTCACCTGGACAACCCCGTAGGTCATGCCGTCTTTCACCGCCTCTATCTGCTTGTCGTCCAAGTAGAGCGACAGTGTAGCCGGAAAGGCAAAGCGGGAGCGATACAGCGCTGCATCTTTTTCGTCTTCGGCAGCTTTCAGAGCTTGGCTTCCGGCATCACCCTGCAAGGTCTCTTTGACCTGCTTCACTTTGGCATCGCGGATCCCGTATATGTCGTTCAGTTCAAAGTAGCGGTTGGCGATGATGTTGCACACGTCCTCAGCGTCTTTGGCATCGCTGAGGCCCAGCTTGTCTACGATCTTCTGCGAGCGTTCGACGATAGTTCTTACATACTGCGGGTCGCGGCCATCTTTATTCAAATCAACGGCATGGACAGTCACGATGCCGCTAAACACAAGCAATAACAGTTTCAATCTTTTCATCTCTCTCTTATTCATTTATCTTTTCCGGCCAGCGTATCCTTATTGTTCTTCAGGTCTGTCCAGTCTGTTTTCTTCTTGGTACTGATGCCGTTGATATACTTTTCGATGTTCGTATATCCGTCTCCCGTACAGTCTTTATTTGCATCGGAGGGGTCGTTTGCATCCAGCCCGTTTGTTTTTTCCCACGCATCGGGCATACCGTCGCCATCGCTATCAACATAAGGGGTGCCGTTGTATTCGGGATACCCGCCCACCTGTGATATATCCGTAATGATACCTTTCTTATAGGAATCAGCCGGAAGGCGGCGGTACTCGAACTGATAGAACGAAGCCGGATCCAGCCCTTCAACATAGTAGGGCTTGCCGGTTTCAACTTCTGCAAGCACACGTTCGTCTACGATGTCGCGCTTCGGAAGCGTGGCCCCTACGTGCTTCAGCACCGACGTATACGCATCCTTGGCTTCCATTATTGTAATATGCGGCATGGGGAAAGGTTCGTTCCACCGTATGTTGGCCGTATACTGACCGGTATTGGGCAAAGCGTCCACCTGCACGCCGCCCGCCCAGTTGTCCCGCGTTACGGCGCCGTTTCCTTCCATGATGTTACCCTGGCAATACACCCGTCCATAGACTTTGTATCCAAGTTTGCTGCGGCCTGACTCCGGCTTGACCATGCGGTGCCCCACCGTCGAATTCTTGGGCGTCAAAGGCCCCGGCTTGTAGTAGTTATTGATAATATTGAACAAAGCGGTATAATCGCCCCCGTCTACCGAGCGGTGCACCCAGTTGTAAACAACGTTGTTTACAAAGTTGAACACCCCGTTCCAGCCGATCGAAGGGTTGCGTCCGGCATTGCTCGCCCAAAGGTTGCGTATGAACGCGCAGTTCTCACCGCCCAGCGTACTGCCGAAAGCATGATTGTACGTATCCAGCGCCTGCGAAGAAATTGTGTTTTGAATGGTGACGTTCACCGTAGGGAGCTTCAGCTCCTTGCTCCCGTCGCCCGGGTCGAACATGTGGCGATAGAAAGAAATATTCTCGTCCAATCCCCAGCTCGTCGAGCAGTGGTCAATCATGATATTCCCCACCGGATTCCCCCCGAAAGAATCATCCCGTCGCCCCACATTGGTCTCGCCACGGCGGAAGCGCATGTGGCGCACCACCACATCATGCGTGTTTACCCAGAACGATTCGCCGGCAATACACACACCGTCGCCGGGAGCCGTCTGGCCGGCAATCGTTATATACGGGGCGCGAACGATGATCGGCGTTTCCAGCCTGATAATCCCCGCCACGTTAAACACAATGATGCGGGCGCCGCCTGTCTCGCACGCTTCACGGAAAGAACCGGAGCCGCGGTCGTTCAGGTTTGTCACAGTGATCACTTTGCCTCCGCGGCCGCCAAAGCTGAACATTCCGCCACCTTCGGCACCAGGGAAAGCCGGTATCTTCGCCTGCGGCAAGTCCGTCGGACGGGCTGCCCACGGGATATACGGCCGCCCCTCCCTTGCTTCCTGTTCAACCACAGGCCGCGCCTTTTGCCAGGCCTCTTCCGAGCGGCGGTACTCCTCATTCATCTTTATATGGGTAGCCTCTTGTACATCTTTGGGCACCTTGGGATACTGCGCCTTTAGCGCAGGAAAAGGGATAGTCAGCAGTATGACTAAAATCCCCGGAAAAACTTTCTTTCTCATAATTAATTGTCTTTTACGAATACTCTTCTTAGACGAAAAGAATGTTAGTTTGTAACCTACAAGCCATCGAAATGCCACTCACGCCTTGAGTGAGGCTTCGACGGCCGTCGAAACGCTATTTACTGAAAAAATGATACTTCGACGGCTGTCGAACCCTCACTTAAGGCATGAATGGCATTTATGTATCCGTCGAAGCCCTATTTAGAGTGTATTTCCTTCTTTTTCTCCTTTGGAGAGGGCCAGGCTGAGGCTGTTGTTGGCTTGCTTGCTTTTATACCGATATACAAAAAGATGATAGAAAATATTTCCTTCTATCCGATGTTTTTATAAATTTGCGCCTTATTTTTAGACGGAAAACAATACATTATGCATAAGAAATTTGCTGAATACTCTCAATTTGATCTCTCGGAAGTAAACAAAAAGGTACTGGCGAAATGGGATGAAAACAGTGTCTTTGCCAACAGCTTGACAGAGCGCGAAGGCTGTCCTTCATTCGTGTTTTACGAAGGCCCTCCCTCGGCTAACGGCATACCTGGAATCCACCATGTCATGGCACGCACGATTAAAGACATCTTTTGCCGCTACAAAACGATGAAAGGCTTTCAGGTTAAACGTAAAGCGGGATGGGATACCCACGGCCTTCCGGTGGAGCTTAGCGTTGAAAAATCAATGGGCATCACCAAAGAAGATATTGGTAAAAAGATTTCCGTAGCAGACTATAACGCCGAATGTCGCCGCGACGTAATGAAATACACCAAAGAATGGGAAGACCTTACCCGTAAAATGGGATATTGGATTGACATGAAGCATCCGTATATCACCTGCGATAACCGCTATATCGAAACACTTTGGTGGCTGCTGAAACAGTTGTATCAAAAAGGATATTTATATAAAGGATATACCATCCAACCTTATTCTCCGGCGGCCGGAACAGGTTTAAGCTCGCACGAATTGAACCAGCCGGGCACCTACCGCGACGTTAAAGACACGACCGTTGTTGCCCAGTTCCGCATAAAACAACCGAAACCGGAAATGGCAGCGTGGGGAACGCCCTATTTCCTGGCTTGGACAACAACGCCATGGACACTACCTTCAAATACGGCGCTGTGCGTGGGGCCTGATATTGAATATGTAGCGGTGCAGTCTTATAATGTATATACAGGAGAACCTATAACGGTCGTTCTTGCCAAAGCACTTGTCCATGCACACTTTGATCCTAAAGCCGCCGACCTTGCAATGGAAGACTATAAACAGGGCGATAAACTGATCCCATTTAAAGTTGTGGACGAATTTAAAGGAAGCGCCCTCGCAGATATGGAATATGAACAGCTCATTCCCTGGGTGAACCCGGGAAAAGGAGCTTTCCGTGTGATACCGGGCGACTATGTTACCACCGAAGACGGAACGGGCATTGTACACATCGCTCCGACTTTCGGCGCCGACGACGCCCGGGTTGCAAAAGCCGCCGGTGTTCCTCCGTTGCAGCTGGTCAATCAAAAAGGAGAATTGCGTCCGATGGTCGATCTGACCGGCAAATTCTACACGCTGGACGATCTGGATCCCAAATTCGTAAAACTTCGTGTAAATACAGAGCTATACGAAGCGTTTGCCGGACGGTTTGTGAAAAATGTATATGATCCGAAGCTGACCGAAGCCGACGAATCGCTGGACGTATCAATTTGCATGATGCTGAAAGCAAACCATCTTGCGTTCAGGATCGAAAAGTACGTACACAGCTATCCACACTGCTGGCGTACGGACAAACCGATACTGTATTATCCGTTGGACAGCTGGTTCATCCGCTCTACGGCATGCAAAGAACGGATGATGGAACTGAACAAAGAGATCTGCTGGAAACCTGAATCCACCGGAACCGGCCGGTTTGGAAAATGGCTGGAAAACCTGAATGACTGGAATCTGAGCCGCTCACGCTATTGGGGAACGCCGCTGCCGATCTGGCGCACAGAAGACAATAGCGAAGAGATCTGTATCGAATCCATAGAAGAATTGTATAATGAAATCGAACGCTCGGTGGCATCCGGCGTGATGAGGTACAACCCGTATAAAGAAAAAGGATTCGTACCGGGCGATTACAGTGAAGGGAATTATGATAAAATAGACTTGCATCGTCCGTATGTAGACGATATCATCCTCGTATCCAGGAACGGCAAGTCCATGAAACGCGAAGCAGACCTGATTGACGTATGGTTTGATTCGGGCGCCATGCCTTATGCGCAAATACATTATCCGTTTGAGAATAAAGAATTATTAGACAGCGGCCTCGTCTATCCGGCAGATATTATAGCCGAAGGTGTAGACCAGACACGCGGATGGTTTTTCACACTACATGCCATTGCTGCGATGGTGTTTGACGCAAAGTCATTTAAAGCAGTCATCTCCAACGGGCTGGTACTCGACAAGAACGGAAATAAGATGTCTAAACGCTTGGGAAATGCGGTAGACCCCTTCATGGTTATCGAAAAATACGGCTCGGATCCGGTACGCTGGTACATGATCACCAATTCATCGCCCTGGGACAACCTTAAATTCGACATTGAAGGAGTGGAAGAAATACGCCGGAAATTCTTCGGCACCTTATACAATAGCTATTCATTTTTCTCCCTGTATGCAAATGTAGACGGTTTCGATTATAAAGAAGCGGATCTGACTATGGAAGAACGCCCGGAGATCGACCGCTGGATACTTTCGGTGCTGAATACACTGATAAAAGAAGTCGATGCGTGCTATAGCGATTACGAACCAACCAAAGCAGGACGCTTGATCTCTGATTTCGTGAACGACAACCTTTCCAACTGGTACGTACGTCTGAATCGTAAACGTTTTTGGGGCGGGAATTTCTGCAAGGATAAACTTTCCGCCTATCAAACACTGTATACGTGCTTAGAAACAGTAGCAAAACTCATGGCTCCTATTGCCCCATTCTATGCAGACCAACTCTATACGGACCTTACCGCAACAACAGGCCGTGAGAACTGTGTATCCGTACACTTGGCCAAATTTCCGAAATACAATAGGATAATGATCGACCAACAATTGGAAACCCGTATGAAAACAGCCCAGGACATTACGTCCATGGTATTGGCCCTCAGACGTAAAGTGAATATCAAAGTACGCCAACCTTTGCAACGTATTATGATACCTGTGCTGAACCGTGAGCAGAGAGCACATATTGAAGCAGTTAGATCCCTGATCATAAACGAAGTCAATGTGAGAGAAATTGATTTCGTTGACGGAACGGCAGGCATTCTGGTGAAGAAAGTTAAGTGCGATTTCAAAAAGCTGGGTCCTAAATTTGGTAAACAAATGAAAGCCGTAGCCGCAGCGGTAGAAGAAATGTCGCAAGAAGCCATTGCCGAACTCGAAAGAACAGGCCGGTATGTATTACAAATCGATAACGGGCAGGCGATAATCGAACTCAGTGACGTAGCAGTTATCAACGAAGATATTCCGGGATGGCTGGTCGCCAATGAAGGTAAACTGACCGTCGCCCTGGAAGTTACGGTAACCGAAGCGCTGCGCCGCGAAGGAATAGCCCGCGAACTGGTGAACCGTATTCAAAATATTCGTAAATCAAGCGGTTTTGAAATAACGGATAAAATAGAAATAAGCCTATCTAAAAATCCGCAAACGGATAATGCCGTGAATGAATATAATGCCTATATTTGCAATCAAGTACTGGGCACCTCATTAATATTAATGGACAAAGTGAAAGACGCAATAGAATTGAATTTTGATGATTTCTCTCTGTTTGTCCATATCGAAAAAAGTAATAACTAAACTAATCCTAATATCAAATTATGGCAGAAAAAACAAGATATTCTGATGCCGAATTGGAAGAATTTCGTGCGATCATCAAAGAGAAACTGGAGTTAGCACAACGCGATTACGTTCAATTGAAAAGAAGTATCATGAATTTAGACGGCAATGATACGGATGATACATCTCCTACATATAAAGTCTTGGAAGAAGGAGCAAATACCCTCTCTAAAGAAGAAACAGCCCGGTTGGCGCAACGTCAGCTAAAGTTCATCCAAGGACTTCAGGCCGCTCTGGTGCGTGTGGAGAATAAAACATACGGCGTTTGCCGGGAAACGGGGAAATTGATCCCGGCTGAGCGTCTTCGTGCTGTACCGCACGCAACACTCAGTATTGAAGCGAAAAACGACGGCAAAAAATAAGGTATTCATAGAAAGAAATAAGGTATATAAGGTATTCATAGAATAATTAATGAAAATACGATTAACAAAAGGCTCAATATCCTTAGGGATCATATTCTTTGTCCTGGTCATAGACCAGATCATCAAAATCATCGTAAAGACCAATATGTTCTGGCATGAAAGCATCAGGATCACAGATTGGTTTTACATCTATTTCACAGAAAATCCGGGGATGGCATTTGGCATAGAAATTTTTGGAAAGATCTTCCTTACCATATTTCGTATCATTGCAGTAGGCCTGATAGGATGGTATATCCATCGTATTGTGAAACGCGGGCTTAAAACCGGATACATCGTGTGCATTTCATTGATCCTTGCCGGAGCATTAGGCAATATCATAGACAGTATTTTCTACGGCGCCATATTCAATGAAAGCACTTACTCGCAGGTTGCGACTTTCATGCCGGAAGGGGGAGGATACTCCACATGGCTTTACGGAAAGGTCGTGGATATGTTTTATTTCCCCATCATCGAGACAAATTGGCCGGCATGGATGCCTTTTGTTGGGGGTGATCATTTTGTTTTCTTCAGTCCGATATTCAATTTTGCGGATGCAGCTATCAGTTGCGGTTTTATGGCATTGCTTATTTTCTACGGTAAATATTTGAATAATGCGTATCATGCGGGAATAAAGCAGAATGAAGATACAGGCAAATAAATACGCTATACTATATGCTTGGGTTCTCATTTTTATGCTGGCCGGTTGTAAAGTCAGAAAACCGAAGAATGTTATTTCGGAAAATAAAATGGAAAACCTGCTCTATGACTATCATATAGCAAAAGCCTTAGGCGAAAACCTGCCGCATACTGAAAACTATAAAAAGACATTGTATATAGAATATGTCTTTCGGAAACACAACACAACAGAAGCTGTATTCGACTCCTCTATCGTTTGGTATTCCCGGCACGCCGATATATTATCCAAAATATACGAACGGGTGGGTAAAAGGCTTAAAGTCGAACAAACCGAAATAGATAACTTCATTGCTATTCGAGATCATAAGCCTAAAATATCTGCTTGGGGAGACAGCATTGACCTTTGGTTGTTAGACCGGATGATACTTTTAACCGGTAATCCATTGAACAACAAACTTACATTTGCCATACCATCGGATTCAAACTTTAAAGCCAGAGACACCATTCAATGGAATATGTATTATTACTTTCCGGACGCACGGTTGGACAGCACCGAATTTGCGCTGATGTGCATGGCTATTCAATATGCCAAAGATAGCGTAATAAGTAAAACGAATAAGGTGTATGAATCCGGCTTGCATAACATTCGTATACAAGCCGATACGCTGGGCAGCATTAAAGAAATCAGGGGATATGTGTATTATCCCGGAGGAAAAGATTCCGTTAGGCATTTGTTGGCCAACCACATATCACTCATGCGATACCATTCCAATGATTCCTTGTTTTTGGAGAAAGCGGATACATTAGAGACTAAAAACGATACGCCTGAAGCAGCTCCCGGGAAGAGCGAAGAGAAACAGATGGAAGAACAACCAATTCTGCTGCCGGAAAGAGTAAATCCGGATGAATTGAAGCGAAAGGGAGAAAGACCCCGTCCGGCTCGAAAGTCCGAAACAACAAAAGAAATAATACTGAAATAAGAGAAATGAAACGATTTGCTTCCCATTACGCCTACATACCTTCATTGGGTTTCCTGAAACAATATGTCGTCGAAATAAACGACGACGGATATGTTGCGGCGCTTTATCGTTTGGAAGAAGAGATCGAATCTCTTATTTGGACGCCCGGTGTTATCAGGCTAATGCCATGCGATTGCCTACCTGAAAAAGGCAACAATGAGGAAGCCGTAAAGAAAGAATTTGCAGATCAGCTATTCACATTTGATAAGAGAGAGATCAAAACAGATGCTCCGGCCGAATGTGGCGACATAGAATCATTAAAATGGGTCGCCTTCCGGCTTTATCCGTTTGATTTTTCTGAGATGAAAGCGAATGAGCATACGACCTGCCGGCTTCTGACCCATTCCGTTTATTGATCACTTGAGCCGGCCATCATTTGCCATCATTTGCCGGCGAAATTCCGCACATGTAATTGCCGTAGCAATCGCTACATTTAATGACTCGGAGGTCTGCCGGCCTTCGGGATAATGGGGGATATAAAGTCTTTTGCCGATCAATCCGGCGATGTCCCGGCTTATTCCGTTGCCTTCGTTTCCCATTACGATCAGGCCGTGGGAAGACAAAGATTCCTGATAGATATTCTTTCCATCCAGAAAAGTTCCATAGACGGGACAACCGGATAATGACGATAAGACTTGGAAGAGGGAAGTGTAATGCACTTTCACCCTTGCTATCGCTCCCATGCTAGCCTGCACGGCCTTCGGATTATAAATATCGGCTGTATGAAGAGAGCAGAAGACATGTTCAATGCCGAACCAGTCAGCTAACCGGATGATCGTTCCCAGGTTTCCGGGATCCTGTACATCGTCTAATGCCAAGCAAAGTGATGCTTGAGCAACATCGGCATCCATTTCATATTCCGGTTGTTGAAATATGGCCAGCACTTGTTGCGGCGTTTTTAAGAAACCGGCTTTGGACAATTCCTCGTCGGTCACTTCAACAACTTCGTCGGCCTTTGCATTTGGAAAAGCCTGCAACCATTCGTGCGTAGCCGCCAAAAAGCGGCAAGGAAAGCGCCCAAGCAACTCACCGGCGAGTTTAGGCCCTTCGGCTACAAACACTTGATCGTCTCTGCGTTTTTTCTTCAGCTCGAGTGAATGTATATACTTGATCCTGTTCTTACTTAATGTCATAGATTTTGATTTAGAGTAGCAAAGCTATGAAGATAATCCAAATAAAGATGAAGCCGGTTTACCTTTTTGGCGCTTGGTATCTTCCTTTCGTTTTATTTTTTAAAAGTGAAATTATCGTTTATATTTGTATGTCTTTAAAGGTGCTGTTATAATTATTGTATCTATGTCGAAGAGTTTTCCTCAATTACTACTATTCTATCTTCTTGTTTTCTTCGCGTCGTGTTCTTCTACCAAGTACGTGGCCAACGGGTCATATCTGTTGGATGACGTTAAGATACACACGGGCAATAAAGACATCCAATCCTCCATGTTGCAGCCTTATGTCAGGCAGAATCCAAATTCAAAATGGTTTAATGCGATCAAGATCCGGCTTTACATGTATAATCTTTCCGGCCGCGATTCGACCCGGTGGGTGAACCGCTTCCTGCGCAAGATGGGTGACCGGCCTGTGATATACAATGAAGCTCTGGCCCGCCGTTCGGAAAATGAGATCACCAAAGCCCTGCAAAACATGGGATATATGGGAGCTACCGTCGTTACCAAGACAAAGATTAAGAAGAAGAAGCTAAAGCTCTCTTTCGACATCGCCTCCGGTAAGCCTTATACCATCCATTCGATAAAGAGAGAAATTAACGACCCAAAGATAGCAACCTATTTGCAGGGGGATTCTTTATACTCCCTGCTGAAAAAAGGGATGCCGTTTAGCGTGACTGTCTTGAACGCAGAGCGCCAGCGCATTACCGACCATTTGCTGCGGAACGGATATTACCGGTTCAACAAAGACTTTATCGCATACGCGGCAGATACGGTGAAGAACACCTTCCGGGTGGATCTCACCCTGCAAGTGCTTTCATACCGGGCGCACATCAATGACGCCCCCGGAAATCACAATCAATACACGCTGAACAGCGTTAGCTTCCTGATGGATTACGACATCATGCAGTCTTCATCGCTGAACAGCATCAATGCGAGCGATTCAATCCATTACAACGGGATTCCTATATATTATAGCCATAAACCCTATCTGCGCCCCAAGATCCTGGCCAATAATCTCTTTCTCCAACCGGGAAGCCTGTACGACGAGAGGGATGTCCAGCGCACATACAATAATTTCGGCCGGTTATCCGCTTTAAAATACACCAATATCCGCTTCGTTGAAACCCGGATCGGAGACAACACAAAGCTGGACGCCTATATCCTATTGACGAAAAATAAACCCCAATCCGTCTCCTTTGAAGTAGAAGGCACCAATTCAGCCGGCGATTTGGGCGTTGCCGCCGCCGTATCCTACCATCACCGCAACCTTTTCCGCGGCTCCGAGCGATTGTCGCTGAAATTCCGCGGGGCTTACGAGGCCATATCGGGACTGACGCAAGATTACAAGAACGACAATTACACCGAATACGGAGTTGAGACAAGCATCAACTTCCCCCGTTTTTTATTCCCGTTCCTTTCGTCAACCTTCCGGAGAGGCATCCGCGCCACAACCGAATTCGGGATGCAGTACAATTACCAGATCCGGCCGGAGTTTTCGCGAATGGTCGCGTCGGCCTTCTGGTCTTACCAATGGATAGAGCGCCAGCGGGTACAACACCGCATAGACCTCATCGACATCAACTACCTTTACATGCCCTGGATTTCGGGAACGTTTAAAGACCTTTACACAGGCAGCAAGAATTACATCCTCGAATACAACTACAAAGACAGGCTTATCGTGCGTATGGGCTACACCTACAACCATAACAGCAAGGGAGCCGGCCCGACAAACAACACGATCGCGTCCAACTCCTATTCCGTCAGGGCGGGCATCGAATCTGCCGGCAACATCCTCTACGCTTTCTCCAAGCTGGCCCACCTCCCCAGGAACGCCAAGGGCGAGTATTCCCTGCTGAATATTCCTTTCGCACAGTACCTCAAGGCCGATTTTGACTTCGCCAAAAATATTGTTATGGACGAGCGGAATGCACTGGCCTATCATTTCGGGATGGGAATAGCCGTTCCTTACGGAAACGCCGATGTCATCCCGTTTGAGAAGCGGTACTTCTCCGGCGGCGCCAACAGCGTGCGCGGATGGTCGGTGCGCGGTCTGGGGCCGGGATCATTCTCCGGCGACGGGAATTTCCTGAACCAATCCGGCGACATCAAGATAGACGCAGGTATTGAGCTGCGCAGCGACCTTTTCTGGAAATTTCAGGGAGCGTTGTTTATCGATGCGGGAAATATCTGGACCCTTCACAACCACAATGAAGAGCAGCCGGGCGGCAAATTCAAATTCAACAAATTCTACAAACAAATAGCGGCGGCCTATGGATTGGGGCTGAGGCTCGACCTTGGCTTTTTCGTCATCCGCGTAGACGGAGGGATGAAAGCAATCGATCCCGTTTATGAAAGCGGAAAACAAAAGTACCCCCTCTTCCGGCCCAGATTTGGCCGTGATTTTGCATTGCATTTCGCCGTGGGGTATCCTTTCTGACAAATAAAAAAGCTGCCGAATCGCTCCGGCAGCCTCCTTCCATATTCATATTATTTAAGCGCAAAAAACGTATTCATTGCCATTTCACGAGCCGCCAATACGCCCTGTGCATCAAGCGTGACCCGGATGGAATTACCGCCCGGTAGATACAGCTGCGCCGTACCGTCTTCGTTGATTTTAACCAAATCGGAGCTAACCCCGCCCGAAACAGCCCGCCACGTATTTGCTTCCTTATCATAAAGCAATTCCAAAGACTCATTCTTATCTGCGCCGGTGATAGAATAGCCATTCCGGAGCGTTTCAACAAGATAATCGCCGTTTTCCCCCTTCACCGTCTTTACTTCACCCACGCCGGCCACGGGATTTTCTCCATCCCAAAATTCAATCGAATTGATCACCAGAATATCAGCGATAAAAGCGATTTCGTAAACCGGTATAATGTGTAATGCAACAAACACAAGTTCGTTCACAAATTTATTCCCAATACCCTGGTTCCAGGCCTTCACATTATTAAAAAGGGCAAACGAACCGATGCACGAACTAAACAATGTGCCGCAGCAGAGTGCGCACACAAGCGCTAATGATAACAGACTTCTTTTCATTATTAAAATTTTAAAGTTTAGAAATTCGATGCAAATATAAAACTTAAAAGAGTTTCCAACCAAAAATATAGTTTCCGGCCTTTTTCCGCCCCGCAGAATGGTAAATGTCCGCAGGCAAATGGTAAATCGTAAATGGTAAATGTTTGGGCGTTGCCTGCGGCCCAGGCCATCCGCTGCAAGTCCTCGCTTCGCTGCGCTCGCTCCGGGCTTTCCACTTCTGTCCTTAACGCGGCTGCGCCTTCTCTCCCTCATTTGACACATTCCGAAGTGAGATTATATTAAATTATAACATTACCGGCTTAAAAAACAAAAACCCTAACCCCCGCCGCGCAAACAAGCCATCCCCCGCTAAAATGAAGGCCTTCATTTTAGCTTGATCGTTTGTAGGATTTACAAAGCACCTTCCCTCTCAGGGAAGACACTTATTTTTTTTACGAAGCACTTTCCCTCTTAGGGAAGACGCTTATTTTTTTTCGTAGCACTTTCCCTTTCAGGGAAGGCGCTTATTTTTTTTCGTAGCACTTTCCCTTTCAGGGAAGGCGCTTATTTTTTTTCGTAGCACTTTCCCTTTCAGGGAAGACGCTTATTTTTTTTACGAAGCACTTTCCCTCTCAGGGAAGGCGCTTATTTTTTTTCGTAGCACTTTCCCTCTCAGGGAAAACGCTTATTTTTTTTTCGTAGCACTTTCCCTTTCAGTGAAGACTCTTATTTTTTTTTAGTATCAATGTCCCTCTTAGGTAAGACGCTTATTTTTTTTCGAAGCACTTTCCCTTTCAGAGAAGGCGCTTATTTTTTTTCGTAGCACTTTCTCTCTTAGGGAAGACGCTTATTTTTTTTCGTAGCGCTTTCTCAAGAAAGAATGTAACAATACCGGCGTATGGCATTAAATGATAAAAAAAACCCCGCTACGCAGAAAAAAACGCGTAGCGGGCCTCTTAATTGTCCGTTGTCAATTGTCAATTCGGCAGATCAATCAATCTGTTCGAGAGAATTCCCATACTCTATTTCCCCTTGCACGATAAACAGGATTTCTTCCGGATCAAATTCACCCACTTCATCTTTCTTAGACTCTTTTACGATGTAGTTGACCACTTCTTCCAAATCAATGCTTACGTAGCCTTCCTCGTCGGCTTCAATATCCAAAATGCCGCTTTCGACGTAGTAATCGTCTATCAGGTCGAGAAAATAATAGAGTGTATCGTTGTCGAACTTCTCTTTTAATTCCTGCGGCAGGTAGTTTTTAATGTACTCGATGGTTTTTTCGTCATCTTCATCA
>JAITSN010000098.1 GCA_031287715.1 Mediterranea sp. (in: CFB group bacteria)
TGCCGTCTAAATATTAAGTCTTTGTGCACTTCTCAGTATAATATTTCTTATGCTATTTTATCCTTTGTCTATCCCATGTTCCTCATGCCGGTAAACGGGATATGAGATTATGTTCAGGCGTCCGGGTCGGTAAAGCCGCCGCCGCCGCTTGGCGGATTTGCCGGCTGGGTATCGGGTTCGCTTCCTCCGGGTTCATTTCCTCCAGGTTCGCCATCTTCGTCTTCATTCGGATTGCTGCCGGAATTGCTGCCGCCGGAGGTGAGGTGCTGAAAACTTTCGAGCGCTCCGTTGATGTCGGAAATGGCATGTTCAAATGTGGTGACTAACGCTCCGGTGGCCTCCGTATAGTGTGCGGGGATGGAGGTATAAAGCAGGTAGCGGAGTTGCTTTTCGAGTTTATCGCGAACGTCGGAGGCATTGCCGAGTTCTCTTCGAGATACTTTTTCTTCACCGCGCGCATAGAGTATTTCACCGGCTTCGTTGGATAATTCGGCGATTTCTTCTACGATATTTTTCAGTCCGAGTTGCGTCAGCAGTGGCAGGTTTGCGGCGATGCGCAGGGCGTCGGCCATCTCCATTGCGTTGGCGGCCAGAGCGGATTGCGTATCGTGCGTTGCATTTTTCAAATAGGGATGCGCCACGTTGTTTATGATTTTTGCGTTACTGAGCCGTTCCCCCTCTGAATCGCCCAACAGCTCTTTGATCATGGTTTTGAGCACGACCATTTTCCGGCGGATCTTTGCGATGGTGCCTACTAACTTTTCTGTTTGCAGCATCGCCGGATTGCGCCGGAAGATCTCTACTAATTTATCAAAATAGATTTTTGCCTTATTGTAGGCCACAGTGATACCGAGGGCTTGCGCCAAAGCAATCGGCAACGCATGTTCAAAGAGGATGTGCGACATTTCGAAAAATTCCGAAAGCCTCAATGGATGAAATCTAAAGGGTTGAACCGTGTTTTTAGCCATAATAAAAAAGTTTTTAGTCTTTGAACATTTGAATAGTCCTATTGCTGCAACAAAGTAAAACTTCTTTTTAAAAAAAACAAGCGATTGGCATCTTTTTTTTTCTTTTATATGAAAAAATAAGCGCCAGACTTAATTTACTTTCATCCGACTATATTTTTGCACTCTCTACGCTGCGAAATAGGCTTCGACAGCCGTCGAAATTAAACGTCATTTCGACGGCCGTCGAAACCTCACTCAAGCCCTGAGTGGCATTTATGCATTCATCTAAGTCCCATTTAGAATGTATCTCCTTCTCCCTCTCCTTTGGAGAGGGCCAGGGTGAGGCTGTGAGTAGCTTTTTGTGTTGGATTCTATTTTTTCTGTAAGTTTGCAGGGAATATTTTAAAAATGGAGGACTGAAATACATGGCAGCAAGTATATTGATTACCGGAGCGAGCGGCTTTATCGGCAGCTTTGTCGTTCAGGAAGCGTTGAGGCGCGGTTATGACGTGTGGGCCGGAGTGAGGCGCGGAAGCAACAGAAAGTATCTGCGCCGTGGGGGGATCCGTTTTTTGGAGCTTGATCTTACCTGCGCGGAGGACTTGCGCGCCCGGCTTTCGGAGCACCGGCAGACGTACGGCGCGTTCGACTACATCGTTCATTGCGCCGGAGTGACCAAGGCCAGGAGCCGGAAGGAGTTTGATCGGGTGAACCACGTGCAGGCCTGCGGCTTTGTCGACGCGCTGGTGGAGCTGAATATGATTCCCAGGCAGTTTGTATTTCTGAGTTCGCTTAGCGTGTTCGGGCCGGTACACGAAAAGGATCATGCGGCGATCGGGAACGACGACACGCCCGCTCCCAACACGTGCTACGGTATGAGTAAACTGAGGGCTGAGCGATATATGGAGGGGATCCTGGAGTTTCCTTACGTGATCTACCGCCCCACAGGAGTTTACGGCCCGCGGGACAGGGATTATTTTTTGCTGGCCCGCGCGGTCAAGAGCCATTTGGATGTTTCCGTGGGGTTCAAGCAGCAGGAATTGACATTTATCTATGTAAAGGATGTGGTGAAGGCGATCTTTCTGGGGATTGACAAGAAGGTGACGCGGCGCTCCTACTTCCTTTCGGACGGCAATACGTACCGGAGCCGGCAGTTCGCCGAATTGGTGCGCAAGGAGCTGGGCAATCCGTTTGTGCTTCATGTGACGTGCCCGTTGCCTGTCTTCAAAACCATATCGCTGGTGGCCGGGTTTGTGTCGGGCTGCATAGGAAGGGCAAGCACCCTCAACGGCGACAAGTACAGGATCGTGAAACAAAGAAATTGGCGTTGCGACATTTCCTCTGCTGCGGAAGAGTTGGGCTTCACGCCTGCCTACGGCTTGGAGAGGGGAGTGAAGGAGACTGTCGCCTGGTATAAAAACGAAGGATGGCTTTAGATCTATTCAAGAAGACGGAGACTCGCAAGGGGCTGTTTGCCGTCGAGAAGGTGTCGCTGATCTATAATCTGCTGACCGCCGTGTTGATTCTTTTTCTTTTCCGGCGGATGGATCATCCGGCGGGGATGCTCCTCGAACGGGTGGTTATCGCCGTGGTGACGCTTTTACTGATGCGCCTTTACCGGCTGCGGCCGTGCAAGATGACGGCCTTCGTGCGCATGGCCGTTCAGATGGGCCTGCTGGCGTATTGGTATCCGGATACGTTTGAGTTCAACCGTGTGCTGCCGAACCTGGATCATGTTTTCGCCTCGTCGGAGCAGTGGCTGTTCGGTTGCCAGCCGGCCCTGCTTTTTTCGCACGTTCTGCCGCAGATGTGGGTGAGCGAGCCGCTGAATATGGGATATTTTTTTTATTACCCGCTGATCTTCGGGGTGGCGATGTTTTACTTCATCTTCCGGTACGAGCTGTTTGAGAAATTGTCTTTTGTGCTGGTGGCGTGTTTCTTCGTTTACTACCTTATATATATATGTATACCTTGCGCCGGTCCGCAGTTTTATTTTCCCGTTATCGGGCAGGCGAATGTGGATGCGGGTGTGTTTCCGTCCATCGGGGATTATTTCGACAAGAATCCCCAGGTGCTGCTGGCTCCGGAATATGATCGCGGGTTTTTCTACAACCTGGTCAAAGGTTCGCAGCAGGTCGGCGAGCGGCCCACGGCGGCGTTCCCGAGTTCGCATGTGGGGATCTCCACCATCCTGATGGTGATGGCGTGGCGCGGAAGCCGGCGGCTGTTTGCGGCACTCTTTCCTTTCTATCTTCTGCTTTGCGGCGCCACGGTTTATATTCAGGCACATTACCTGATCGATTCTATTGCGGGTTTCCTCTCGGCCTTCGCACTGTACATCCTGGTGACCAAGATGTTCAAGCGGTGGTTTGCCGGGCCGCTGTTCAAATAGCTTGTTGCCGGGCAATGCTTCGAGGCTATGTTTCTTTGCGGTATGTTGTGGTGTAGAAACACGATGTTGTGAAGAAATTCCTCATGTACTTCATGCCGGCAATGAACGGATATAACCGGCGGGGTTTCAGATTGAATTTTTGTTTGTAATGGGGATTAATGAACCACAGACATCTGTTTGTTATAGAAAGATGCTGGTCTTGAAGCAGTTTTTCAAATTTCTCAATAGAGATCCCGCATCTTTTTATGTCCATCAATTCTTCAATGCAATTTTGTTTCTCGCCGGCGCACTTTAACAGTAAACGATAGGCCGGCCCGGGTAGGAGATGGATGAAAGGTAATTTGGAACATATGCTTTTGCATATCTGCTGATGCCCTCCGAAAGGCATTTGCCACGCAGGGAAGGCCCAAAAGATAATTCCGTCAGGCGCTAAAAACTGCTTGATGCGGTTTATGAAAAGGTCTTTTTTGCCAATGTGTTCAATCACATCGTGCACCAAAATGATGTTGTATCTGTCTTCTTCACCTTTACACTCCATTTCAAAGAAATCTCCCTCGTAAAAGCAGGCCGGATAATGTTGAAGCTTGAAAAAGTTTTCCGCTTGTTTTATTCGAGTCCCCGAACGGTCGATTCCCGATACCCGGCATCCTTTTTCTGCGAACGGAAGCAAATTTCCGCCTTCGCCACACCCGATCTCCAACACGCTAAGCCCTCTTTTTATGGGAAGGTCTTTATTGATGAAAGCCGCATAGAACTCTTCCGAAGTTTTAGCCTGTTCAATGAAATATTGCTGTCGGTCAAAATGTCTTTTCTGCATAATAAACTACTCATTCTTTAATGTATCCGGTTTGGCTTGTGGACTGTACGGCCTCAATCGGCACCGGTATTTTTGTTGTGTACAAATATAATTTCTTTTTGAGTATCAGAAATAAGGCATACACAAAGAATCGAAACTGTGATAAAAAAGAGGGTGCGCCAAGCTAATTTTGGACACACCCTCCTGCGCATGATCGCGCCCCTTATCATTTATGCCTGGTTTTTAAGTACCGCAGAAAACAAAAAGAGAGTAGAAGAAAGCCTACGCCGGCTTTCGCCCTTGTTGTGCCATCAGAAATAAAAATGAATGAGATGCCCACTCCGAGTAGCATGGCCACAAAGAGATCTTTCAGGTTTTTAAGCAGGCTATTGCCTTTTAACTCGTGCAAAGCCTTCTTGTGGAATAACATATATCCGATTGACATACCGAAAAACAGAAAAGCCCTGCTTAAATACTCTATCTCTATAAAGAAAGAAGATGCCACCACCAAGAGAACGAATCCTCTTACTATATTTATATTTAAATCTTCTTTTTTCATAATTATCTACAGAAAGCCATTGTATATGCAGCTCCTACCGCTATACCGATAATAGCCGCACCCCATACTGCACTGACTCCGATAAAACCACCGAAAGCAGCCGCCACTCCCGACATAGTCGCCATATCGGAGAAAAGTGCGCCAGCAATGCCGGAAGCTATGGCGCAAGAAAGTGTACCCACATTTGATCCTGCTTGAGTTGTGCCGCCTGTTGCTTCTTCGGCTATGCTTTCTAAAAGACTACTGTTTTGCTCTATCACATTAAAAATAAGAGCCACGGCATCCTTTTCCGCCTCATTGTTAAATACGGATAGAATTTCCTGCATATCCTGGTTATCTTTTTTCATAGAAAAGGCAATTTCTATTTTCTCAAGAAAGACGGAGTGCTCTTCTACTACTTTATCGGCAAATAAAAGAGGGTCACTTTCTACAACAGCGTTTCTTGTTGAAGAGAAAGGAAATATGCTTCTGTAAATAACCGCTATGTCAGTGCGGTCAATACCATTGATTGAAATACTCCGATTGATTTCGGAAAACAACAATTTCACATCCTCTTCTTTAAAAAAGCCATTTCCATATTCTTTATGTTCTTCACATAAAGCATTGTTCTGTTCTTCCAAAATAGTATCGTTACTATTGCAAGAACAAAATAATCCCGAATATCCTAATAATATGATTAGAGATAATAAAACTAAATTTTTCATACTATTAAAATTTTGTATTGCCAGCTTCCCATATGCAATTGTTGATATTTAAAAAAGTGTGGGAGCTTATTGCTTTATCTGGTAAACGAGCCTTTTTATTGTCCGAACATAATTTTATAGAATAGCAGTTCCATATTCTTTAAATATATAATTCTTTGGAGGGCATATACCAATACATGGATACTATTGTAATCATCCTTATGTTCATAAATTTAAAAGATTTGTTCACCGAAGATCATATCAATAACACTTTTGTTTTCCCCAACGGTTTTTTGTTTTTATCCGTTAATACTCCACAAATATAGATAAAGATAAGAATTGTTATGCTTTTCATCTGTTAAATCCAGCATGTGAGTTCATATCATTTGTCAGCGGAAGCTGTTCCGGTAGCATATAAACCCATCGCACTTGTACCAAAAAAAGAGGGTGCGCCAAGCTAATTTTGGACACACCCTCCTGCGCATGATCGCGCCCTACTTGAAGGTTTATACGGATAAGATCAATGTTTTTCGGGCCGGGGCAGCAATGCTCTTTTTGAGAGCTTGAATTTGCCGGTCTTGGGGTCGATGTCGAGCAGCTTGACTTCGATTTCGTCTCCTTCTTTGATTCCGGCTTCTTCGACGCTTTCCAATCGCTTCCAGTCAATTTCGGAGATGTGCAGCAGGCCGTCTTTTCCCGGAAGGAATTCGACAAATGCTCCGTAGGGCATCACCGAGCGGACTTTTCCTTTATATATCTCGCCGATTTCCGGTATGGCAACGATGCCTTTGATGAGCCGGGTGGCGTGTTCGATGCTTTGTTTGTTTGTTCCGGAGACTTCGATGCGGCCGGTGCCGTTGATCTCTTCGATGGTGATCACGGTTCCTGTTTCTTCCTGCATTCCCTGGATGATCTTTCCACCCGGGCCAATTACTGCGCCGATAAATTCTTTGGGGATGATCATGGTTTCGATGCGCGGCGCGTGTTCTTTCAGTTCGGCTCGCGGCTCGGGCATGGTGTCGGTGATCTTGCTTAGGATGTGCATCCGTCCGTCTTTTGCCTGGTTCAGGGCGCGTTGGAGGACTTCAAACGACAGCCCGTCTACCTTGATGTCCATTTGGGTGGCGGTGATGCCGTCTTTTGTTCCGGTCACTTTGAAGTCCATGTCTCCCAGGTGGTCTTCGTCTCCCAGGATATCCGACAGGATGGCGTATTTGTCTTCTCCTGCGTTTTTGATCAGTCCCATGGCGATGCCTGAGACCGGTTTTTTGATCTGCACGCCGGCGTCCATCAGCGCAAGTGTTCCTGCACATACGGTGGCCATGGATGATGAGCCGTTCGATTCAAGGATGTCCGACACGATGCGTATCACGTAGGGGAAGTCTGCGGGGATCATTCCTTTGAGTGCTCTGTGGGCCAGGTTTCCATGGCCGATCTCGCGGCGGCCTACGCCGCGTTGCGGTTTTGCTTCGCCGGTGGAGAAGGGCGGGAAGTTATAGTGTAGCAGGAAGCGTTCTTTTCCGTGCACCAGTACGTCGTCGATGATCTTTTCGTCCAGCTTGGTGCCAAGCGTCACCGAGGTGAGCGACTGTGTTTCGCCGCGCGTAAAGACGGCTGCGCCGTGCGGCCCGGGCAGGTAATTTACTTCGGCCCAGATGGGGCGGATCTCCGTCGTCCGGCGGCCGTCCAGACGTTTGCCTTCGTCTAAGATGCAGCGGCGCATGGCTTCTTTTTCCACATCGTGGTAGTAGCGGTCGATCAATGCGCCTTTTTCTTCCAGCTCTTCTTCGGTGAACCGGGCTTTAAATTCATCACGGATGGCAGTGAATGATTCGTGGCGCTCGTGCTTGTTGGTGTTTCCGGAAGCGACGATTGCGTAAGCTTTGTCGTAACAGGCTTCGCGTACTTGTTGGCGAAGGTCGTCGTCGTTTACTTCATGGTTGTATTCACGCTTAACGGTTTTGCCGACTAATTCGGTCAGTTCCATCTGCGCCTTGCAGTGTACTTTGATCGCTTCGTGGGCCACCTTCATGGCTTCGAGCAGTTCGGCTTCGGAAACTTCTTTCATCTCGCCTTCCACCATCATAATATTATCGTAGGTGGCGGCTACCATAATGTCCATATCCGCTTCTTCCAATTGCTGGAATGTCGGATTGATGATGAACCCGCCGTCAACGCGTGCCACACGGACTTCCGATATTGGTCCGTTGAAAGGGATGTCCGAGACGGCCAGTGCTGCCGATGCGGCCAGCCCTGCCAACGCGTCGGGCATGTCCTTGCCGTCTGCCGAATAAAGGATGATGTTCACAAAAACTTCGGCATGGTAATTATCTGGGAAAAGGGGGCGAAGAGCGCGGTCAACAAGGCGGCAGGTGAGTACCTCGTAGTCGGAAGCTCTTCCTTCTCTTTTGGTAAAACCTCCCGGAAAGCGTCCGAAAGAAGTATATTTTTCTTTGTACTCCACTTGAAGTGGCATAAAATCTACTCCGGGATTTGCGTCTTTTGCGGCGCAGACAGTGGCCAGCATCATCGTGTCTCCCATTCGGAGCATCACGGAGCCATCCGCCTGTTTAGCCAGCTTCCCGGTTTCGAGCGTGATGGTTCTTCCATCTCCCAGCTCGATCGTCTTGACAATAGGATTGATCATAAACATTATTTTAATTAAGAATTCGCACAAAGGTATGCAATTATCCTTCCAAATCGGTGAGAGTGAGATAAAAAGTTACTCTTCCTCCTTGTTTTTGTGTTCTTTTGTAGTGAAGAATACAGGAAAATGCTTCTACTAATCGCCAAAAGACTTATATTTGTACGTTATAAAATCAATACATCATATGAAAAGAATATCGTTCTTCGCTCTTGTTGCGCTGCTGCTGAATGCCTGTCATTCCGGCTCTACATTTACCGTGGAAGGCAACGTGTCCGACGCCGGCGGAAAGAAACTCTACCTCGAAGCGTCTCTGATTGACGGCGTCGCGGCGCTTGACTCCGTGAAGCTGAAAGGCGGCGGCTCTTTCAAATTCAAACAGCCCAGACCCGAATCGCCGGAGTTCTATCGCTTGAGGGTGGAAGACAAGATCATCAACTTCTCCGTCGACTCAACTGAGACGGTAACCATTACGGCCCCCTATGTGAGGTTTACCACTGACTATAATGTGGAAGGATCTCCCAGCAGCGAAAAGATCAAAGAACTTACATTGAAGCAGCTTCAGCTCCAGAAAGAGATGGACGCCTTGCTCAAGAACGCCCGGAACGGCCGGATGGATAATAAAACCCTGCAAGCCGGGCTGGCTGATCTGCTTGATGCCTATAAGAATGAGGTGAAGATCAAATACATCTTCCCAAGCCCTTATACCGCCTCTGCTTATTTCGCCTTATTCCAGCGGACGAATGGTTACCTGATCTTCGACCCGCTGAGCAGCCGGGAAGATGTGAAAGGTTTCGGCGCGGTGGCCACCAGCTGGTCGCATTATTATCCGCACGCCACACGCACGAAGAACCTGACCAACCTTGTCATCAAAGGCCTGAAGAATACACGGACGCCCAAGGAAAAAGTTATTGAGCTGGATCCGGAAAAAATCAGCGAGACCACACTCATTGACATTAAGCTGAAAGACATCAAAGGCAATATCCGCTCGCTGACGGAACTGAAAGGCAAAGTCGTGTTGCTGGACTTCACGGTTTACCAAACGGCCATATCGACCACACACAACTTCTGGCTGAACGATCTGTATGACAAATATGCCGGCAAGGGACTGGAAATCTACCAGGTATCGCTGGACGCCGACGAGCATTACTGGAAAACCGTGGCAGGCAACTTGCCATGGATCGGCGTACGCGATCCGAACGGCATTTATTCCGGCCTCGCCTCTATCTATAATATACAAGAGGTTCCGGCTTACTTCTTGATCAACAGGAACAATGAATTAAGCATCCGGGATGAGAATATAAAAGACATAGACGCTGCTATCAAAAAGCTATTGTAGCTCGGAATAATTCCTTTAAATATGTTACACAGCAGTTATTTCTACTTGACTTGCATTAGATAAAGGATTACCTTTGCCGAACTTGATAGAACAGGGGGTTCCAACATGAGGAGGCATGTTGGAATTCTTTTTTGTTTTAATACGACCACATTAACAAATTTAAAAAAGGAGAAAAGAACCATGGCTTATATGTCGGAAGAAGGTTACAAGAAATTAGTTGAAGAACTGAGAATATTGGAAACGGTGAATCGTCCTGAGATATCCAGACAGATAGCGGAAGCCCGCGACAAAGGCGATTTATCTGAAAATGCAGAATATGATGCAGCCAAAGAAGCACAAGGTATGCTTGAAATGCGAATCAACAGGATAAAGGAAATCGTTTCCGAAGCCAAGATCATAGACGAATCCAGGATCAAGACAGACGTGGTACAGATCTTGAACCGGGTGGAACTGAAGAACCTAAAGAACGGCATGACGATGACCTATACCATCGTCTCCGAGAGTGAGGCAAACCTGAAAGAAGGCAAACTATCAGTGAGCACTCCTATTGCCCAGGGACTTTTGGGCAAGAAAGTGGGCACTGTTGCCAGGATTCAAGTCCCGCAGGGGGAGGTGAGCCTGGAGATCCTAAGTATTTCATTCTAAAACAAACCGGCCATGGCAACGATCTTTAGCAAAATTATCGCAGGAGAGATACCCTCGTACAAAATTGCAGAGGATGACAAGTTCTACGCATTCCTGGACATCAAACCGTTGATGACGGGGCATACGCTGGTTATCCCCAAGCAGGAAGTAGATTATATTTTCGACCTGGACGATGAAACGCTGTCCGCGATGCACGTTTTTGCCAAGCGTGTGGCCCGCGCCATTGAGAAAGCGATACCCTGCAAGCGTGTGGCCGTGCTGGTTCTTGGACTTGAAGTGCCCCATGCCCATATTCATCTGGTTCCGATCAGCAAAGAATCGGACATCATTATCTCCAAAGCCAAACTGAAACTCTCAAACGAAGAGTTTACGGCAACCGCCAAAGCTATCAACCAAGCGTGGGAAAGTCAAGCGGGCTGCTGCTCTGCTTCTCATCATTGACAATTGACAACTAAACACATACGGATTAGCGAATACAGCTACGCGCTGCCGGACGAATGCATCGCCAAGTTTCCGCTGCAAGAGCGCGACCGTTCAAAACTATTGGTATATCAACACGGGGAAATCGCAGAAGACGAGTTCACTTCCCTGTTCCACTACCTGCCCGCAGACAGTTTGATGATATTCAACAATACAAAGGTTATCCAGGCGCGCCTGCACTTCCGGAAAGAAACAGGCGCACGGATAGAAATATTCTGTCTGGAGCCGGCTTCACCCAACGACTACGCACTGAACTTCCAACAAACCACACACGTGGCATGGCTTTGCATGATAGGCAACCTGAAAAAATGGAAGGAAGGAAGCCTGCACAAGAAGCTGACGGTAAAAGGGAAAAGCGTAATACTGACCGCCACGCGGGGAGAGAACCAAGGCACAAGTCACCGGGTGGATCTTTCATGGGACAATCCGGAAGTGACATTCGCAGATATTTTGGAAGCGTTTGGCGAACTTCCCATTCCTCCCTACCTGAACAGGGAAACACAAGACAGCGATAAAGAAACCTATCAAACGGTCTACTCAAAAATAAAAGGATCGGTAGCCGCTCCCACGGCAGGCCTGCACTTTACCCCGCACGTATTCGATACGCTCAAAGAAAAAGGGATCGTTTGCGAAGAACTCACCCTCCATGTAGGGGCAGGAACATTCAAGCCGGTAAAAAGCGAAGAAATAGAAGGCCACGAAATGCACACCGAATACATATCCGTATCACGCTCCACGCTCGAAAAGCTGATCGCGCACCAAGGCGAGGCCATCGCCGTAGGGACAACATCCGTAAGAACCTTGGAGAGCCTCTACTATATTGGAGCCACACTCTACAACGATCCGGATGCCGGAGAAAAAGACCTGTACGTCCAACAATGGCAGCCCTACGAAACACCGGAAAGAATAACAGCCACCGAAGCCCTGAAACAAATCGTAGCCCACCTCGACCGTCACCGGATAGATACCCTGCACACCCGTACACAAATCATCATCGCACCGGGGTACCGTTTTAAAATAGTAAAAGCGATGGTAACCAACTTCCACCAGCCGCAAAGCACGCTGCTTCTGCTCGTATCGGCGTTTGTGAAAGGAGATTGGCGCCGGATCTACGACTATGCGCTGTCGCACGGCTTCCGGTTTCTAAGCTACGGGGACTCATCCCTGCTCTTCACGGTCTGATCCCATAAAATTCATTCATCGGGGAAAAAACAAGGAAACTAATTTTGCTCTTTCAGTTTTCTGTATATCTTTGCGCTCTGAATAACAAAGAAAACTATGGTGAAAGACAGCTCAAAAGATACATTTTCCCGTACGGAATTAAGGGAAAAAGTGATCCTGGAAGCCATAGAGGCATTCAGGATAAACGGCATCAAAAGCATCCGTATGGATGACATCGCCAACTCTCTGAAAATATCCAAGCGAACGCTCTACGAACTATTCGAGAACAAAGAAACGCTGCTGAAAGAGTGCCTCTCATACCACCAGGAAATAAAAAAGAAAAACCTTGGGGAAATCACAAAAGCATCAAGGAATGTATTGGAAGTTATCTTGAAGTGCTACAAAGACAGCGTTGAACTCTACCACAGAACAAACCCGAAGTTCTTTGAAGAGATCAAGAAATACCCCGAAATCTGCGACATGATCAAGAACAACCGCGAAAAAGACACCACCATTGTTGTCGATTTCTTAAAGAGCGGAGTCGATCAAGGCATTTTCAGAGAAGACATAAACTTTGCCATAATCCATGCGTTGCTGCGCGAACAGATGGATTTGCTGATGACCTCCGTAAGCAAGCAATTTTCTTTCCTTGAAGTGTACGAAGCCATTATCTTCACATACTTGCGTGGTATCGCCACTTACAAGGGAGCGCAGGAACTGGATGACTTTATTCGTGAATACCGTGAAGAACACACAGACGTATAGACAACGGAATAACGAAGAAAACTAACTTTAGGTATAAATAAAATGAAATGTTCAATGGGTAAAAAGATCGCGCTGGCATGGGCCATTATCCTGGCTTGTGGAAGCGTGGCGGCACAAGATGCCAAGGATACGCTCAGGCTGACGCTGAACCAGGCGTTGGAGATCGCGCTGAGCGACAATCCGGCCATCAAGGTTGCCGATCAGGAAATTCAATTAAAGAAAACCGCGAATAAAGAAGCCTATGCAGGATTATTCCCCGAAGCCTCTCTTACCGGTTCTTATCAGCGTGCTGTAAAAAAGCAAACCATGGCGATGAATTTTGGCGGCGAAACAACGACCATCAAAATGGGTAGGGATAACACCTACAACGGAGGGCTTACGGTCAGTTTGCCCCTTTTTGCTCCGGCTATTTACAAAAGCATCAGCTTGACGGAATCCGACGTAGACCTTGCCGTAGAAAAGGCGCGATCCTCCAGGATCGGTATGGTCAATCAGGTAACCAAGGCATACTATCAACTGCTGTTGGCGCAAGACAGCTACGCCGTGCTAAAGAAAAGCTACGGACAGTCGGAAGCCAACTACAATGTGATCAAAGCAAAGTACGAACAGGGTAGCGTGAGTGAATACGACAAGATCCGCGGCGAAGTGCAAATGCGCAACCTGATGCCTGCCGTTGTTTCTGCGCGTAACGGCGTCAATCTGGCCCGCTTGCAATTGAAGGTGCTTATGGGGATGGATCCCGGAATAGAGATTGCCGTTGCAGGCAATTTGAAGGATTATGAGCTGGTTATGTTTCAGCAGCAGCTGGACGACAGAACCTTTCATTTGAACAACAACACCGATTTGAAACAACTTGCGCTTAATGCAGAACTGCTGAATAAAAACCTGAAACTCCAGCAAACCAATTTCATGCCGACGCTTGGCGCCTCGTTCAATTATGCTTATATGTCAATGAACGAAAACTTCCGCATATCGCAGTATGATTGGTATCCTTACTCGACGCTTGGCCTCAGCCTTACCATTCCTTTATTTAAAGCCGGAAACTTCACCAAACTGAAGCAGGCAAAGATCCAACTGCGCCAGCTGGCCGAAAATAAAACCAACGTTGAGCGTCAGCTGCAGATGCAGGCAACAAACTATATGGATAATATGAGCACAAGCGCCGAGCAGGTAGTAAGCAACAAAGAGAACGTGCTCCAGGCGGAGAAAGGACGGGAGATCGCCCGGAAGCGCTATGACGTAGGCAAAGGCACCATCCTCGAATTGAATGATTCGGAAGTGGCTTTAGTCCAGGCGCAGCTGACCTATCATCAGGCGATTTACGATTACCTTGTCGCCAAAGCCGACTTGGATCAGGTATTGGGCGTAGAACCCCCCGTGAAATAAGAAAGAAACGAAAAAACAAAGCGAAATGAAAAAGAGTGTTTATTGGATAGCCCTGTCTGCCGTAGTGCTGTGTGGCTCATGTTCCGGAGGGAAAAACGAACCGGCTGTTGAAAAGAAAGAAGAGAAGCCGATTGTGAAGCTGGCTAACGTATCGGTTCGTCCGGTAGAACAGATTCAGGAGTACACCGCTACCGTTGAGGCGGAAGTGAAGAACAACATCGTCCCGCAATCCCCCGTGCGCATTGAGCGGATATGGGTTGAAGTGGGCGACCGTGTCGGTAAAGGCCAAAAACTTGTGCAGATGGATGCGGCCAACCTCAAGCAACTGAAACTACAGTTGGAAAATCAGGAAATAGAGTTTAAGCGTATAGATGAACTCTACAAGATCGGCGGCGTTTCCAAATCCGAATGGGACGCCTCGAAGATGGCGCTGGATGTGAGGCGGACATCCTACGAAAACCTGCTCGCAAACACCGCATTGCTGAGTCCCGTCGACGGCATAGTCACCGCCCGCAACTATGACAACGGCGATATGTACGGCGGCGGCAACCCCGTGCTGGTCGTCGAACAGATCACCCCGGTGAAGCTGCTGGTCAACGTCTCTGAAACCTATTTCACCAAAGTGAAGAAAGACGCGCCGGTTTCCGTTAAAGTCGATGTGTATGGCGACAGGGAATTTACCGGCCGCATAAGCCTGGTTTACCCGACGATCGATCCGGCCACCCGCACTTTTCCCGTAGAGGTCAGGCTGGAGAATAAAGACCGGCAAGTCCGCCCGGGAATGTTTGCCCGCGTCACGATCAACTTCGGCACGGTCAATCACGTCGTTGTACCCGACCAGGCTGTCGTTAAGCAAGCCGGATCGGGCGACCGTTATGTCTTCGTCTACAAAGACGGGAAGGTCACTTATAATAAGGTAGTGTTGGGCCGCCGTATGGATACGGAGTACGAGCTGATTTCCGGCGTAGATGACAATGCCCGGGTAGTCATCGCCGGTCAGGCGCGCCTGCTGAATGATATGGAGGTACAAGTTACGAATTAAGATTAAGAACGATAATCATGAGCTTATACGAGGGAGCGGTTAAAAAACCGATTATGACCTACCTGTGCTTTGTGGCCGTGGTAATCTTTGGTCTGTTTTCTTTGTCCAAACTGCCGGTAGACCTTCTGCCGGACATCGATACCAACACCATCATGGTGATGACCTCTTATCCGGGCGCGAGTGCATCGGATATTGAGAACAACGTTTCCCGTCCGCTGGAAAACGTATTGAATACCGTAAGCAACCTGAAGCATATCACGTCGCGCTCTTCGGAAAACCTGTCGCTGCTCATCCTTGAGTTTGAGTACGGCTATGACATTGACGTGCTCACCAATGACGTCCGGGATAAGTTAGACATGATCACCTCGTCCCTGCCCGATGATATAGGGACGCCCATCATCTTCAAGTTCAGCACAGATATGATTCCGATCGTCATGCTTTCGGTGCAGGCGGAAGAAAGCCAGGCTGCATTATATAAAATCTTGGACGACAACGTGGCCAATCCCCTGGCGCGCATCCCCGGAGTGGGCACGGTATCTGTTGCCGGCGCCCCCCAGCGTGAGATCCAGGTATATTGCGACCCGAACAAGCTGGAAGCCTATAACCTGACCGTCGAAACCATCAGCGCCGCCATCAACGCCGAAAATCGGAACATCCCCGGCGGCAACTTCGACATCGGCAACGAAACCTACGCCTTGCGCGTAGAAGGTGAGTTTAACGACGCCCGCGAGATGGAAAACATCCTGGTCGGGACCAAAGACGGCGCCGGAATTTACCTGCGTGACGTCGCCCGGGTCGTCGATACGGTGGAAGAACGCGCCCAGGAGGCTTATACCAACGGTATGCGCGGCGCAATGATCATTGTACAGAAACAATCCGGAGCCAATTCCGTAAACATCGCCAGCAAGGTAATCGAATCCCTTCCTGAGCTGCAAAAGACCCTGCCTGCCGACGTCAAGCTGGGTATTATCATGGATACCTCCGAAAACATCCTGCGCACGATCGACAGCCTGACCGAGACGGTGATGTACGCCCTTCTCTTTGTCGTCCTGGTGGTATTCCTCTTCCTGGGCCGCTGGAGAGCGACGGTGATCATCTCTATCGTGATCCCCTTCTCGCTCATCTCCTCGTTCATCTACTTAGCCATTACGGGAAACACGCTGAACATCATTTCGCTCTCCTCCCTGTCCATTGCTATCGGAATGGTGGTGGATGATGCGATTGTCGTCCTCGAAAACGTCACCACGCACATCGAGCGCGGATCCGACCCGAAGCAAGCCGCCGTGCACGGCACCAACGAAGTCGCCATCTCGGTCATCGCCTCCACGCTGACCATGCTCGCCGTATTCTTTCCGCTGACGATGATCACCGGCATGACCGGCGTGCTCTTCAGGCAGTTGGGTTGGATGATGTGCACCATCATGATCGTCTCCACCGTGGCAGCCCTTTCGTTGACACCGATGATGTGCTCCCAGATCCTGCGCCTGCAAAAAAAACAGTCTAAAGCCTTCAAAGCCTTCTATATACCCATTCAAAACGCCCTCGACGCCCTCGACCGATGGTACGCCCGGATGCTCAACAAAGCCGTGCGCCGGCGCAGCCTCGTGATCCTGTCCTGCGTAGCCTTCTTCGTAGCCAGCATGTTCTGTGTTAAGTTCATCGGCACGGAATTTTTCCCCGTGCAAGACAACGGGCAGATCAGCGCAACCCTGGAGCTGCCCATCGGCACCCGCAAAGAAGTGGCGCAGGAAGTAGCCTCGAGGCTAACCGCCGAATGGAGGCAGAAATACCCCGAAATGACCGTGTGCAACTACCGCGTCGGACAGGCCGACTCCGACAACATCTTCGCATCCATGTCCAACAACGGCCCCCACATCGTTTCCTTCAACATCCGGTTGAATAATGTCAGCGAACGCAAACGAACCATGGTTGAAATCGGCGACGGTATGCGCGCCGACCTCCTGGCCTACCCCGAGTTCAGCAAAGCGCGGGTTGTCGTGGGAGGAAACGGCGGCGGAATGGGCGGACAGTCCACTGCCGACTTTGAAGTCTACGGATACGATATGGCGCTCACCGACAAAGTGGCCGAAAAGCTCAAACGCGAGTTCTTCACCATCAAAGGCGTTAGAGAAGTCAATATCAGCCGCGGCGATTATCAGCCCGAATACCAAGTAGACTTCGACCGCGAGAAGCTGGCCCTTCACGGGCTTAACCTCTCCACAGCCGGCAACTACCTGCGCAACCGCATCAATGGCGCCACCGCGTCGCAATACCGTGAAGACGGCGACGAGTACGACATCAAAGTACGCTACGCCCCCGAGTTCCGCACCAGCTTGGAGAGCATCGAAGACGTCCTCATCTACAACGCCCAGGGAAAAGCCGTCCGCGTGAAAGACCTCGGCACCGTGGTAGAGCGTTTCGTCCCGCCAACGATCGAACGCAAAGACCGCGAGCGCATCGTCACCGTATCCGCCGTCATCTCCGGAGAAGCGCTGGGCGACGTAGTGGCCGAAGGCAAGAAACTCGTCGAGCAGATGGACATCCCCGCCGGCATCAACATACAAGTGGCCGGTACGTTTGAAGACCAGCAGGAATCGTTTGCCGACCTGGCCACGCTGGCCGCCCTGATCGTCGTCCTCGTCTTCATCGTGATGGCCGCCCAATTTGAGTCGCTGACCTACCCGTTCATCATCATGTTCTCCGTTCCGTTTGCCGTGAGCGGCGTGCTGATGGCCCTCTTCTTCACAAAAACAACGCTCAGCGTGATGAGCTTGCTCGGAGCAATCATGTTGATCGGCATCGTCGTCAAGAACGGCATCGTGCTGATCGACTACATCATCCTCTGTCGCGAACGCGGCCAAGCCGTGATCAATTCGGTAGTGACGGCAGGCAAGAGCCGCCTCCGTCCGGTACTGATGACCACCGCCACGACCATCCTCGGCATGATCCCAATGGCTGTCGGCACAGGACAGGGCGCCGAGATGTGGCGCTCGATGGGTATTTCCGTCATCGGCGGCCTGACGGTCTCCACCATCCTGACCCTGATCCTCGTGCCTGTGCTCTACTGCGTGTTTGCCGGCGTAGGCATTAAACGCCGCCGCCGCAAGATGAAGAACACCCGCGTGCTGGACGCCTACTACCAGGAACATAAGCGTGAAATGACCAAAACCAAAAAATAACAAATAAACAGATGAAATCAGTACTTATCACATTCGATCAGGCGCACTACGAAGAAATCGTCTCCGTGCTCGACCGCCTGAACTGCCGCGGGTTCACACACGTCGAAAGAGTGCAGGGGCGCGGCTCGAAAACCGGCGAGCCGCACTACGGAAGCCATGCCTGGCCCGCTGTAAACGCCGCCGTCATCGCCGTGGTGGAAGACCATCGCGCCACCCCCCTGCTGGCCGCTCTGAAAGAGATGGATGAAAAGAAAAACCGGCTGGGTCTGCGCGCCTTCGTCTGGAACATCGAGCAAAGCATTTGAATGGACAATTGACAATTAAATTGATAATCAAAGACCCCCTGCGCAATCTTTATCTTGAAGTGCGCAGGGGGTTCTTCTTTTTAGAATGGACAATTGACAATTAGCTAATCCGCAGGCCAATTGTCATTTGTCATTTGTCAATTTCCGCCGTTTCCTGGTCAGGTGCCGGTAAATATCGAGTGTTCCGTTGATTTCAATGATGGCGCGGTCGAATTTCGCGGCCGTTTCCCCGCTCACATTCGCATAGCAGGCCGGAAAGGTGATGTAAAACAGGAAACGAAGCTGCCGTTCGAGTTCCTTGCGCACGTTTCCGGCCGTTCCCAGGGCTTTCCTGAACGCTTCTTCCTCTCCGCGCGCAAACAGCAGGGCATTGGCCTCGTCGGCCAGCGTCGCGATGTCATCCACGATGCTTACAAGTCCGAGTTGCGTCAATTTCGGCAGCGTTTCCGTCGCACGCAGCGCATGGGCCATTTCCATAGCTTTCGCGATGACGCCGCTCTGCGCGCCGTTGCGTATATTCTTCAGATAAGGATGCGCAATATATTCGATGTCGCCTATTTTGTCTAATTGTTCGCCTGCTGTTTGGCCGAGCAGCATTTCGCCGAGTGTTTTTTTGAACAGCGTCATTTTCCGCCGGATTTTCGCAATCACATTCACCACTTTCTTCGTTTGCCGCATGACCGGATTGCGAAGAAAGATGCTTGCCAATCTTTCGTGTGACCGTCTCACGCGATCGTACGGCGCGCCGATTTCCAACTCCGCCGCCAGGCTGGGAGTCAGCGTCTTGCTTACCAGGATGTCTGCCAGGTCGAAAAAAGGAGGAAGTTTCAGGTCGTGAAACGCAAATACGCCAATAATATGATTATCCATTGTTGCCGGTTTTTTAATTGATAGCATAAAGGTATAAACTAACAAATGGCCAATGATAAATTGTCAATGGCATTAAATGGTAAATTGTCAATGGTAAATGAGTTTACCGTTTGCAGATGGATTTGAAGTCGCAGTGCCTGCAGTGCGTTATTTCTTCGGTGGGGTCGAAGGGCACGGCGGGGTTGTAGATTTCTTCGATGAGCGTTTGGAGGCGTGCGCGAAATTCTTCTTCGTGGAGCGCGAAATTGGTCACGGGGGTCTTGGGTTGGCTGGGTTCTCCCATCTCGATGACGGGTGAATAGTTTTCGGCGGCGGCGCGGTTGATGTAGAGCAGGGATGGGGCGACTTTCAGTGATTGGTGGCGGCAGATGGCGGCGGCATAGAGGAAAGTCTGGAAGATATATCCGGGACGGTCGGCGGCGCGGTCGAAGAGCTGTTCGATGCTCGCGGGTGTCTTGGGCGTTCCGCCGGTCTTGTAGTCGACGATGCGCAGGGTGCCGTCTTTGCTGTCGATGCCGTCTTTGCTGTCGATGCGGTCGATGATGCCTCCGATGCGCAGGGTGATGTTTCCTTCGGCTGTTTGGACGGTGATCTCTTCGTGCACGCGCTTTTCCATGCAAACCATGTCGAACGGCGCGTATTGGAGGTCGTTGCGCAGGAGTTGGCGGATGTAAGCGGTGACGACTCCGGCGTTGATCAACTGTGTGCCGTTGTATTCAGGCTTTTCGTCCATTTCGACGCGGAAAAAGATTTCGTTGAAGGCCGCGTCTACGAATTGGCGGATATGGTTTTCGGTTTTCAGTAGGTTTTCCAGGTCTTCTTTCCGTATGAGTGTTCCTGCCTCGGTGAGTTTCAGGTAAGTGAGTTCTGCGGCGCGGTGAAAGATACGTCCGAAGGTGGAAGAGTCGATGGTGGTGCTGATTTCGTTGGAGGTGGTCAGTCCGGTGATGTAACGGAAGTAGAATTTCAGGCGGCAGTCTAAGTAAGCGTTGAGGGCGGATGGCGAGAGGCTGGCGGTCGCGTCGTGTTCCAGGCTGTAGCGTTTGTGCAGCCGGTCGAGCAACCCGGGTGTTTTTTCAATGCGTATTTCGTTGTGTTTTTCCGGTGATTGCCCGCTTTCTATGAAATATTGCTCGACGGGGTGGGGCCATTCGATTAGGAATTGGAGGAGGAAGCGGGATGCTTCTCCGCGGTTCATCCCGTCGGCGGCTGTGTTGTAGACCATCGTGATGTGCTCTGCGCGTTGGATGAGGCGGTAGAAGTTGTAGGCGTAGATGGCGTCGCGTTGTTCGGTCGTGGTCATCCCGAAGGCTTTGCGGAGATTGTAGGGAATGAATGAGGGGCTTCCGCCTCTTTTGGGTAGCAGCCCTTCGTTGAGTGAGAGGATGATGATGTTTTTGAAGTCGATGTTCCGCGTTTCCAGCAGGCCCATGATCTGCAGTCCGATTGCCGGCTCGCCGTGAAAGGGGATGTGTGTTGCGGCGAGCATTTTGTGCAGAAGTCGTTTGAGTGTTTCGACTTTCATGCTCACCGTTCCGTTCTCGACCAGGTTGAACATGCGGTTGGCGATGGTGTAGCTCTTGAAGAGGGCTTCGCGGTAGAGCCGGTCGAGTGCTCCGTCGTCGCCGCTGTTGCCGGCGCGATAGAGGGCGGTTGCTTCTTTCAGCAGTTCGGTGATGTAGCGGCAGAGGCTTGCTCCACCGGCGCACGGAGTGAAAAGGATGTCGAGGAAGGGATCTTTCTTCAGTTCTTCCGGATGGGGATAGAAGCGGTTCTTGCTGGTCAGCTCCCGCTCCAGCGGTTCGGCGTTGGGCGAGAGGCTTCGAGTGTAGGGATGTTTGAGCGCAGCTTGTACGGCGGCGTAGGCGTAGCGTCCGGTGGTTGCGTCGTAGCCGGTGGTCTGCAACTCCAGCAAGGTGCTTGCAAAGGTGCAGGCGGGTGTTTGCGCCAGCGGGTATCCCATGGTAATGTTGATGTCTTTGACGTCTTCGGGTATGGAGTGAAGTACAGGGAGGAGGAGTGCTTCGTTGCAGAGCACGACGGCGTTTTCTTTCCCGTCGGCGGTCAGGGTGGTGCGTATCCATTCGGGAAGGTAGCGCGCTCCTGCGTTTTCGGTGGTGGTGGAGATATAGCGGACGGTCTTGGGATTGAGCAGGTTGTTGAAGGTGCCGTCATCTGCGTTGCTTAGTTCGGAGGGGAATGTTTCGATGTTTTTCCGGATAAATGTTCCGGCTTCGTGACGATGCGCGGCCCTGTCGATATAGAACTCGTCGTAGTCCCAATAGAACAGTGCCTTCCCGGCTTGGCGGAGCTTGCTGAACAGCAAGGTTTCGGCTTTGTTGAGGACGTTGAAGCCGACAAAGGCGTAGGTCTCATGCGGCAGATGTCCGATGTCGGCTTGCATGGCGACGTCACGGTAGATCAGACCTTCGTAGGCGATGCCTTTGCTCATCAGACGCTCGCGGAAGCTGGCGTAGATGTTTCCGAGGGCGTCCCACAGGGTGATAAACTTTTGTTTCAGCTCGGTATGGTGTTCGATTGAGAAGTTCACGAAGAATTGCCTGATAGCCGTTTCCTGTTCTTGGTCGAGAAAATCCGCGGTGTCCATCATGTTCTTAAGGTTCCGGAGATTCTGGAAGAGTTTGCCGGTGTCCACTAAGTTCTTATCGGCGTCGTCGAAGTCGTTCATCAGAAGTTCGCCCCAGAAATAGAATTCGTCCAGTGTTTCGTCGCTGCCCGTTTCGTGTATGAAGACGTCGTGCAGTTCGCAGATCAGTCGTATGGGGTCTGCCGGACGCAAAACAGACAGGTTCTGCATAAGTTCGTTGATGCTAAGGTATGCAGGTGACCAGATCGGCTTGCCGGCCAGGGCGGCTATGTATTCGTTGAAGAATAATCCGGCGCGTTTGTTCGGGAATACAACGGCGATACGTGAGAGGTCTTCGCCATGCTTGGCATAAAGGTCTTCGGCTACAGTTTGGAGGAATGTGCGGCTGCGCGGCGCCTCGTTGTTTGTCTCTTGCATGTCGGAGTGCTTTTAGATTGCCAGGCTGCCTGTTCTCAGGAGGTTTCCTTCTTCGGCGTACCAGATATATCCTTCCGGATTCGCATGTCCCATGCGAGCCAGCAGGCCCATATAATGTTGCACCTGCGTTTCGTACCGCTTGTCCGGCTTACCAAACTTAAAGTCGACGACAACCGTGCGGCCGTCTTTCATCATGACACGATCCGGGCGCCGGACTTCTGTCTTTCCTTCTTCGTTATAAATAATGGCGCACTCGTTGTACAGCCTCCATCCGCCGGAATACCAATCTTCGGCCTGAGGATGGGCAAGTGCTTTTGCAGCTACGGTTCGCAGGTCGTCTTCCGTTTCCCGGTCTGCGATGATACCTTCAAAGACGAGCCGTTCAATGGCCGGCTCTACGTCCTCCTTGGTCCGGATGGCGGCGAACAGGGTATGCAGCAGGCGGCCTCTGTCAATCATGTGATGAGGTTGCCCGCCGGTTGTCTCGCGGATAAAGTCTGCCGAGCGGTTCGACTGCCGGAAGCTGATGCCATGATGTGCCGGCTCCATCCTCACCAGCAGCTTTTTAGGTTTTTGCAGCAGTTTATTGGTTATGATCTTCTCGTTTTTAGCCTCGGAGATGCATAGCTCGCCTTGCTCGAAGGATTCGCTGTCGTCCCACACTATGCCGGCCTCTTGCGCGACCCGTGTCAGGGCGTTGGACAGCAGCTCGGCAGTAGTCCCTTTCTGTCCCTTCCTGCTCCATACGATCAGGTTCTTTCCGGCGCGGGTGAACGCCACGTACAGCAGATTGAGATTATCTACCCAGAGCTGCAGCCGTTCGTTCAGATAATCTTTCTTATAAATAGATTCGGCCATCAGCGCAGAATAGCTCACCGGCACCATGTCCAGCCCGTTGTATGGCTCTTCCGAAGGCTTGCACCAGACGAGCTGGTCATGTGTTTCATTCTCCAACTTCCAGTCACAGAAAGGAATGAGCACCGTATGGAACTCCAGCCCTTTCGACTTATGTATGGAGAAGATGCGTATACCTTCGACGGCTCCCGCGGGGATGGTCTTCCGGCAGAGTGTCTTCTCCCATTCCGCCACGAAGCCGCCCGGGTCGGACGGATGGTCTTTCAGATGTTCGAGCACGGCGTCGAAGAAGGCGAAGAGGTAAGCGTCCTGGTTCTCCATCCGTTCAAGCTGAAAGATCCGGAAAAGCTCTTCCAGCAGCTCATAAAGCGGCATCAGGCGAAGGGCGTCCATATGTCCGGTGAAGGCTTCGGGGAGCGCAGCGGCAGTATTCTGTAGAAGAATATCAGGATCGGCGTTCCGCTTCAGAACTCCGTTCTGGTAGTTCATGGCGAGTTGCGCCTGTGCGATGCGGTCTGTATCATCTGCGATGCAACGCAGGGCATCTATCATTATACAGACGGCCGGTGAGGCATCTAACCGGAAGGCCTCGTCCGACACGAGCCGGCAGTGCAGCTCTTTGTCGAAGTAGTTCGCTATCGGGGGAATATTTTTGTTCTTGCGCACGAGGATGGCAATGTCGCTCGGACGTACTCCGGTTATGAGCAGCCGCCTGACTTCGTTCGCTAAGTAAATGAGAGTCTGTGTGAGGTAGTCGTTTTCGTCATCGGGTTCGAGGAAGGAGACGCTGACGTAGCCTTTGATATCCACGCGGGATGACTGCTGCATCACATCCTGATAGGCTTTGGTAAGCGGTTCACAAGGCTCGCCGAGTTCGTCAACGTGCAGGGTGTTCAAGTAATTGACGGCCTGTGTGAAGAAGACGTTATTAAAGCGGACAACCGTTGATTCGCTGCGGCGGTTGGTGTTAAGCATGCGCACTTCGATGGGGAAGCTACCCAGCGAGCCGTTCAGGTTGTTCAGAATGGCCCAATCGCCGTTCCGCCACCGGTAAATGGATTGCTTAACATCGCCGACGATCAAACTGTTGGCACCTTGCGACAATCCTTCCAGCAGCAAGAGTTTGAAGTTGTCCCATTGCATCCGGCTGGTATCCTGGAACTCGTCAATCATCACGTTCTTAATGCCGGCTCCTGTTTTCTCGAAGATGAACGACGAATCTCCGTCACCGATAAGCCGGTGCAGCAGTGCATTGGTGTCCGACAGCAGGAAACGGTTATTTTCTCTGTTGAGCCGGCGCACCTCATCGTCAATATGAGTGAGCAGCTGCAGTTTGTTGAGGTGTTGTATCGAGAGCCGGCAACTGTTGACGATAAAGTTGTTCACCACCCGCGCCTCCTCGGTTTCGCGGAGCAGGATCATGAGGACATTCGTGGCCACATTTATAATTCTATGATAGTACGGCGACGACTTGGCGCCCCAGATATACGGATCGTTCAAACATTTCTCCACTGTGGCGGTGCGAACCTTATTGAACAGCTTCCCGGCCCTAATCTTGCGAAAATAACTGCCGATGCCCCGCAAGCCGTTCCTCAGCTTGTCGGGCGCTAATCCGACGATATCCAGCTCTTCCTCAAAGATGTCTGCAAACTCCGCCATTTCTTCAAAGGCTACCCGCACTTTATCTTCTAACTCTTTGCGGTAGGCCTTGATGACGTTCGGGTCTCTGAGCCGCTGCCTGAGATTACCTCCCTTTTCGATATATCCTTCGTCAAAAATATTGCGCCCGAAGCGCTTGATCTCCTCCGAGACGTCCCAACGCTTATCGTCGGCGATACGTTCGTGGATATAGTCGAGCAGCCACGTCAGCACATGGGAGTCGGGCGTCAGTTTCTCGATCATGGAGTCCACGGCTTCGCTCAGCACCTCCCCATTGTCAAGCTCCACGTTCAGATTTGCGCTCAATCCCAGCTCACGGGCGAGATTCCGCATAACGGACTGGAAGAACGAGTCGATGGTTTCCACGCGAAAGTGACTGTAATCATGGATCAGGTTGGTCAGCGCGATGCCGGCGCGTTGGCGTATCTCGTTCGTGCTATATAGCATACCTTCTTGTACCCGGTTGAGGTAAATATCCGAATCGGGATCGCTGCGACTGATACCGTACAGCTGACTCAGGATGCGTTCTTTCATCTCTGCGGTCGCTTTATTGGTAAAGGTCACGGCAAGTATCTCGCGATAAGCCTGCGGGTTTCTTATCAGGCACCTGATATACGATGCGGCAAGCGTAAAAGTCTTGCCCGATCCGGCGGATGCTTTATAAACGAAAAGTTTACCCATAATAAGTTTTTGTTGATGCCCCACTTAGGTAAAGCGCACGGCAAATATACACAAAAACAACAGTTTGCATTTACCATTTACCATTTACTATTTATCCTTTGCCTTTTTAAATTGATAATTCGCCATTTTCAATCAATTATTTACCCTTTTCAATTGACAATTGTCCATTATCCATTAGCAATTTATCGATAAATTACAAAGTGGCTCATTAAACGTTGGTTTAATGAGCCAGAGGTGCAAGTATGTCAACGCGACTGTTTGGTGACCTGAAAAGGCTGCTTTTTATACTAAAATTAAATGTGGAAATGTCGATAGATAAGGAATATATAGACAGCCGGTATATTTAAGTGTTATATATTTTGCACTGTTGGACAAAAGGACTATATTTGTGTGTCATTAAACCAACGTTTAATGAGCCATTATTCTTTTAAATCTTTATATAATAGAAGAACAAATGAAGAAAAGAGACAGATTGACCTACGCAACAGTTCTTCTGTTGCTTGTGACCGCTTCATGTAAAAATGATCCGGAATTTGCCGGCATCAAAGATGACGACAATAGATCGACGGAAACCGCTATCGGCTTCACGACTAACGAACCCGGCAACGACAACAATGGCGCGCTGCGCAGCGCCGGCGACCTGACGACCGCCAATATTGATGCGATGGCAGTATACGCCTACTATACCGGCACGCAAGATATGGATGTTACCCAAAAACCCAACTTCATGTTCAACCAAAGTGTTGTCAAGAGCGCAAGCGCGTGGACGTATTCCCCCACGAAGTATTGGCCGCCCCAAGACCAGAAGGTAAGTTTCTTCGCCATAGCTCCCGCCCCCGATGGAACGGAGATTATCGGGCCGGCCAGCTCTGACGCCGCCGGATACCCCGCATTTACCGTCAATACGCCTTCTGCGACCGAAGATATGCATGACATCTGCGTGGCCCCGAATGTAAATGTTACCAAGAGCAGCAACAGTGGAAAGGTCTCCCTTTCTCTTAAACACACAACCGCCAAGGTAACGTTCTCCGCGCGATACAAGGGAAACATGCCTGTCACTAAAGGCTATGTAAAGATAAAAACGATCTCCTGGTCGGCCGACCTGGTGCAGAGCGCAACACTCCGTTTCACCGGAACCAGCTTCGAGTGGGCCGACTTGGCAACTCCCGCGACCTACACCCTCTCGGAGACAAACGCCTACTTCAACACCGGCAGCCTGCTGGAGGAAAAAGCCACGGGCGACAGCAGCCTTTTCAGCGAAGGGGGCACCCTGCTTTTCATCCCGCAAACAATAACGGCTACGGTAGCCTTCACCGCTTCCCTCTACAATCGTCTGGACGCGGAAGTAACGAACTATGCCGTCTCCAAAACACTTCCTGCGCAATCGCTGGCTGCAGGATCACGTACCGATTATGCCATCATGATCGATCTGGACAAGGACAGAACCGTCTGGAAATTTGTCTACACAGGAGCCGCGCAGGCCTTTATCGTTCCCGAAGACGGAGTTTACCGGCTTGAGGCCCATGGCGCCAGCGGATACAGCGGCATAGCCGGAGGCCATGTGTCGGGCGATATCGCCCTGAAAAAAGGTACGACGCTATATATATATGTAGGTGAGAGAGACTATGCGTTTAATGGCGGTGGCGGAAGAGCCTCCGGTGGCAGCTACTACCACGGCGGCGGCGCGACGGACTTTCGCCTGGTCTCCGGTGCTTGGAATGTTGCCACATCGCTCAACAGCCGGATCTTAGTTGCCGGCGCCGGCGCCGGAACAGGTAGCGGAGGCTACGGCGGAGGTTTATCCGGCGGTGATGGCAACGGAGGCTATGGCGGCACACAGATAGCCGGTGGTGATGTAACCGGTGGCGCCTGCTGGAGCGGCGGATGGGGCGGCCTTGCCGGAGTTTTCTGCGCCGGCGGCCGCGGTGGCTGGTCTGCTACTTATGGTGGCGGCGGCGGAGGTTATTATGGTGGCGGTGGCGCGTCGGACTGCGGCGCACGCAACAGTGGCGGCGGCGGGTCATCCTTCATCAGCGGATTCACCGGTTGTGTGGCCATCGATCCTACCACAACTACCAACCCCCGCGGCCAGGATACCGGCACCGACCCCACCGCGCTGAACTACAACGAAACGCTGTTCGGCGCCACGAATCCCACTTGGGCCGACGGCGATGAAATTATCTTCGACAATCCGGTGATGATCGCCGGCGATAATTATAAATGGGAAGCCGGTGCAAGAGAGGCCAGCCCCACCGGTGTTATGCCCACTCCACCGGACGACGTTACGCAGACCGGCAGCGGCTATGCCGTCATAACACGGATCGGCTGATCATTTACCATTTACCATTTACTATTTACCATTTAAGATCACCACTTATCCTTTATCATTTATAATATCCCATTGACAGGTTATGCCGGTCAATGGGATATTTATTTTGATCGTGCGCCATATCGCCTTCCCGCCTCTTCCTATATAATAATACTTTCTTATCTTCGCGGCCGCGAAAAAAACAAAACCACCAACTAAGTGTTTATGTGTAATGCATTGTTTTACTTAGGAGGAAGATTGTTAACATCTTCGCTATGTGTGTAATTAAACTACGTATAACTATTAAATTGAACGTATGGAAAACAGTTTATTCCATAGAAGGCCGGACATATGCCGCGCCTTATTGATCCTTTTCTTCATCACCCTTCCCCTTCAATGGGCGGCGGCACAGCTAAGCCTGACGACCTCGCGCACTGAGCTGGAGACGGTGATCAAGCAAATCCAAACACAGTCCGGGTACCGGTTCTTTTATAGCGATGCACTGTCGGGCGTCGCCGTGGAAGCCACCGCGGTAAAGGACGCTTCGATGGAGGCCCTGCTGGCTGCGGTGCTCAAAGGAACCGGCATCTCATTCAGGATAGAGAACCGCATCGTCTATCTGTCCAAACAGGAAGCACAGGCGCCTGCCGTGCGTCCGGACAGTGAGCGCACCATAACCGGCGCCGTCACCGACAGCAAAGGAGATCCGCTGGCCGGAGTGAGCATCCTGGCCAAGGGCACGTCCAACGGTACGATCACCGATGTGGACGGCAACTACACCATCGTTGTTTCGGGTGCGACGCCCCTGCTGGTGTTTTCCTATATCGGATATAAGACGGAAGAAATATCGCCCGAAGGCCTGACCACCGTCAATGTGGTGCTGCAGGAAGACGCGCTGGTCATCGAAGAGGTGGTCGTAACGGCGCTGGGCATCAAGCGGGCACAGAAGGCACTGAGCTACAACGTACAGCAGGTGTCCGAAGACGAGCTGCTCCGCAATCGCGACGCCAATCTGATCAACGCACTCTCCGGTAAAGTGGCCGGGGTAACGATCAACAGCAGCTCCTCCGGCGTGGGCGGAGCAAGCAAGGTGGTGATGCGCGGATCGAAAAGCATCGCGCAGTCCAGCAACGCCCTGTATGTGATCGATGGCGCGCCCATGCATAACTTCGGCGGGGAAGGCGGAACCGAGCACGGATCCTCCGGAACGACCGAAGCCATTGCCGACCTCAACCCCGAAGACATCGAATCAATGTCCGTGCTGACCGGCGCGGCAGCCGCAGCCCTCTATGGCAGCGACGCGGCGAACGGCGCCATCATCATCACCACCAAAAAAGGAAAGGCCGGACATACCGGACTGACCGTTTCGCAGACGACCGAGTTCCTGCGGCCTCTCGTGATGCCCCGCTTCCAGAACCGTTACGGGACGGGAAGCTCCTTGGCGGCCAATGAGACCGAAAAGAGTTGGGGCAGACTGCTGAACGCCTCCAACGCCATGGGATACTCGCCCGCAAAAAACTACTTGGAGACGGGCATGGTGATGACAGAGAACATCTCGTTCTCCACAGGCACCGAGCGCAACCGGACCTATTTGTCGGCAGCCGTGCTCAACTCTCTGGGAATGGTGCCCAACAACAACTATAACCGGTACAACTTTACCTTCCGCAATACCACTTCATTCTTAGATGACAGGATGACGCTGGACATCGGAGCCGGATACATCAAGCAGGACGACTGCAATATGACCAACCAGGGTACGTACTCCAATCCCCTGGTCACGGCTTATCTCTTTCCGCGCGGCGACGACTTTGCCGACATACGGATGTTTGAGCGCTACGATTCACAGCGCCGGATCCATACCCAATATTGGCCGCAGCGCATCAATGAGTTCACCGGACAGAACCCGTATTGGATCAACTACCGCAATCTGCGCGTCAACAAGAAAGACCGTTATATGATGAACGCCGGACTTAGCTTCGACCTCCTCGACTGGCTAAGCATCGCCGGCCGGATACGCATCGACAACTCCGCCAATCGATATACCGAGAAGCTCTATGCCTCCTCTAATACAACGCTGACCGAAGGCTCCGGCAATGGATTCTACGGTACGGCCAAGACCGAGGACAAACAGCTGTACGGAGACATCATCCTGAGCATCAACCGGCTATTCCTTGATGACCGGCTCTCCTTGCAGGCTAATGCCGGTACATCCGTCTCCGACCTGCGCCAGGACATGCTCGAAAGTCGAGGCCCCATTCAGGAAAATGGCATCCCCAACCTCTTCAATGTCTTCCAACTGGACAATACGAAGACCAAACGTGCGCAAAGCGGATGGCACGACCAGACGCAATCCGTCTTCGCGAGCATGGAGTGGGGCTGGAAGAGCGCTTATTACCTCACCCTGACGGGAAGGAGCGACTGGCCCTCGCAGTTGGCCGGAACAAAATCGAAAAACAGCTTCTTCTTTTATCCGTCGGCCGGCGCTTCATTCATCCTGTCGGAGATATTTGCATTACCGCGCGCCATCTCATACCTCAAGCTACGGGCCTCCTATGCTTCTGTCGGTCTCCCGTTCGCGCGTTTCCTTGCCAATCCGACCTATAGTTGGAACTATTCCACGCAGTCCTGGGAAACCAAGAGCAATTATCCGATGTATAACCTGAAGCCGGAGAAAACCACCTCCTGGGAAGCCGGATTGACGATGCGTTTCCTCGGCCATTTCAATCTTGACGCCAGCTTCTACACCGCCAAGACCTACAACCAGACTTTTGACCCGAAAATATCCGTATCGTCCGGATACTCCACCCTTTATGTGCAGACCGGAAGCGTACGCAACCACGGCGCCGAGCTGTCGCTGGGCTATAAGAACGAATGGCCGGGCGGCTTTGGCTGGCAGTCCAACGTAACATTCGGAGCCAACCGGAACAAGATCATTGAGCTGGTGGACAACTACGTACATCCGGAAACCGGCGAGTCAATTACCAAGGAACGGCTGGACATCGGAGGCTTCGGACAGGCGCGGTTCGTCTTAAAGAAGGGCGGCAGCCTCGGCGACCTCTATTCGCAAGCCGACCTGCAACGCGATAGCAACGGCAAGATCTACGTGGACGCCAATGGCAATATTTCTATTAATAATAATGCCGGAGACATCAAGCTGGGCAGCGTGTTTCCCAAGGCAAATACCGCCTGGAGGAATGACTTCTCGTACAAAGGGTTCACACTTGGATTTATGATCTCGGCCCGCTTGGGCGGCATCGTCTACTCGGCTACCCAAGCCGCGCTCGACCTCTACGGCGTATCCGAAACATCAGCCGCCGCACGGGATAACGGCTGGGTAGACGTCAACGGAGACCGGATGAACGCAGAGAAGTGGTACAAAGCCATCGGCGCCAACAACGGCGTCCCGCAATACTACACCTACAGCGCAACCAATATACGGTTGCAGGAAGTCGGCATCGGATATACCTTCCCCAGAAGCAGGGTAAGGGGGATAGCCGACATCACCGTCTCGCTGACGGGCCGCAACCTCTGGATGATCTACTGCAAAGCGCCTTTCGACCCGGAGTCGACGGCAACCACCGGCAACTATTACCAGGGCATTGACAATTTCATGACGCCCAATACGCGTAACGCAGGTTTCAATGTAAGACTTAACTTTTAATACAAAATGATAATGATGATAGATAAATCGATACTGCGGCCCCTGACCTTCATCGTGATGGCGGGAATTGCCGTGTCATGTACCGGAAACTATGAAGACTATAACGTAAACCCTTACGAGGCAAACAAGAAGCAGATGGAGTACGACGGATATATGATGCGCTCGGCCCTGACCACCTTGCAAGCCTGGGTGATTCCTTTGGACGTTAACGCCTGCCAATTCACCGACTGCCTGCTCGGCGGCTCATACGGCGGCTACCTGAGTGATTCCAACAGCGGATTCAATAATAAGAACTTCGGCACGTATGCGCCCCAGGAAGGCTGGTCGAAGGTACTCTTCAACGATGTTATCCCCAAGATATTTCCCGCACTGACCGACCTGAAGAATGCCACCTCCGACTCCGTTCCCTTGGCGGTGGGCAACGTGATCAAAGTGATGGCCATGCAGCGCATCACCGATGCTTACGGGCCTATTCCCTATTCAAAGATCGGAGAGGAGGGATCCCTTACGGCACCTTATGATTCCCAGGAAGAAATATATAAGCAGATGTTTGCCGAACTTGACAGCGCCATCCATGTGATGACGAGGCACCGCACCGAAGATTTCACCGCACAGGCCGACATGGTATACTCCGGCAAGGTTGAGAAGTGGGTCCGTCTGGCCAACTCGCTCAAGCTGCGTCTTGCCATACGCATATCTGTTGTGGCGCCGGATCTGGCACGGGAAAAGGGCGAAGAAGCTGTCAAACACGAAATTGGCCCGATACTTGATAACGCCGACAATGCCTACCTGACAGTCGCCTCAAGCAATCCCTTCCGCGTGGTCTGCTACGAGTATAACGGCGGCGACTCCCGCGTCTCGGCGGATATTACTTCGTTCATGAACGGATACAAAGACCCGCGGCGGGAAAAATTCTTCACGCCATCCACCTTCACCGAGGCCGAACTGGACGGGAGGGCGGAGAACGGCTACCACGGCCTGCGCAGCGGAATCTATATGCCGGCGGCGGACATGCTCAAACACTATGCCAACATCAACGTATCGACAAACAGCCCGATACTCTGGATGAACGCATCCGAGGTGGCCTTTATCTGTGCCGAAGGCGTTATGCGCGGATGGCATATAAACATGACCGGTGAGAAAGGCAACAGGCCGGATGAACGTTTTTATAGAAGAGGTATCCGATTGTCTTTTGAAAAATGGGGAGTCGGAGGCGCAGATGCGTACATGGAGAACCGAACCTTCAGAAATGAACCCTATAAAGACCCGATGGGATTAGCCGACTATTCCAGGACTATCAGTACGGCCGCTATTCAATGGCTCGACACCGATTGGTTCAGCATGGGAAACCTCGAGCGCCTCATCACCCAGAAATGGATCGCCAACTTCCCGATGGGTCTGGAAGCCTGGGCGGAGTATCGCCGGACAGGATACCCGAGGCTGATGCCGGCGAGCATAAATAACAGCGGTGGAACGGTCGATCCGGAGAAGATGGCACGCCGGCTCACCTATCCGCAAACGGAGTATACCGAAAATAATGAAAATCTAAGCAAAGCGATCGCCAATCACTTAGGCGGCCCTGATACGATGGGCACCGATGTGTGGTGGGCGAAGAAAAAATAACGGAAAGAAGAAACTTATATGATACATAGCAACTTAAACAAGATTTATCAGCCGGTACGGGCAGCGGTTGCCATGCTGGCGATCATTTTTGTCCTTATATCCTGCAACGGTTGGACGGAAGTGGAAAGCATAACTTTAAACCAGCCCAATCCTTCGGAAAGCAATCCGGAGAATTATGCAAAGTACCTGGAAAGGCTCAGGGCCTATAAGCAGTCGGAGCACTATAGTGTGTATGCCTGGTTTGACAACAGTCAGAAGGAGCCTTATAGCCGGGCGCATCATATATCCGATCTTCCGGATAGCATCGATGTGGTCGTGATGATGCACCCCGATGATTTGGCGGATTTCGAGCTGCAGGAAATGGAAGCCCTCCGCAAGAATAAGGGTACCAAAGTGGTTTACAGTATCAGCTACGACGCAATCCGGAACGCCTACCTGCAAATGGTTAAGGACAGCACCGAGCAAAATGCCGCCTACCAGGCGCCTGATCTTGACGTTTATATAAACGCGATGGTACAACTCGAGCTACATCCGGCGGTAAACTATAACTACGACGGAATCATTGCAGGTTATAAAGGCACGGGAGTTGTTAATAAGACAAGCGCGGAGAAGGACGCCTACCTGAAAAGCGTAGAGACCTTTATCAACGCGATTACCGCCTGGAAAACAGCCAACGGTAATAAGACCCTGGACTTTGAAGGCTATCCGCAAAACCTGGTGGACAAGACTTTCCTGACGCTTTGCAAGCACATTATCCTCAATACCCTTGAGGCTACAAACGTCGACGCTCTGTCATTTGCCGCCCTGCAAGCCTTGGAAGAGGGCGTGCCATCCACAGCATTTATCGTCGCAGCACCGAGCATCTCGATCGACGCCGCAGATAAAACCACCGGATACTACAACAATGGCGAGCGCGCCGTGACCGAATCGGCCTATTGGGTTACAGAGCCTGCCGCCACCTATACTAAAGCTGGCCTGGGCATCTATAATATCCGGAATGATTACTACGATCCGGCCTCGACCTATCAACATACCGTCAAGGCCATCCATATTATGAATCCAGCTCATATACGATAAATTATGACTATGAAAAAGATCAACCGGATATTTTCAATGATCCTGATTGCCGCAACTGTTGCGGGATGTAACGACCGCGAGGCGTTCGACAACAAACTGTACATCAATGCTCCATCCAAGACAAACAGCATCCTGCTGAAATCGACGGTAAAGACCGCTGAGCAGATTTTTAACATCGCAGTGGCCAAGCCCGCTGAGCAGAACATTACCGTGATCCTCAAGATAGACGGTACGCTGGTTGACACATATAACGAGGCTTACTATGATAATGCGGAGATGCTGCCCGAAGGATGCTGCAGGATCAACAAACATATCGTGACGATCAGTGCCGGCAGCGTGCACTCAACAGATATTACCGCCTCGTTCAAAAACCTGGACGGCGTGGACCGCGATAAAAAATACGTGCTTCCCATAACGATCGAAAGAGCCAATTCCGACATCCTGCAAAGCGCCCGAACGATTTACTATGTATTTAAGAACGCGGCGCTGATCAACGTCGTTGCCGACCTCGAAAAGAATAATGCCTACGTAGACTGGGTAAAGCCTGAGGTTGTTACCGGCATGAGGAAGCTAACCGCCGAGGCGCTTATCAATGTCAGTAACTTCGGCAGGATGATCAACACCATCATGGGCGTGGAAGGATACTTTCTAATCCGGGCCGGCGACGCAGGCATCCCTTCCAATCAGTTGCAGGTTGCAACGTGGGCTGGCAACTTCACCTCCGATGCGCTGGCCCTACCGATCAATCAATGGGTGCATATCGCGGTAACATACGACGCCGACGTCAAGACCATCAACGTCTACATCAACGGCAAAAACCTCTATACCACCACCAAGGCCGACGCCATGGAAATAGACTGGGGGCAGAAACATACCGATGAAGCGGACGGCTCACGCTGTTTCTGGATAGGATACTCATACGACCCCAACCGCTATATGGCCGGGAAGATAAGCGAGTGCCGCATCTGGAACAAAGTACTCACGGAGGAGCAGATTAATGAGCCGGATCACTTCTACGAAATAAGTCCGGAGGCGGACGGCTTGATCGCTTATTGGAAATTTGATGACGGCGGCGGACAAAAGGTCACCGACTACTCCGCTAATAAGAATGACGCCACCATATCCGGCCCGGCAAGCTGGATCAATGTAGAGTTGCCGCCGGCCAAGTAAACAGCTGTTTAATCTCAAAAAGAAAAGAAATCAATGATGAAAACAAACCTTATACGATCAGTCCTGTTGGCGCTAACTGTATGCCTTACCGGACTCACGTTCTTTACCGCCTGCGAAGACAGCATCACCATAAACGCCGGCAATGCAGACAAATACCAGGAGGCGGAAAATGTTTACAGCTATGTGAGAAGCATAACCGGAGCACGCCAACCCTCCGTCATCACGCTATTCGGAGAGGAATTGGACTCGACCTATGTTTATGTTGAACTGTCCGAAAAGGCGCTGTTTAATATCTACATAAAGCTGGAAACGGATACGGCTGCGCTGGACAGGTACAATAGAGCTAACGGAACAAACTACGAGATGTATCCCGGAAACTATGTCAACTTCATCAATGACGGCAGGGAAACCATTGCGGCAAACGAAAGCAAGACCGAACCGATGGAAATCATGATAAGGCCATGGGGAACCGTTGGAAAGACTTATGCCCTCCCGATCGTTGCAACAATAAGGCACAATGCAGTAAAGATGTCTCCGGAAGGGTACTGCATCTTCCTTATCAAACCGCAGCCGGAAAAGCTCGATTCAAACAAAGGCACCGGCATAAAAAATATCCTGTACATTGAGGTCAATGATGAGAATATCCTCAATGCCGGGGAGTACACCATGAAGAAAAGCGGCAAGCCGTTCTTTGACGTGGTGAATATCTTTGCGGCGAACATTAATTATAATAAAGAGACCGGGAAAGCATACGTCCACTGCAACGAGAATGTATTGCATATCCTGCAGAACGCCAACACCTACATCCGGCCGCTGCAAGCCAAGGGCATAAAGGTCGTACTGACTATCCTGGGCAATCATGACGAGTCGGGAGTGGCCAACCTGTCCGACAAGACTGCAGCCGACTTTGCCAAGACCCTTAAACAGTACGTGGACATCTATGGCCTTGACGGCGTAGACTTTGACGATGAATACAGCAGATATAATCACAAAAACCCAAGTCCCGGACTTGTCGTTCCCTCCGGAAAGGCATTGGCCCGGCTGTGCTACGAATGTCGCAAGCTGATGCCCGACAAGATCGTGTCCGTGTACGACTTTGAGCAGTACAAACCTGTTGGGCCGATAGATGGGACGCCTGTTAGCGAGATCATCGACTATTCTTATTGGGGTGCGTACGCAAACTGGAACCAAAACGGTGCGACTATCATGAAATTGGACAAAAGTCAGTACGGCCCCTCGTCCTTTAACCTCAACTACTCGGACAGTAACGGCGGAATATATATAAATGATGCCAAAAAACTGCGCAGTGAAGGATGGGGCATCCAGATGTACTACAACCTGAAGGCGGGTCACTATGATTACAGTTCGCAATTCAACCAATTGGGTAACATATTGTTCGACGACGGTGTGCTTTGGACGGGAACGGTCTACAAGAAAGGTTCATCCATCGGGGAGCGGAACATCCCCGACTATAAGGCGTATCTCGGCTCATGGTCTGTGACACCGGCCAAGGGCAGCAGAGTCTTCCCAAGTATGGTACCTACGAACAAAGCCTTAAACATCCGCATCATAGAAAATGTTGCGGGGGAAAGCTATAAGGTGTATGGCTGGGGAGATAATACAGAGACGCTACCCTTTATCATGAACTATACTTCTTCAGGTCGCGTGGCGATCAACCTTCCGCAGACTGTCCTCGACGAATCACGCGGCGGCCTTGAATGGACATGGGTTGCGCGTACAAATTTCATGCCTGTGGCGTCAACGATGGTAAAAGACAGTATCGAAGCTGTTTTCCAGGGATATATCGACAATAAAGGTGCCTTTACCATCGGTGTCTCGAGAACTTACTCCTCATTTATCCAGGCGCTGCAACCTGTCTTCGATTTCAATTCAACATCTGCCTATCTCCAGATCAAAGGAAGCCCAAACTTCTACTACGCACAAGAACCCTTTACCTTAACTAAATAAATCAACTTCTGCATCCTCCGTCTCCACATCGTGGAGACGGCAGGATGCCTCGCATTTACCATTTACCATTTACTATTTACCATTTCGTATTCAGCATTTACCATTTCAATTTTATTATTGAGTACGAAATGGTAAATGGTAGATGGTAAATGGTCAATGAGAAGGTCGAAATGGTAAATGGTAGATGGTAAATGGTCAATGCTGAATGGAAATTGTCAATGCTGAATAAGAAATTGTAAATTGTAAATAGTAAATGGTAAATGCCGAAGGCATTAATTGTCAATGGAATTGGTGGTGAGGTGGCGGAATGAGTTCAACGTGGCATTGGTGCGATTAACTATCTCGACGATCTTGTTTCTTACGGCTGCGTCGGTAGCAGTCAGGTAAAGGCCTGGGATAACGGCTTTGAAGAGCTGGCGGTACTTCTTCCGAAGCGTTGCCCGCGCTTTAGTGGCCGAACCGGAGAGCCGCCGGTGTTCTTTCTCATCACCGCGCTCACAAAGAAGTGTGTTGCATTGATTGACTAATTTTTTTATGACATCCACTTGCCTGGAAAGGCCAAGCGTGCTGACTTTCTCTGCGACGTCGGTACTCGAGAGGGCCTGGCACATATCACCGGCATCACCGAGTAAGGCTAAGCGCGTCGCTGCACGCCTTGTTTTAAGGTAGGGTTCGGTTATGCTGATCACCCGTTTCAGCGCTTCCTTTAAATCGCTATCTTCAATGGCTGAGGCTACTTGCAGGCTTTTGCCGAAGGCTCCCATCAAACGCCGCACCCTGGCGATGCTTTTGGTCAAAGGCTCTGTCTTGATAGACGCCGGATTACGTTTAAGTATTCCGGCATACTTCCCGTGTATCGTCACAAGTTCATCGTAGATCATTCCTATTCCCACAGCTTTTACCGTCTCAGGTGTATAGACCTTTTCGAGGAGCAGGGTTGAACATTCTAACATTTCGGAAACGTTTAACGCTTCCAACCGTATCGGTTTAACTACTGGAGGGGTCATACTTTTGTTGCTTGGTGAATTAAAATTTAGTATTGGCTTCTCTATGTTGCCGCTAAATTAATTGTTTTCTTTTGAATACATGCAAACTTCTACTGTTTTTTTATTAAAAACGGATGCGAGCAAGCCGGTAACTTGAGTTATCGGGGCAATTACAACTGTTTTTGTCCGGAAAACGTTAGTAACTGCGATGCTCGCATCTGTTTTTGTTCAGATAACGTTAGTAAGAGCGATGCTCGCACCTGTTTTTATCTTGAAAACGTTAGTAACTGCGATACTCGCATCTGCTTTCATCTTGAAAACTAAAGTAACCGGAACGTTCGCATCTGTTTTTATTCTGAAAACTTTAGGATTTTTGATGCTCGCATCTGTTTTCGCCTTGAAAACTAAAGTAACCGGCATGTTTGTCTTTATTTTTATCCAAATAGATCGTTAAAACGCTATTTTGATAATTTTTGTGCGATCAAAATCGCCTGATACTTCTGTTTCTATTTTTTATGGGGCGTCGTTATCAGGATATGATGTGGTTTACCGATTTTTTGTGCGATCAAAAGCGCCTGATATTTCTGTTTCTATTTTTTATGGAACACTATTATTCGATTATCCTATAGTTTATTTATTCTCGTTTAGGATTTAATGAACTATTAGTTATATTTGTGCGTTTTTAAACATTCTAAATCACTATAATTTTTTTACTCCTATGTCATACCCTAAAGTTTTCCTTAAAGAAGGAAAAGAGGAATCACTCAAAAGGTTCCATCCCTGGATATTTTCAGGTGCTATCGAAAGTGCGGACGCGCTTAATGATGGAGATGTTGTCGAGGTATATACCTCCGAAAAGAAATTTATTGCCGAAGGGCACTACCAAACAGGAAGCATCGCCATACGCGTGCTCTCTTTTAAACAGGAACCGATTGATCGCGACTTCTGGGAGCAAAGGCTAAACAACGCATTCGATGTGCGCGATACTCTCGGCATGATAGCCGGCATAAAAGGAGATATCTACCGCTTCGTACACGGTGAAGGTGACAACCTGCCGGGGCTGATCATCGACATCTATGGCAAAACAGCCGTCATACAGGCTCACTCGGTCGGTATGCATCTCTGCCGCATGGAGATAGCGGAAGTTCTGGCGGAAATCATGGAGGAGGATATCGAGAACATCTATTATAAGTCGGTAAATACTCTCGCCGATAGTGAGGGCACACAGGTTGAATCGGAAGACGACGTTGTGCTTAGCAGCCTGCCGCTTTCCGAGAGCGGATTCCTCAAAGGGAAAGCCACCAAGCTCATCGCCAATGAGGATAATTTTAAGTTCCATATCGACTTTCTGAAAGGGCAGAAGACGGGTTTCTTCATCGACCAGCGCGAAAGCCGTATACTGCTCGAAGAATATGCCTTCAGCCGCTCGGTACTGAATCTGTTCTGCTACAGCGGCGGCTTTTCTGTCCATGCGCTAAGGGGAGGGGCCGAGCTTGTGCACTCGGTTGACAGCTCCGCAAGAGCCATCGAGCTGACAAACAGCAATGTAGCCCTCAACTATCCGCGCGGAGCCTCGCATGTCGCCTATGTAGAGGACGCGTTCAAATACCTCGACCGGATGGACGAGCCTTACGACCTGATCATCCTCGATCCCCCCGCTTTCGCCAAGCACAGAAGCGCGCTGGAGAACGCACGGAAGGGATACCGCAGGCTCAACGCCAAGGCCATAGAGAAAATTACCCGGGGGGGCATCATCTTTACCTTCTCCTGCTCGCAGGTGGTAAGCAGAGACGACTTCCGGACGATCGTGTTCTCTGCCGCGGCCTCAGTGGGGCGGAAAGTGCGCATCCTGAATCAGCTCACCCAGCCGGCAGACCACCCCGTAAACATCTTCCACCCGGAAGGGGAGTATTTGAAGGGCTTGGTTTTGTATGTCGAATAAGGCGGGAAGAACACTTTTCAGGAAATTCTTCTTAATAAGAGTTAAATGATGATATTTTTTTTGCAGAGGAGCATGTTTTATAACACAAGACTTATATCTTTGCTCCGTGTTTTTCATGGTATTAGATTTAAGGTTAACAAAGATTGGCCGCCCGTGAGGGTAGCCATTTTTTTTGTCCCTTCAATTCGGCCTCTTCTTTGTGAAAATTGTTATATTTGTGCTCATAATATGAAAATGAAGAACAACTAAAGCTTTAGAGAAATGAGCATGAAACTCCGTTTAATCCTAATGAACTTCTTTCAGTTTGCCGTTTGGGGGGCTTACCTCACCTCCATGGGAAGCTACCTGACAAGTTTAAATCAAGCCTCTCATATCGGAATGTTTTATGCCATCCAGGGAACGGTTTCCATCTTCATGCCTGCGCTGATGGGCATTGTGGCCGACCGCTGGGTGCCTGCGCAGAAGTTGTACGGGCTTTGCCATCTTGTTGCGGGCTTCTTTATGGCTGCGGCCGGAATCTACGGGTATAGCGCCGGCGCGGGAATCGAGGTCTCCGTATTGTTTGCCCTGTATACCGCAAGCGTGGCCTTTTATATGCCGACCCTGGCGCTGTCCAACTCCGTGGCTTATTCGTTGCTGGAAAGGGTGGGGCTGGACACGGTGAGGTCCTTCCCGCTGATCCGCATATTCGGCACCATCGGCTTCATCTGCGCCATGCTGTTCGTTGACGCGACCGGTTATCAGCAGACCCATGCGCAATTCGTCACTTCGGGGATACTTGGGCTTGCGCTGGCGGCCTACGCGCTGTCATGCCTGCCCCACATAGCGATCGTCCGCACCGGCGGCACGAAGAAAAGCGTGGCGGAGAGCTTCGGGCTGGATGCCTTTAAGTTGTTCAAGAACAGAAAGATGGCCATCTTCTTTGTTTTCTCCATGCTGTTGGGCGCCTCCCTGCAGATCACCAACGGTTTTGCCAATCCATTCATCACGAGCTTCCAGGTAATACCTGAGTTTGCCGGTTCGTTCGGCGCCAGACACGCCAACGCGCTGATCTCCATCTCACAAGTTTCGGAGACGCTGTGCATCCTTCTCATTCCGTTCTTTCTTCGCAAGTTCGGCATAAAGAAAGTGATGCTGATAGCGATGACGGCGTGGGTGCTTCGCTTCGGACTCTTTGGGGCCGGCGACCTGGGGCCTAACATCTGGATGCTGATCCTCTCGATGATCGTTTACGGCGTAGCCTTTGATTTCTTCAACATTTCAGGCTCCCTCTTCGTGGATAAAGAAACGACCCCCTCGATCCGCTCCAGCGCGCAAGGGCTTTTTATGCTGATGACCAACGGTGTGGGCGCGACGATCGGGACGCTGGGTGCGCAGGCGGTAGTGAACCGCTTCACCCATGCGGAAACGTACGGCGGGATCACGTTTACCGTGGGCGATTGGAGCAGCACCTGGTACGTCTTTGCCGGCTACGCCTTGGTGGTGGCTATATCGTTCGCCTTGATATTCAATTATAAACATAAGCCGGAAGCAGTTCCTACAGTCAAACATGGATAAGAATAAGAACAGGAAGATCGAATTAAAGATAGTCAATATCATAGATACCCAGGCCAAGCAGTCGGCCTTCGCCATGCTGTTGCAGGAGAAGAACGGCCGCCGCCGGTTGCCTATCATTGTCGGGCCGGCCGAGGCGCAAGCCATTGCCGCCGCAATAAACAATGTCAGACCAACGCGGCCGCAGACCCATGACCTGCTGGCAAGCATATTGAGGCTCTGTGAGATCGAAGTGACGGAGATCCTGATCTATAAAGCCGTGAGCGGGGTCTTCTATTCCTATATATATTATAAGAAGGAAGAAGAACTTATGCACGTAGATGCCCGCCCGTCCGATGCGATAGCCCTTGCCATACGCATGGACGCCCCGATCTATATCAACAACGCCATTCTTGAGACGGAATGTATCCTGATGGATACCACTTCAAAGGAAAAAGGCGCAACGGCCGACCGGAACAATCTGAAGGGGAAAAACATCCGGACCCTGAAAGAAGAGCTGGACAAGGCGATAAGAGAAGAGAACTACGAGCTGGCTTCCGTCCTGAGAGATGAGATCGCCGGCAGACAATAAAAAAGCCTATGCATTTATTTTACGCACCAGACATTAGCATCCACGCGGAACTCCCCGCCGACGAAGCGCAACATTGCATCCGCGTACTGCGGCTCTCGCCCGGCGACGAGATTGCACTGACGGATGGCAAGGGTTATTTTTACAAAGCGGAGATCATCGCTGTCGACGGCAAGCGGTGCACGGTTGCCGTGAGGAATACCATCTTCAACGAACCGCCGCGGCCATGTCGGCTGCATATAGCCCTGGCACCGACCAAGAACATGGAAAGGAACGAGTGGCTTGCCGAGAAAGCGACTGAGATCGGACTGGATGAACTGACGTTTCTGAACTGCCGCTTTTCCGAACGGAAAGAGATAAAGACCGCACGGGTGGAGAAGATCCTCATCGCCGCTATAAAGCAGTCGTTTAACGCCCACCTGCCCAGGCTGAACGAAATGACGGACTTTGATACGTTCATCCGCAGAGACTTCCGGGGTCGGAAATTCATCGCCCACTGCCGCGGAGGAGAGATGTTCCCCCTGAAAGATGTGGCGCCCGCAGACGAGGACGCTTTAATACTGATCGGCCCCGAAGGAGATTTCAGCGCGGAAGAAGTAGAAAAAGCCATAGCCAACGGCTTTATCCCCGTCATCTTAAGCAAATTCCGCCTGCGCACGGAAACAGCGGCCCTGGTTGCGTGCTGCATATTGAATCAGGCTAACCAATAACCAAAGATAGAAGCATCATGAAAAAAAGTCTGATCAACCGGCTGTTAGTGCCGGCCGCCATGGTAGTTCTCATGGCATCTTGTACGGGGAAACTGTCGGAATACACCAATGTTATCCCCGCCGACGCGTTGCTCGTTGTCGGCTTCCGCACCCAGTCGCTGATTGATAAGAGCGGCGTTAGCGACAACGACAAACAGAAGCTCATGGACGCGATCAAAAGCGGGCTGAACGCCTCCACGGCCCAACAGATAGAAAAGTTTATGAGGGACGGCTCTACGTTCGGCCTGTCGATGAAAGACCCTGTTTATCTCTTCGTTGACGGACAACTTTCGTCGGCAGCGTTCGTTGTAAAGATGGATGACGTGGAGCGGTTCAGCAAGGCGCTGGAGGTCATGCTGCCCGAAATGTCCATCGGCCCTGTTGTTGAGGCGGACGGATACCGCCGGTTCACGTTCAAGGGCGGCATATGCGCGTTCAATGAATCGGTGCTGCTGATCACGGCAATACACGGCGACGACGACAAGATCCTTTCCGCCCTGATGAAGCAAGTCAAAGGCGAAAGCATCGCCGTGAACGCTTACTTCAAGAACGTATCCGGCAAAAAAGGTGATATTATCTTCGTTGGCCAGCCGGATGCACTGCTCAACCAGATCCGCCGGGAAAATCCGCAGCTGGAGGGCATGGGGCTTGCAGGCCCCAGGAATAGCGCCATCATCGGAAGCCTTAGCTTCGAAAAAGGAAGGATAGCTCTTCAGATAGAAACCGCTTCGGAGGATAAGGAAGTCAGAGCGCAGCTCAAAAGGCAAAGCGAGACTTTCGGCGAGCTGAACGAAACATT
>JAITSN010000050.1 GCA_031287715.1 Mediterranea sp. (in: CFB group bacteria)
CATCTTCAACTGACGGTTGTACCGGCGCAAAGCCGTCTGATACTGCTTGTATCCGTCTTTGCCACTGCAGGTGAGGAACGGAAGCAGGAAGTGCGTGTCTTCTTCATGGCCGGACAGCAGCCGGGAAAGGTATTCCCATGCTTCGTCCAGCACATGCACGCTTACCGGTTTGCCCGTCTTTTGGCGGGAATAGGTCAGCAGATCGCCCTTCAGCTCGCTTTTACGCAAGTGGAACAGATCGACAAAAGGGATGCCCTGGAGGCAAAAGGACAGCATGAACGTGTCGCGGCACTGCTCCAGCCTGGGGTTGCCGGACAGGTCGGCGGCATGGAGGCAGGCGATCGTTTCGTCGGAAACGGCGCGTTTCTCCGTGGGAACGCTTTCTATCGACAAAGACGCGAACAGACCGGGGTTGGCAGTCAGCCCGGAATCGGCCATCAGTTCGGGATTGGCCGCCAGCCTGTCCTTGTCGGTCACCGCCGTGTGGATGGACCGTACCGAGTTCAGGTAAAAGACAGCCGTGTTCTGCGAGATCTCGTCCGCCAGCAGGCCTTTCCGGAAACCGTTCAGGAAACCGGACGTGAAAACCTCATCCAGCGAAATGTCATCATTGCCGGCATAACGGCATATCCGGCGGGAAACGGAACTGTAGATCCCGCTCTTCCGGTAATATCCGTCAGCAAGAGCTTTCTCGGATAAAAGACGGGTACATTCTTGTAGTTTCATAATAAAGATATTTTAAAATTAATCTGCTACAAGTTAAGGGAAAATCAGGAGATCCGCCCAAAGAAGAGAGGAAAGAATTTGTTTTTAGGGTTAACAGGGCAAAGAATGGGCCGCACATGCAGGGAAAACAAAAGTTGAACACAGCTTTTAGAGGTCTCTATGAGATTTTTGTCGTAGCGTCGTTTCACAGTGGGAAAACCGCATTTTTTTTGTCGTAGCGCCGTTTCACAATGGGAAAACCGCTTTTTTTTTGTCGTAGCGCCGTTTCACAGTGGGAAAACCGCTTTTTTTTTGTCGTTGCGTCGTTTCACAATTGGAAAAACGCTTTTTTATTTGTCGAAGCGCCGTTTCACAGTGGGAAAACCATTTTTTCATTTGTCGAAGCGTCGTTCCACAGTTGAAAAACGCTTTTTCATTTGTCGAAGCGTCGTTTCACAGTGGGAAAACCGCTTTTTCATTTGTCGAAGCGCCGTTTCACAGTGGGAAAACCATTTTTTCATTTGTCGAAGCGCCGTTTCACAGTGGGAAAACCATTTTTTCATTTGTCGAAGCGCCATTCCACAGTGGGAAAACTATTTTTTCATTTGTCGAAGCGCCATTCCACAGTGGGAAAACCATTTTTTCATTTGTCGAAGCGCCGTTTCACAGTGGGAAAACCATTTTTTCATTTGTCGAAGCGCTATTTCACAATGGGAAAACCGCAAATATGAGGCTGTTGGGTCGTAAAAGGAGAGGGGGAAGGCGCAGCCGCGTTAGGGCGAGCAGTGGAAAGTCCGGCCGCAGGCAACGCCCAAAAACAACCTTACTAAAAGACTGAATACTACTGTATTTTTCATTTGTCGCTTCATTATATATTATATATGTTTTTTAAAAATGGCTCATTAAACGTTCCTTTAATGAACCACAGGTGCAAGTATATTAACGCTCTTGTTTGGCGTTACGAAAAGATTGCTTTTTATACTAAGGAATGAATGTGGGAACACCCATTGGCAGGGAATATGCGGGTGATCGAATGAATTGGTTGTTATAAAGTTTGCACTATTAAGTAAAAGGGCTATTTTTGTGTGTCATTAAACCAACGTTTAATGAGCCACTATTGTAATCGTTCTTTCCGTACGTCTATGCCATGATTTTTAAGCGTAATTCCTCCTTTTGGTGAGGTGAAAAAGTGGGTTTCCAAATAATTAATTCATATTTAAACTAATGTTATGATGAAAAAAGTATTCACATTGCTGTCGTGCTTGTTTTTAAGCATTGGATTGTTGACGGCTCAGACGTCCGGCGTGCAGGGAATCGTGATTTCCGCCGAAGATGGAGAGCCGGTTATCGGAGCCTCGGTATTGGTTAAAGGTACCACCACCGGTGCCGTTACCGATATCAATGGTAAGTTTTCAATTGCATACCTGCCGGCCACGGCCAAGACCTTGCAGGTATCGTTCGTAGGTATGCTGACTTATGAAACCGCTATCAGGCCGGGTATTATCCATATCGAGCTGAAGTCGGATGCCGGACTGCTGGACGAAGTGATCATCACAGGCTACGGCAACGTCAAAAAGTCGGCCTATGCCGGCTCGGCCTCTACGGTGAAGGCTGACAGGATAAAAGACATCCCCACCGTTTCGTTTACCGATATGCTTCAGGGAAATGCACCGGGCGTGCAGTTCAGCGCGTCTTCGGGACAGCCGGGTTCGGCAAGCTCCATCAACATACGTGGTATGGGGTCGATGAACGCCAGCACCCAACCGCTGTATGTAATCGACGGAGTACCGGTACGTTCCGGAAACATTGACGAAGTAGGGTCGGATGCCGGCTTGGACGTCATGTCCACCATCAATCCTTCGGACATTGAAAACATCAGCATCATCAAGGATGCCGCTGCCGCTTCCCTCTACGGTTCACGTGCCGCCAACGGCGTGATCATCATCACCACAAAGAAGGGGAAAACGGGCAAACCGGTCATCTCACTGAAAGCCGATTGGGGAAGTTCGGACTTTGCCATGCAGTACCGCCCCGTAATGGGTGGTGCCGAACGTCGCGAATACATATATGATGCGCTGTACAGAGGCGCGATACGTGACGGCGAAACAGAAGCGGACGCCAAGGCATATGCCGATAAGGAAGTGGAAGACTACGCCCCCGTGCCCTGGTGCGGCTATGTGGATTGGGACGCTTTGACATTCCGAAAAGGAAACCACCGGACTTACGAAGCATCCGTCGCCGGCGGAACGGATAAATTCAAGTACTTCTCGTCCTTAGCCTACCTGAACCAGGACGGCGTTACCGTCAACTCGGCACTGGAGCGCATCAGCGCACGCCTTAACGTGGACTATAACGCTACGGACAAGCTGAAACTCGGAGCCAACATCCTGCTCTCCAACGTCAATCAGGATGTGTATGGCGAAGGAACATCCTACACCTCGCCGTTCTACACCACGCGCAACTGCGTCGTGCCATCCGATCCCGTCTATAACGAAGACGGCAGCTGGAACCGCGCCTTCATCCGCAACGGAGACCGCAACCCGTTGCTGTCGGCCACCTACGACTACGATCGCCAGTATGTGAACCGCTCGTTCAACACGCTCTATGCGGAATACGAATTTATCAAAAACCTCAAGTTCAAGACAACGCTCAGCTACGACAACACCGTGGTAAAAGGCGTTGAATGGGCAGACCCGCGCACATCGAATGGCGACGACGACAACGGCAGCATGAGCAAAACCTACCGCGAATACAAAAAAACGGTATGGGCCAACCAGCTGAACTATGCGACAACGATAGCCGAACATCACCATCTGGATGCCCTGGCGGGGTTTGAAACGGACGAACAATATACCGACTACCTGTCGGGGAACGCCAGCAACTTCGCCACGGCCAGCAAAAACGCCATCAGCAACGGGATGAAAACCGAATCGGTGAGCGGATCCGACAGCAACCAACGCATCGTTTCCTACCTGAGCCGCGTGAACTATGACTATGCCGGAAAGTACTTCCTCGGAGGAAGCTACCGCGTAGACGGAAGCTCGCGCCTGCACAAAGACAACCGCTGGGGCAGCTTCTGGTCACTGTCTGGAGCATGGCGGATCATCGAAGAAAACTTCATGGAACCGGCAAAAAGCTGGCTGTCGGACTTGAAGCTGCGCACATCATACGGCGTGAACGGCACACTGCCTTCCGATTACTACGGCTACATGGGGCTGAGCAGCCTCACCGGCGGCTACATGGAACAACCGGGCATCATCCCCTCGCAGATCGCCAACAAAGACCTGAAGTGGGAAACCAACTACAACCTGAACCTGGGGCTTGACTTCGGGCTGTGGAACCGCGTCAACGTGTCGCTGGAATACTACACCCGCACCACCAAAAACCTGCTGATGGACCGCCCCATCTCCATGACCACAGGATTCGGCAGCTACCTGATGAACATCGGCCAGATGCAGAACCGCGGCGTAGAGCTGGAAATCAACAGCGAGAACATCAAAACCAAAGACTTCTCCTGGAAAACAGGGATCAACATCTCCCACAACCAAAACGAAATCGTCGTGCTGGACGGGAAACAAACCGAAATCATCAGTGGAAACCAGATACGGAAAATAGGAAAACCCTACCGCACGTTCTACATGATAGAATTTGCCGGCATCAATCCGGATACCGGAGCGCCGCAATTCTACAAAAACAACATAGATGAAAACGGGAACTACAACAAGGAAATCACCGAGAAAAACAGCGAAGCCAACGCCATCGTGCTGGACAAGCACGCCGAACCGACGTTCATCGGCGGCCTTTCAAACACCCTGACCTATAAATGGGTCGACCTGAGCTTCCTCTTCTCCTACCAATTCGGCGGATACTCCTACGACAACTGGGCGCAGAAAACAGAACACGGCGGATACGACCTCGAAGCCAACATCCCCGTTTACTACCGCAACAACTGGAAAAATCCGGGCGACGTGACTGGCTACGAAGTATTTATCGAAGCACCCGCCGTGCGTATGCACAGCGTCACCACCACCCGCCGCCTGCACAGCTCCGACTTCATCCGTCTGAAAACACTGAACGTCGGCTTCACGATCCCGCAAGCGTGGGTGCGCAAAGCAGGCATCAACAATGTGCGCCTGTTTGCCTCGGCCAACAACCTGTGGACGTGGGCGGCCCACGACTACTACGACCCCGAAGCCGTAAGCGCCGGAACAGCCATCTGGGGAACACCACCGCTGAAAACCGTTACGTTCGGCGTAAACATGAATTTCTAACCCATAAAAGAATGACATTATGAAAGTCTTAAAACATATATTCATCTGCGGCCTGTGCCTCTTTACCGCATCCTGCGGAAACGACTGGCTAAACATGGAACCATCCACTTCCATCAAAAACGAAGACGGATACCAGCAAATCGGCGACATCGAATATGCGCTGAACGGCATTTACAACATCATGCAGAATGCCTACGCCTATTCGGGACGGCTGGTATACTATGGCGATGTGACCGGCGACGACATGCAGGCCGTAAGCTCAACCAAGCGCACAGGATCCTACTACCTCTTCGCCTACACCAAAGACAACGCGCCGAGCACGCACTGGTCTTACCTGTACAGCATCATCGGCCAATGCAACTATATCCTGGCAGACGTCGACCGGCTGGTGGACGCCGAAAAAAACAAAGAATCGTTTGATGAAAACAAACCCGTATGGGACGACTGGAAAGGACAAGCACTCGCCCTACGCGGCATGGCCCTGTTCGACCTGACCCGCATCTTCGGCTATCCGTATAAGAAAGACAACGGGGCATCACTCGGAGTACCCATTATAAAGCAAGTACTGGCCATCCAGGATAAGCCGGCGCGGGGCACCGTGGCCGAATGTTATGCGCAAATCATTGCCGACCTCGAAGACGGAACAACCCTGCTGGCCGGAGACTTCAACAAAGGGAAAATCAACAAATGGGCTGCCCTGACGCTCCTCAGCCGTGTATACCTCTACAAAGGCGACGATGCGAAAGCCCTCGAAAAGGCCGAAGCCGCCATCGGCGGAGCAGAAAACGAAAAGTATGCACTCTGGACCAACGCAGAATACCCGACCGCCTGGAGCAACGACGCCTCATCGTCCAAACCCGGCGAAGTACTATTTGAAATCGTCAATACCAACACCGACGGAGCAGGCAACGAAAGCATGGGCTACCTAAGCTCATCCGACGGCTACGACGACCTGTGCATCACATCCTCCTTCTATGCGCTGCTGCTGCAAGACCCCAACGACGTACGCCTCAAACTGCTGAGCTTCGACGGCACCAAATATGCCTACGTATTCAAGTACCAACCGCAAGACGGCGAGAACATAGAAGATGCCAACATCCCGCTCATCCGGCTATCCGAAGCCTATCTGAACGCAGCCGAAGCAGCGCAGAAGCTGGTCGACAACGATAAAGCAGTAAAGTTTCTCGACCCCATCGTGAAGCGCGCCAACCCCGCAAAAACAGTGACGGGCCAACAGATCACCCACGAACGCATCCTGACCGAACGCCGCAAAGAATTAGTGTGCGAAGGCCACCGCATGTATGACGCCCTGCGTGACGGCGGCAAGGCAACCCGCTCTGATGTTGCAAACAACAAAATCAAAAGCACCAAGCACCTCAGCGGAACCTACGAAAAAGAATACGATTGGGACTGGTACAAAGTCGTACTCCCCATCCCCAAGGCCGAGATAGACACCAATCCCAATATAAAGCAGAATCCGGACTATTGATCCGCCCGGCTTGACAAAAAACAAGGCTGCCTCAAGATAAAACAATGAGGCAGCCTTTTTTGTGACCCGTAACCGGCTGGAAAACACCCCCTACCCTTCCCCTCCGCCACAAATAACAATCAGCAATGACTTTGTTGCATTTTTCCAGCGCGCTCTGCACTGCGGATGGCGTTTCCAAAGACTTGGAGATGCTATTCTTGGTGAGTTTGGGGCTTCTACAGAATTTTTAATTACATTCTCGGTGAGTTTGGCATTTCTAATTTTTTAGAAACGCCAAACTCACCGAGAATGGGGCTTCAAGAAATTGGAAATTGTCAAACTAATTCACGGCCGGCGGTTTTCGGTTGTCGATTGTCCATTATCCACTGTCAATTGTCCATTACTTATTAAATATTCTCTTTCGTATTTGCAAAAACGCTATTCATTTATTGACGGTACTTTTTCATTAGAGATAAGGAGAAGTATCTGCGAAGAGGCATGGAAACATAGTCGGCAACCGTCCGGACAATGTTTTATCCGGCCATACCTCCGGTAAAAACCGTCCGGACCGGCCACTGTTATTTTCCCGCTTTAACTATCTTTGTATACTAATCGTTGAATAGAAATACATGACTAAAGATAACGACATCGTTCTCACCCCGATGATGAAGCAGTTTGTGGACTTGAAGGCGCAGCATCCGGATGCCGTGCTGTTGTTTCGTTGTGGAGACTTTTACGAAACCTATTCCACAGACGCCATTGCAGCGTCGGAAATATTGGGAATCACACTGACAAAACGCGCCAACGGAAAAGAAAAAACGATCGAGATGGCCGGATTTCCCTACCATGCCCTGGATACTTACCTTCCCAAATTAGTCAGGGCGGGCCGGAGAGTGGCGATCTGCGATCAGCTGGAAGACCCCAAAGCGACAAAGAAGTTGGTGAAGCGCGGGATCACCGAACTTGTCACCCCGGGCGTTTCCATCGACGACAGTATCCTGAACTACAAGGAAAACAACTTCCTTGCCGCCATACACATAGGTAAAGACGCCTGCGGAGTAGCGTTCTTAGATATATCCACCGGAGAGTTCCTGACGGCCGAAGGTTCTTTTGAACGGATAGACAAACTGCTCAACAACTTCGCCCCCAAGGAAGTACTCTTCGAGCGCGGCAAGCGGGAACCGTTCGAGCAGAACTTCGGAAGCAGGTACTTCACCTTTGAGCTGGACGACTGGGTGTTCACAGACACCTCCGCCCGCAAGAAACTGCTGAAGCATTTTGAAACAACCAACCTGAAAGGATTCGGCGTTGAACACCTTAAAAACGGAATCATCGCCGCAGGAGCCATCCTTCAGTATCTCGAAAATACCCAGCACACGCAAATCGGACATATCCTTTCCCTCTCGCGCATCGAAGAAGACAAGTACGTCCGCTTGGATAAATTCACCATCCGCAGCTTGGAACTCATCTCCGCCATGAACGAAGGAGGAAAGAGCCTGCTGGACATCATGGACAAAACCATCAGCCCGATGGGCGCACGCCTGATGAAACGCTGGCTCGTTTTCCCGCTGAAAGACCGGGCGCCAATCAACGAGCGCTTGGACGTAGTGGAATATTTCTTCCGTCACGCCGATTTCAACGAAACGGTTGAAGAACACCTCCACTCCATCGGCGACCTGGAACGCACCGCTTCAAAAATAGCCGCCGGCCGCGTCTCTCCCCGCGAAGCCGTACAACTGAAAACAGCCCTGCACGCCGTTGAATTCATCAAAAAAGCCTGCATAGAGGCTGACAACGCAAGCCTGAATACAACAGGGGAAAAGTTGAACCCTTGCCTGTTGATCCGCAACCGGATAGAAAAAGAAATAAACAACGACCCTCCCCTGCTCGCAAACAAAGGCGGAGTGATCAAAGACGGAGTAAACGCAGAGCTGGACGAGCTGCGGCTGATCGCCTGCTCCGGCAAAGACTATCTCCTCAAAGTACAGCGGCGCGAAAGCGAAGCCACCGGCATCCCCAGCCTCAAAATAGCCTTCAACAATGTATTCGGCTATTACATCGAAGTCCGCAACATACACAAAGACAAAGTTCCCAAAGAATGGATACGCAAGCAGACACTTGTCAACGCCGAACGCTACATCACCCAGGAACTGAAAGAATATGAAGACAAAATATTGGGCGCCGAAGACAGCATACTCGCCCTCGAAGCCGAAATATACAACAAACTCGTTACCGAACTGTCCCGGTTCATCCCCGAAATACAAATCAACGCCGGACAGATAGCGCGCTTAGATTGCCTGCACGCCTTTGCCCGGATAGCCCGCGAAAACAACTACACCCGTCCGGAGATCAACGACACCGATGTACTCGACATCCGCCAGGGCCGCCATCCCGTCATCGAAAAACAACTCCCCGCAGGAGAAAAATACATACCGAACGACGTGAGGTTGGACAGCGGGCAACAACAGATCATCATCATCACAGGCCCCAACATGGCAGGAAAGTCAGCCGTCCTGCGACAGACAGCACTCATCACCCTGCTGGCGCAAACCGGCTCGTTCGTGCCGGCAGAAAACGCACACATCGGCATGGTGGACAAAATATTCACCCGTGTGGGGGCCAGCGACAACATCTCGCAAGGCGAATCAACCTTCATGGTAGAAATGAACGAAGCCGCCGACATCCTCAACAACATATCCCCGCGCAGCCTCATCCTGTTCGATGAGCTGGGGCGCGGCACATCCACCTACGACGGGATCTCCATCGCCTGGGCAATCGTGGAATACATCCATCAACACCCGAAAGCAAAAGCGCGCACGCTCTTCGCAACACACTACCACGAACTGTACGAAATGGAAAGATCTTTCGGCCGGATCAAGAACTATAACGTCGCCGTCAGGGAAATAAACAACAAAATAATCTTCCTGCGCAAACTCGAACCCGGCGGAAGCGAACACTCCTTCGGCATCCATGTGGCGAAAATGGCCGGTATGCCCAAAAGCATCGTGAACCGCGCAGACGACATCCTGGCCCGGCTGGAAACAGGCAACAGAAAGCAAGACATAGCCGCGCCGCCTGCCGGAACAAACGAAAAACACCAAGCGATGCAACTCAGCTTCTTTCAGCTGGACGACCCCGTCCTCCAACAAATACGCGACGACATCCTCAACACAGACATCAACAACCTCACCCCTCTGGAAGCACTCAGCAAGCTGAATGAGATCAAGAAAATAGTAAAAGGAAAATAACACGGCCATAATCAAGAACAATAACGGAGGTTTAAAGGCGAAATCCCATACCTTTGCGGTTTAAAGCCCGAAATATGAAAAATATCAAACCCGTTAATATCATTCTAACACTTGCGCGGCATCCCGTACTGGGTATGTTGATCCTGCCTTATGCCGCCGAAGACGGGCCGGATGAAACGATACAGGTGACCGATCCGGGCAACCATCTGCCTCCATACATCGCTTCAAGGCTGAACGGGGCGGAACGCCGGGTGATAGAAATCGCATCCAGCTATGCGGAAAAACATTTGATGAAGATCTTCTCCAGAGAAACCATCCTCCCCCTTTTCTATAAGAAAATGACGGAAGCTGATTTCAAAAATGTGATCCGCCCGTTTATCGAAAAGAAACTTGTGGAAATGCTCAAGCTGATACGTACCGAGAAGATCCCTTTCTACCAGAACGAGAAAGGGAACAAGATCCTGTACGCCCACAACATGATAGACGTTTCACCGTACCATACCGACGTGATGTTCGACTTTGAAGTCGACAACAGGAAGTTTCACTATTCGCTGCAATGTTACAGAAACGGCGAACCGGTTTCCCTGTTGGACAAGAAACCGGTAATCGTCCTTACCTCATCGCCGGCAACGCTGCTGCTGGGAACGGATCTGCACATCTTCAAAGACATCAGTTCGATGCGCCTGCTGCCTTTCACAAACAAAGCGAGAGTCAGTGTTGACATATCGGAGACGAACAAATACTTGGAAAAGGTCGTCCTCCCCGTGCTGCGCCACCACGAAATAAACCATTCGGGCTTGCGGATCTTTAAAGAAGAACGGCCATGCGAACCCGTGCTTTCCGTAGAAGAGAGCGTATATAACACTATCGTTCTGAAACTGTCCTTCCATTACGGAAACGAAACCTTCTACCCCGGCTCCGCGAGCCATCCGAAGTCAGCAAAAACACGGACCGATGAAGACGGAAACGTATCCATACACTATTTCCACAGAGATAGGACGAAAGAAGAGCATCTCCGAAAACAACTGACGGATGCACATCTGGTCCTGGTAGACGACAGCCATTTCATGCTTCGCCAGAATGCCCCCGAAAAGGATTTGATAGAATGGATCACAGCGAACCGCGACATGCTGACGGCGAATTTCCACCTGACCAACAGCACAAATGAAGCCACCTACTGCCTGGATGATATTCGCATAGAACAGGAGATCTCCGAAAAACGGGACTGGCTTGAACTCCATATCATCGTAATCATCGGAGAGTTCCGCATCCCCTTCATTAGCTTCCGCAAAAACATCCTTGCAGGCGAAAGAGAATACACTCTGCCCGACGGACGAATTGTCCTGTTACCCAAAGAATGGTTCAACAACTATACGGACTTGCTGGAATACAGTCAGGCTGACAAAGCCGATGGAGAAACCTTCCGCATCAAACGGATATTCACAGGCTTGGTGGAACAGGTCATCAACAACGACCCTCGGGAAAAAACAAAGTACCAGACGAAAACCTACCGGGAACCACCCGAAAACCTCAAAGCCAAACTCCGCCAATACCAGTACGAAGGCTTCAACTGGATGGTACACTTAGACAAACACTACCTGGGCGGATGCCTGGCAGACGACATGGGGCTGGGGAAAACCCTGCAAACCCTGTCGCTGCTTCAATACACCCACGACGACAGCAAAAAACCGGCATCCCTCATCGTGATGCCTACCTCCCTTCGACACAATTGGCGGAAAGAAATCGCCCGGTTCACCACCCTAACCGTATATGAATTTACCGGCACATCCGAAAAAACAAACGTCGAACAGGTATTCGACTGCTACAACCTGATACTGACCAGCTACGGGCACATGAGAAACAACATCGGCCTCCTAAGCCGATACCTGTTTGAATATGTGGTGCTGGACGAGAGCCAATACATCAAAAACAGCGAATCACAAACATTCAAAGCAGTCATCCAACTTCAATGCAACCACAAGCTGCTACTGACCGGAACACCCGTCGAAAACTCGCTGAAAGACCTCTGGTCGCAATTCCACTTCCTGCAACCCGACCTGCTCGGACCGGAAAACACATTCCAGAAACTCTTCATCAACCCGATCAAGCAAGGAAACGAACAAGCCGAAGCAAAACTGCAACGCCTCATCGCGCCCTTCATCCTGAGAAGAAACAAAGAAGAAGTCGCCCCTGAACTGCCCCCGCTAACAGAAGAAACCATCTACTGCGAACAGACCGAAGAACAGAAGGATATTTATGAAAAAGAGAAGAACAGCCTTCGCAACATGCTCCTTCAACTAAAAACAGAGAAAGAAAAAGTACCCCATTTTATCGTACTCGAAGGAATCAACAAGCTACGCCAGCTGGCCTGCCACCCCCGGATGATCGACAAAACATTCCAGGGCGACTCCGGAAAGATTCGCGAAATCATCTCCCTCTTCGACACACTGCAGAGCGAAGGACACAAAGTACTCATCTTCTCCTCCTACGTGAAACACCTGGAACTTATCGCCGAAGCTTTCGAGGCAAACAACTGGTCGTATGCGCTGCTCACCGGCTCGTCCACCAATCGCGAAGAAGAAATCAAACGCTTCGCCGATACCGAAAAGATACAAGCATTCCTTATCTCGCTAAAAGCAGGAGGAGTCGGCCTAAACCTCACCCAGGCAGACTATGTGTTCATCGTCGACCCCTGGTGGAATCCCGCAGCCGAGCTGCAAGCCATCAGCCGCGCCCACCGCATCGGGCAAAACAAACAAGTCTTTGCCTACCGTTTCATCACCGAAGGCAGCATTGAAGAAAAGATCACCCAACTGCAGGAAGAAAAGAAAGAACTCTTCAACACCTTCGTCGTAGAAAGCAATCCACTAATAAGTTTAAGCGATAACGAATGGGAGAAACTGCTATTCAATTGACAAATGACTTTCATTTACCGTTTACCATTTAATACCGGAGTAAATGGTAAATGAAAAGAGTCTTCAAAACCCCGCCGAATACTTTCTATAGTACAAAAACCATTTGGCGGATCCGCCAAGTACTTTCCCCAGCTCGGAGACCATTTGGCGGATCCGCCAAGTACTTTCCCTAGCTCGGAGATCATTTGGCGGATCTGCCAAGTACTTTCCCTAGCTCGGAGATCATTTGGCGGATCTGCCAAGTACTTTCCCTAGCTCGGAGACCATTTGGCGGATCTGCCAAGTACTTTCCCTAGCTCGGAGACCATTTGGCGGATCCGCCAAATGCCTTCACCTAAAAGGCAACGCCCGAACAGTTGCGGTTTTGGACGTGGATGCCGCGTAAACCGGAGTTTTTATATAGTTTTGTACACTCACCAACCAAATAAAGATGTTATGGAACACCAACTTTCGATTTACAACACGTTAAGCCGGAAAAAAGAAACCTTTGCGCCTTTACATGCGCCGCATGTGGGGATGTATGTTTGCGGGCCTACCGTCTATGGTGATGCGCACTTGGGACATGCGCGCCCGGCGATCACTTTCGATATTCTCTTCCGCTACCTGACCCACCTGGGATATAAGGTGCGCTACGTGCGGAATATAACCGATGTTGGCCACCTGGAGCACGATGCCGACGAAGGCGAAGACAAGATTGCCAAGAAAGCGCGTCTCGAAAAGCTGGAACCGATGGAAGTTGTTCAATATTACCTGACCCGCTACCGCCATGCGATGGAAGCGCTGAACGTATTGCCCCCGAGCATTGAACCGCACGCTTCGGGGCATATCATAGAACAGATTGCCTTGGTAAAGGAGATTCTGGATCATGGTTATGCCTACGAAAGTGAAGGGTCGGTCTATTTCGATGTGCCGAAATACAACCGGGAATACCGCTACGGGATACTCTCCGGGCGACAGATAGACGATTTGCTCAGCGCTACCCGTGAGCTGGATGGACAGGCAGAAAAGCGCCATGCCGCCGACTTTGCGCTGTGGAAGAAAGCGCAGCCCGAACATATCATGCGTTGGCCTTCGCCTTGGGGAGAGGGTTTCCCGGGCTGGCATTGCGAGTGTACCGCGATGGGGCGCAAGTATCTGGGAGAACATTTTGATATTCACGGGGGGGGAATGGACTTGATCTTCCCGCACCACGAATGTGAGATTGCACAATCGGTAGCTTCACAGGGCGATGGAATGGTGCGCTACTGGATGCACAACAACATGATCACCGTAAACGGGACGAAGATGGGCAAGTCGCTTGGCAACTTCATCACGCTGGATGAGTTCTTTGCCGGTTCGCACAAATTGCTTGCGCAAGCATATACGGCAATGACCATCCGCTTTTTTATCCTGCAAGCCCACTACCGCAGCACGGTAGACTTCGGCAACGAAGCGCTGCAAGCGTCGGAAAAGGGGTTGCAACGCCTGTTGGAGGCCGTGGGCCATCTGGATAAGATCACGCCTTCGGCAACCTCGGACGTCAATGTGAAGGACTTGAAGGCACGGTGCTATGAGGCGCTCAACGACGATATGAATACGCCCATCGTAATCTCTCATTTGTTCGACGGCGCAAAGATGATCAACAACATCGCCGCAGGCAACAACACCATCACCGCCGCCGACCTGGAGGAACTGAAACATACGTTCCACCTCTTCCTGTTCGACATCCTCGGACTGAAAGAGGAAAAAGACGCATCCGGCAGCCGCGAAGCGGCGTACGGCAAAGTCGTCGACCTGCTGCTGGGCGAACGGATGAGAGCCAAAGCCAACAAAGACTGGGCTGCTTCGGACAGTATCCGCAATGAGCTGACCGCCCTCGGCTTCGAAATCAAAGATACCAAAGACGGCTTCGAATGGAAGTGGCGGGGCGTGACGCCCTAACTCATCCACACACACGGGGTATAAAGAATCGGAATAAACGAAGATGATATGACGACGCCAAAGGAATTTTTCAAGAACGACCGCTTTGCTACCGAAGCCGGCATCGAGTTGATAGAGATCAGGAAAGGATACGGCAAAACCCAACTGACTGTTGGGCCTCAACATTTGAATGCAGGCCATACCACGCAGGGAGGCGCCATCTTCACGCTGGCCGACCTCGCCCTTGCCGCTGCGGCCAATTCGCATGGAACGCTTGCCCTGTCTTTGACATCGGGCATTACGTTTCTGCGCAGTAGCGGGCCTGGGGATACGCTCACAGCCGAAGCCCGCGAAAGATATACGGGCAGGAGAACAGGGCATTACCAGGTAGATGTAACGAACCAACACGGCGAGCTGGTCGCCACGTTCGAGGCCAGTGTTTACAGGAAAGAGAACGAATTGCCGTTCAAGGTCGAATAATTCCGGGGCTATCTTTTATTCCTCTCCCGTTCGGCGTTGCGGTTTTCGCGTTTCTTCTTGTCTTCGTCGGGTTTTTGTTTCTTGAGGTCGTCCGCCTTTTGCCTGTCCAAAGGCGTGGATGCTACATTCCAGTCCTGCTCCAATTGCCAAAGCGCTTTTAGCTCCACGATCTGGGGATAATAATACACCATTTCCGGTTGCAATCCTTCGTCGTAGTTTCCGGTATCCCAAACGCCGTTGCCGTTGGTGTCGTTTATCAAGCGGGCGCTGTACTTGCCCGGACTGAGGTAGTGGAAATCGGCTTTCCCGTCGACGACAGACACTTGGCGCACTACTTTATCCTGGGTGTCCAGCAGCTCAACAAAAGCAACAGGCCCTTGCTCCGAAACATTGAAGTAGATCTCTCCGTAGTCGTCCAGCGAATGTATCTTGAAATTCTGCCTGATCTTATCCGTATGTAAACCGTAAAGGCCGCGGAAGGCGGTAGAATCTACGCTAAGTACATATTCGGCGGCAGGCTCCCAATTCGCATACAGGTTATAGCGCCTGATCCCGATGGAATCCTGTTCGAAGTCGAACGGAACATCTTTCCACAGCGTATCCACTTTTATTTGCAGGTGGATGGAATCGCGTTCGTATTCCGTAACCGGTTCTTCAAACAGCAAACTGATGTGCCCATATACATCCAATAGCGAAGGAATCTGGGAGGCCGTTTTCAGGAACACAGTAGGTTCCGGTTCATCTTCTTTCTTCTTTTTCTTTTTGGAGTCATCGGGAGTTCCTCCCTTGCTCTTCCTGACCGACAGCTTCAGGGTGTCTATCCGTGGAATCAGCTGTTTGAGCGTATCCGTATATAGATATTCCAACTTTATCTTGAGCGTATCTTGCTTGTAAAGTAAAGAATCTTTCACCCAATAATGGATCGTGTCGTTACCGGTTGATTTCTCGATGATAAACGCTTCCTTTTCGTCAAAGTTCAGTCCGGTAAGCGTTGGGAGGGTATCCGCCTTCTCCGAGAAGTAGAGTGTGACCTTCTGTGGTGTCTGGCGTTCGCTCTTTACAAGATATTGTGAATGGTTGATTTCTTTGAATGAGCGGAGCAATAAATCGTCCGGCAAGTAATGGGTGTACTTGCGTTCGACGATTGTATCAATAGTCAGCGTATCTTTCCACGTCGTATCTTGACGAATGCGCTCTTCAAACCGAGGGATGATCAGGGAGTCGTGGAAAGCGACCGCTTCGCTTTTCTGTGTAAATGCAAAGTTCTGGTCTGCATCCAGCAGAGCAAACAAGCGGTATGCGCCCGGCGCTATGCCGCGAATGGTAAAACGCCCGCGGCTATCGGTACGCGAAACGCGTTCGAACGGGAGCTTGGTAAAGGCGGAATCCGCCGGATTGGAATGTAGGCCCACAAGCATACCTTTGACCGGTTCAAGGTTGGAGGCTTCAAGCAGAACGCCCGAAATGGCCAGCGTGTCAATCCGCTCGCCCGTAGAAAAAGTAAAGGTGAAATCGCCCAAGGGATTGCCTTCGTTGTTATCGACAATGGCGTCCGAGAAGTCCACCGTATACGTCGTGTTGGCCTTTAGCGTATCAAGCAGGCTGATCGTGATTCCCTTGCCGTTTGTTTTGATTTCGGGCTGCTGCACCTGTGGAGGGGAAACGACCACCTTCTCGTTTGGCTTTTCCAGCTTGATAAATTCATCAAATTCCAATGCGATGCGCGTACGGTTGACGTTCGTGCCGCCTGCCTTGGGCGTACTGCCTACAAAACGGGGAGGGGTTTCGTCGTATGCCCCTCCGTCCGGACGGCCAATGCTGGCACACGCATATAACATCCCAACGGTGGCGGCTACTCCCACCAAGCTGCGCAACCGTTGCCTTACATGGCTATTCCTGCCTTTTAACATGAAGAAATGAATTTAGAACGCCAGTTTCCCGAAGTATTCCGGACGATGGAAGCTGGGTTTATCTACGTGGATAGGATTCCAAGAAATGAAATGAGGCGTAGAAAGATCGTCGCCGCATTTGTAGAAGTTGGCTCTGGCTGTTTTTCCGTCCAGAGAGGTCAGGTCGTGCTTAAAGAATACCTTGAAGGGGATAACCAATGCGACTTCCCATGCTGTTTCGCCGATCCGTTCTTCAAACGGAACGCTTCCCAGGCTTGCCCAACGGTCGATCAAACGAATGATCGAAGGATCTGCATACCCACGGTCGCCGGGTTTGCCTCCGCCTAACAAAATAGTACCGATGCAATTGCATTCCACATTATAATAGATCTCATCGGCGGCAGGTATAATAAAGAACTCCACACAGGCGTCTTTATAAACCGGTTCGTTCGCTTGTCCATACAGAGCGCGGACACTGTTTTCCTTCACTTTGTAATGCAGCAAAACGGCGCTATCCGTATAGGCTATGCGGAAAGAGACTTCCGGGCGGTACGGGAACTCGGCCCAATTCACTACATCGAGCGGTTCAAACGCTACGTTTTCCTTGTTCAACAAAGCAGGCACGGCGTCTGCTTCTACAGTGTTAACGCTGATCTTCTTTACTTTTAATTCTTTCATTTGATCGGGATTTACACCGGCCGAAGAGTATATGCCGCCATAAAAGAGAGCGGCAAATAGCAGACCGGTTTTAGTTAAGTTCATCATAAATGTGAGGTATCAAAGTTTATCGTACACAAATATAACAAGTTTATCAGAACAAACCATACCGTTCCGGATAAACTCCCGGTTGTGCTTATCCGGATAAGCACAACCGGGAGTTTATCCGGCTTCCTTCTCTTTGGAGAGGGTTGGGGTGAGGCTGTGGTGGCGCCCGCCTTATTCGTATTTGTCATGGGGCGGGCGTTTATGTGCTGGGGGGATAAACTTACGGATATTCTTCGACGAAGGCCTTATTTTCTTCCTGCACTTCCTTGACTGTATCTGCAAATTCTTCGACGAGCAGGCTAAAGCTATACCAGGCATTGTAGCAGTCGGTTACATACCATTTGCCGCCTGTCCGTTTAAAGACGACGCGCAGGTCGGGTTCCGATTCTTCGTATCCGGCTTCGTATTCTTTGTGATCGGGTTGGTCAATTACGTAGCGAGCGATGTAAACGGATCCCTCTTCTTCCTGAACGGCTTGTTCTACAACGAAACTTTCGGCATTGAGCAGCGGCCATCTTTCTTTGGTAAAAGGGAATGTTTTCTCGTCGCCATCGTCGGTAAGCAACGTAATGGGCGTTTCCAACGGGAATTTAATGCGAGAGTACTGGAAGGCCGCACTTGTGGTGAATTTATCCAGAAAGGATTTGAAATCTTCTTGGGCAGCCTGTTCTACCGCCGCCGGCAAGCCGGCGGTTGGTTTTCCGTAAGAAAACAGAGATGTTCCCGCCCATAATAGGGCGCAAAGCAGGAGAGGGAGCGCCGCTTTTTTCGTTTTCATCATAGCGTTGTATCAGGGGGTGAATAAAATAGGTTGATGTGGATGCAAATATAGGGGTTCTCGCGTATTTATCCGGCTGTCGCCCAATAATTTATTCAGTGCGGAGGTACTCGTATCCGAACCGGCAATGCAGGCACTTTCTGAGGTCGCAGTATTCTTTTTGGAGCTGTACCAACGCTTGCGAATCGGAGGCTGTTTTGGCAGGCAGGCCGGCGCCGTCCCAAAAGCGTGTGATATAATTGCTTTCGGCGGCCGTTTCTTCTAAAAAGTCCAAGGCGCGTGCACACAGCCGTTTGTCAGCTTTGTGCAACCCGTAGGCAAACAGGAATGGGACAACGGTATTGATCACGATCAAGTCTTGTGCTTCCCTACCCAGCCTTTTCACTTTAAGAGGGGAGGTCTTGTTGAAGTTGTAGTGTGTTTGCCAATACTCCGACGTGCCCGCAGAGAGTAGCCCTTTGACGTCTTCGAGCTTTTCGGATTCGATTATCTGCGAAAGTAGTCCTCCCGTCTGGTGGTAAATGGCGGCAAGCTGCGCCAGCCGTACCGAGGAGAAGTTTCCGGGGCGCAATCTCAGGAATTTCCAGTAGGCGGCGTCTATTTGCCTCAACTCGAATTTATGCCGCAGGTAGCGGTATTCTTTTTGCAGCATCTGGTAATACGGGTCGGGCAGGTCTTTTTCCAATAAGCCGGCCTGCCCGAAGAACATCGCTTCCACCTGTTCCAGCCGGTCACGGTGCTTGTCTATAGCCCGCAACGACAGCAGGTTCCCCCAGGCTTCGAAGGCGTCGCCGTTCAGCCCGAATCCGAAGTTCCGCGACAGTGTGACGAAGAATACATCTTCCCAATGGTCGTTATGCAGTTTCAGCCGTCCCATGATCAGGTTTGTTTTCTGTTCAAGCCTTTCGATTTGCAAGGCCGTGAGCCAGGAGCGGATCTTCAAGGCGGATAATGACGGAATGACTGAGTAGCATCGCGGGCGCATATCCGCCATTTTCAATTCTTCGTACCGGGTGCGGACGCTCTCCGGGCAGCTGAATTGCACCTGCGAAATGGGTACTCCGTCGGTGCGGTATACTTCTTCGTCTATGCAGCCGGCCAGGTGAAGGATAACGGAATCATACGATTTATCGTTGTGATGGCCATGGCGTTTCCAGTCGGACGACCGGTCGTGTATTTCGACATTGCCCGCCCACAGGACGCCGTCGATCTTTACTTTGGCATTGAAAAAGTCCGGGCCGGCATCGCGGTTGATCAATCCGGGGTCGATGACTTCAACCGGCAGGTTGGTAGTAGTTTTCAATCCGGCAAGCGGATATATTTTATACTTCCAGGCATAATGTAACAGTCGTTCCATAATTTGTTTGTCGTTATAAACGGGAGTATTAAGATGTGAAGCAAAAGTAATAACTTCTATCTTCAAAATCTTTATCTTTGCTCCGATTAAATAACCACAACGTATGAAAATTGCATTAATCGGTTACGGCAAAATGGGCAAAGAAATAGAAAGACTTGCCCTCAGCCGGGGGCATGAGATTGTCTCCATCATTGACATCCACAACCAGGAAGACATCGACTCGGAAGCCTTCCGCTCGGCAGACGTCGCGATTGAGTTTACAAACCCGAAGGCCGCCTACGACAATTATATAAAGACATTCCGTGCTGGTGTGAAACTTGTTTCGGGTAGTACCGGATGGATGGAAGCGCATGGCGACGAGATCCGGGAGATGTGCACCAAAGAGGGGAAGACGCTCTTCTGGGCGTCCAACTTCAGCCTTGGCGTAGCGATCTTCTCCGCTTTGAACAGCTATCTGGCAAAAATCATGAACGCATTCCCCGAATACGATGTTGCCATGAGCGAAACGCACCACATACACAAGATGGATGCGCCAAGCGGAACAGCCATTACCTTAGCCGAAGGCGTGTTGGAAAACATCGACCGGAAAGAACGGTGGGTTAAAGGTGAAACCCGCGACGCCAAAGCATTGCCGGTTGCATCTATCCGCGAAGGCGAAGTTGTCGGCCTCCATACCATCCGGTACGAGTCTTCCGCCGATACGATCGCTATCACCCACGATGCCAAGAACCGGAACGGATTTGTCTTAGGAGCTGTGCTGGCTGCGGAATTTATTGCCGACAAGCAAGGCTTTTTCGGTATGAGCGATTTGTTCCCCTTTTTAAAGTAACAAACAGAATAACGATATGAATATAAAGAAAGCGACAAGCCGTCAATGGATCAAGCTGGGTATCACAATGGCCCTGTACCTGTTATTTCTCGTCTGGGTAAAAAGCTGGCTGGGGCTGATCGTGGTTCCGTTCATCTTTGATGCTTACATCACCAGGATTGTGCCTTGGACATTCTGGAAGAACCTGAAGAATCCGGTGCTGAAAAGCATAATGGGTTGGGTGGACGCCATTGTTTTCTCATTGGTAGCGGTTTACTTTGTGAACATCTACCTGTTCCAAAACTACCAGATCCCATCGTCTTCTTTAGAGAAATCACTGCTGGTTGGCGATTTCCTCTATGTAAGTAAAATCAGCTACGGGCCGCGCGTGCCCAATACGCCGTTGTCCATGCCGTTGGCGCAACACACGCTGCCGGTACTGAATACGAAATCTTATATTGAAAAGCCGCAGTGGCCTTACAAAAAAGTCAAGGGATTGGGAGGAGTAAAGCGCAATGATATTGTCGTGTTCAACTTCCCCGCAGGAGACACCGTTGCACTGAACCAGCAGCAAATGGACTTTTACCTGCTGGCGATGAGGGAAGGCAAGAGATTATACCCCAACAAGCTAAATATGGACAGCCTGTCGCGCGAGCAGCAGGGCATCATCCTCAACCTGTACTACAATGCCGGAAGAAAACTCATCCTCGACAACCCTAAGGTATACGGCAAAGTGGTAACCCGTCCGGTAGACCGCAGGGAAAACTACGTAAAACGTTGCGTGGGCCTGCCGGGGGATTCGCTGGAAATTGTAAACGGACAGGTATATGCAAACAACACTGCGGTTGAAAACCCGGAAGGACTTCAGCACAACTACTTGGTTCAAACCACCGGGAGCTATATTCCCGAAGATTATTTCCGCGAATTAGGTATCAGTTTCGACGACCGGAATATGCTTACCGGAAGAGGGGAACAGAATCCGGTTTACCACCTGCCGCTCACCCGGAAGATGGTAGAAGCGCTTTCCGCAAACAAGGCATTGGTCAGCAAGATCGTCATGGAGCCGGAAGGAGAGAACGTAGGGGAAATGTATCCGCTGAACAGGCACACCAAATGGGACAGAAACAATTACGGCCCGATCTGGATCCCGGCCAAAGGCGCCACCATTACCCTGACGAAAGAGAACCTCCCGATATACGAGCGCTGCATCCGGGCATACGAAGGAAACACGCTGGAAGAAAAGAAAGACGGCATCTACATCAACGGACAAAAGACCGACAGCTATACCTTCAAGATGGATTATTATTGGATGATGGGCGATAACCGCCACAACTCCCTCGATTCGCGCTATTGGGGATTTGTTCCGGAAGACCATGTGGTAGGCAAACCCATCGTGGTATGGTTTTCATTGGATAAAGACCGCGACTGGTTCGACGGGAAGATCCGGTGGAACCGTATATTCAAGTGGGTAGACTAACCCGATCGACAAAAATCATACGGATGAAATGGGGGAAACGGATCATCGTATTTGCCGGAGCAATAGTCGCCGTACTATTGCTCCGGAGTTTTATATTCACCCCCTATAGCATCCCCTCATCGGGCATGGAAAACTCGCTCTATCAAGGCGACCGCATCATTGTAAACAAATGGAGCTACGGCCTGCGGCTACCTTGCTTGTCTCTTTTCGCCTATCGCCGCTGGAACAGCCAATCGGTCAAGCCGGGCGATATTGTGGTATTCAACAATCCGGCCGATCTGTCGCAGCCCATCATCGACAAAAGGGAAGTGTTCATCAGCCGCTGCATAGCCGCCCCGGGAGAAGAGTTGGTGCTCGATTCGCTGTATAACCCAACAGTATTCATCGAAAAGGCGGGGCCTGACCGCAAAAGGCTCTACACTTATCCGAAAAACATGGAGCAGACAATGGTGTCGCTACTGAACGCCCTTGAACTGACGAAGAACGAACTGATGGGGCAAAACGAACAGGAGAACGTACGCAGCTTTAGCCGGTATGAGATGTACCTGCTGGAACAGGCTGCAACCGACATCAGCTGGATACGGCCCCAATCGGGCGCACCGGAAGAGAACTTCCGGACAATCGTCGTTCCGGCGAAAGGAAAATCAATTAAAATACATCCCTGGAACGCAACGTTATACCGGAACACCTTAGTACTCCACGAAGGGATCAAAGCGGATGTCAAAAACGATAGCCTGTACATCAACGGGGAGGCAATCATCGCGTGCACCTTTACGAAGGACTACTACTGGATGGCATCCAACAACTCGATAAACCTTGCAGACTCCCGCCTGTTCGGGTTTGTTCCGCACGATCACATCATCGGCAAGGCTTCCTTTATTTGGTTCTCCAAAGAAGTTTCTACGGACTTGTTCAATGGCTACCGCTTGGAGCGTTTCTTCTGTCCGGTACGATAGCTCCGAGCTAATAAGATTCAGCGTTTAAAATGGAAACCGTATACCTTAGTTCGGCTTATCTGGCGCCGGTAGTCTATTACAGTAAATTATTAGCTTGCGATACGGTATATATCGAACGGCAGGATCATTATATGAAGCAGACCTACAGGAACCGCTGCCATATTGCAGGCCCCGGAGGTGTCTTGCCGCTTTCCGTACCTGTCGTAAAACCGGAATCGTTAAAGTGCCTGATGAAAGACATCCGGCTGTCAAACCACGGCAACTGGAGACACCTGCATTGGAACACCATAGAATCGGCCTATAACAATACGCCTTTCTTTGAGTACTACAAAGATGACCTCGCCCCTTTCTACGAAAAGAAGTACACGTATTTATTCGATTTCAACGAAGAGCTGCGAAAACTGATCTGTGAATGGATAGACATAACTCCAAACGTGAGATACACCTCAACCTATCAAACAGAGTTTGCCGGCAACGAACACGACTTCCGGGAGATCATCCATCCCAAAAGGAATATCGCACAAGCAGATCCGCATTTCAGGATCGTTCCCTATTACCAGGTATTTGAAGCGCGCCATGGCTTTCTGCCCAATCTAAGCATCATTGACTTACTCTTCAACATGGGGTCGGAAAGTTTGCTGGTATTGCAGAAGAGCTACGAGCAGTTACTTTAAGGAGGCAACCCGATACGGTTACGGCGCTTGGCCGCGTATCTTCAATTCTTTGACCAAGTGATCCGCTCCGCCCAGCTTTTCCATCACGAAAAGCATATAGCGGACGTCTACCCCGATGCAACGTTGCAGATTGGGTTCATAAATAAAATCGCTTCCCATGGCTTCCCAGTTTCCATCAAAAGCCAATCCGAGCAATTCGCCACCGGCATTGAACATGGCGCTTCCGGAATTACCTCCGGTTATATCATTGTTCGAGATAAAACACACATTCATATCACCGCTTTCATTTGCATAGCGTCCGAAGCCTTTTGAAGAAAGCAAAGCAAGTATTTCCGGTTCTACCGCAAAATCACGGTCTCCGGCATGGGCCTTTACCTTTTCAAGGATGCCGCGAGTGGTGGTATAATGACCATATTCCGCACCGTCAAACGGAGTATATCCACGCACCGTACCGAAACTCAACCGCAGGGTTGAATTTGCATCCGGGTAGAAACTACGCTTGGCATCCATTTTACGGATGGCAGCATTGAACAGTCGCTCGCCGCGTTCGATATGGACAGAAGGTTCCTGCATGAGCAGATGTATATCGAAAGCCTTTACCAAAAGATCGATAGAAAGCGAAACGGCGGGATCGTCAAAAATGTTGTAGGTCGTATCCTGTTCCAGGAAAAGTTTCATGCCCAGCGGAGTCGTTATCTTTGAACCGGCATACAGGGAATCAACAAAAGCCCTTTCATCGTTGTTGTATTTGCCGGCGATTGTTGTATAGAAGTCCGGATAATAGATGGGATCGACCTGCGACCGATATACGTTGATCATCGCCGCAAAAACCTCTTTATCCAACGAGAGATCAAGATTGGCATACTTATCCCACAGCTTTTTCATGTGGGCAACGACAACCTTCTCTTCGGCTTTATAATCGAAGTTCATGATCTCCATGGCTAATTGCACCAATTCCGGGCCATTAAAAAAGGCTTCTCCAAAATAAGCCATTGCCCTGTTTGCTTCACGGCGGGCTTTGTAGTTCAGCTCCAAGGAAGAAAACAAGTGCAGCAAATCCTCCCGTTCGGACGGGGTATCCTGAATCCAACGCAGTACGGCCGCCTCCATTTCCCGCTTCCGTTCCAGGATCTTCTGTTCACGGATCGCCCGGTTCGTTCCCATACTGTTTTTCCAATAATTGGAACTCTCATCGTATTTAGAGGCATATTTTATGCGGGTATCGTCCTTTTCATTCATCCCACGTTTCCATATCGCCTGCTTCACGCCGCGTACATCAATCATGGCCTGGTTCATGCCGTTCATCATTTCTTCCACCCCGAAAGACGAAAGATAGCGTTCGGTCATTCCGGGATAGCCCAGCGTCATGCAGAAAGACCCTTCCCGATAACCATCCAAAGAAACCGGAGCAACATAAGGCGGATGAAAAGGAACGTTTTCGGGAGAGTAGTCGGCCGGTTTATTCTGCTTATCGGAATAAATGCGGAATACGCTAAAGTCACCCGTGTGGCGAGGCCAAACCCAATTGTCCGTATCCCATCCGAACTTACCGATAGAAGACGGCGGGGAAAACACCAAACGGACATCCGTATAGTCGCGGTAAACGGAAAGCCAGGATTCATTGCCGGCATAATACGGATCAACAATTGCTACGAGCGTCGAATCTTTTGCATAAACCTCATTCTGGATGGCAAACCGGATGGAATCGGTCGCTATCTGCCTCTCCTGCTCCGTCATGCCGGGCGTAACAACCCGAAGCACGCGCGAAGTCACGTTTTGGGTATACAGCAAAAAACGGACAAACAATTCGGGATTCGGCAGTTCCTCTTCCCGCGTACGGGCTACAAAACCCTCTTTCAGATAGTCCCGCTGCAACGTGCTGTGTTGCTGAATGGCGCTAAACCCGCAATGATGATTGGTGAAAACAAGCCCGTCTTCGGACACGACCACGCCGGAACAAAAGCCGCCAAAGCTGACCACCGCATCAGTCAATGCCGCTTTCTTCGGATGATACAGCCTGTCTGCCGGAAACTTCAATCCCAATGCCTTCATGGTGCGGCGGGATTGCTTATTCAGATTGCCCAGCATCCACATGCCCTCGTCGGCAAAGACGGACACACTGATAAAAAGGGCCACAATTACACTAAGTCTTTTCATGGTTTTTTAATAAAGCGGTCAATAATCGGAATCCGGCTTAGAGGAAGATCCCTTTTTATCGTATAACCTATAAATATAAACAGTAATAATGTACGGAACAATAAACGCAGAATACTATTTGAAGGTACGAATCCCAACGATGCGCCATAAAGCAGCGCCGCTAAAAGGACGTAAATACCGATACCTTTCAGGTCATAATCGATCGGATACTTCTTCCGGCCCAACACATAAGAACATACGGTAATGACACCGTAACCGGCAAAGCCGGCCCAAGCGCAGGCCCAATATCCATACACCGGCACGAAAAGCACATTCAGCAACACGATGACCGTACAACCGATCAAGGAGAAATAGGCACCCCAACGGGTTTCGTCGATCAGCTTATACCAAAACGAAAGGTTGAAATAGATGCCCATCAAAAGCTCTGCTCCCATCACAACAGGAACCACATTCAGGCCCTCCCAATAATCGGGTGCTATGATATTGCGCAAAATATCCAGATAAAACATGACGACCAAGAAAGCCAGCAGGGCGAAAATGATGAAGAACTTCATGGCTTTTGCGTATACCGCCTGCTGGTCTTTGTCTTTGCTTTTACCGAAAACAAAGGGTTCATATGCATAGCGGAAAGCCTGGGTAAACATGGCCATGACCATCGCTATTTTAGTTGTTGCCCCATAAATCCCCAATTGCACTTTAGCTGTGCTTCCATCGGGGTACAGGAACGGAAACAGGATCTTGTCCACCGTCTGGTTCAGAATACCCACCATGCCTAAGATCATCAACGGAAAAGAATAACGGAAGATCCGCTTCATCAGTTCGGGATTGTACTTGAAGGGAAATCCGCGCAGTTCAGGAATGAAGAAGAACATCTGGACGAACGTCGTAATGAAATTGGCCACAAACACATACCCCACTCCATAAGACGGATCGTAGAACCAGGAGACCGTTCCGGGAAAGTGTATGTGCAGCCACGGGCAGAGCAACAGGAAGAACAGGTTGAATGCAATTCCGAATACGATCGAAAACAGTTTGATCGACGCAAACTTTATCGGGCGCCGTTTATGCCGGAGGTAGGCAAAAGGAATACTCTGAAAGGCATCCATCGCCACAACGGCAGCCATTATACCGATGTATTCGGGATGATCGGCATAGCCAAGGCAAGAAGAAACCGGCCTCAAGAAAACAAGGCACAGGAAAACGAAGAGCAGCGCAACACTTCCAACCGAGATCAGGATGGTGGAATAAACCGTTTTCCCGTCTTCTTCTTTCTTATTGGCAAAGCGGAAAAAACCGGTTTCCATCCCATAGATGAGCACCACCTGCAATAAGGCGGCTATCGCATAAATGTTCGTGACCACCCCGTAACCGCCCGACTGGGCGCTGAAAGATGCGGTATATAAAGGAACCAACAAGTAATTGAGAAACTTCCCCAACATACTGCTCGTTCCGTAAATAGCCGTTTCCTTTGCCAAAGATCTCAGATCAGACATTCCCCTTCCTTATATATTAATCGAACAGCAAATTCTGCCGCCCCTCATACCGGTTGCGCCCCAGATGTTTATAGGCCAGTTCCGTCACTTCACGTCCCCGCGGCGTACGTTTCAGGAAGCCTTCTTTGATCAGGAAAGGCTCGTAAACCTCTTCGATCGTGCCGGCATCCTCGCCAAGGGCGGTAGCGATGGTCGTAAGTCCAACGGGGCCGCCGTTAAACTTGTCAATGATGGTACAAAGTATTTTATTGTCGATTTCGTCAAGCCCATACCGGTCGATATTCAACGACTCCAACGCATAGCTTGCAATAGTTGTGTCAATGGAGCCGGAACCTTTCACCTGGGCGAAGTCGCGCACACGGCGCAGCAACGCATTCGCTATACGGGGAGTGCCCCGGCTCCGGGAAGCGATTTCGCCGGTCGCCTGGGAAGAACAGGGAACATTCAATATACGTGCCGACCGCTTGATAATTCCGCTCAACACATCATCGTCGTAATATTCCAAATGGAGATTGATGCCGAAACGGGCGCGCAACGGCGCGGTGAGTAGTCCGCTACGTGTGGTGGCGCCCACAAGGGTGAAAGGATTCAGGTCGATCTGGATGCTGCGCGCCGACGGGCCTTTGTCTATCATAATATCAATCCGGTAATCTTCCATCGCGGAATACAGGTATTCCTCCACTACCGGCGAGAGCCGGTGGATCTCATCTATAAAAAGCACATCGTTCGTTCCCAAACCGGTAAGCACCCCGGCCAGATCGCCGGGCTTATCCAGCACCGGGCCGGAAGTCACCTTAAAGCCTACATTCAATTCATTGGCTATGATGTTGGACAGGGTCGTTTTGCCCAGCCCCGGAGGCCCATGCAACAGCACATGGTCCAGCGGCTCGCCGCGCAAGCTGGCCGCCTTCACAAAAATGCGCAGGTTCTCCACAACCTTTTCCTGCCCGCTGAAATCCTCAAAGGTCAGGGGTCGCAAAGCGTTTTCGTACTCACGCTCTTTGTTCGTGGGCTTATAATCGCGTATATCAAAATCTTCTTCCATAGGTTGAACGGCTTATAACTCACAAAGATATAAAAGTTCGGAGAGGTTCGGACTTATTTTACAAAAATGTCAAGCAGGCATTATCGCTTCTGTTTTCCCCTGAAATAATCAAACCGTATAACTTCATCGGAAATGGTGTAGGCTTCCTTTGCCAGATCCACATCCCCGGATGTATAGCCTTCGCCTTCCACGTTCATCTGCGAACCTACGGCAAACCCTTTCTTTTGGGGGTTGAGTATGCTCCCGCCAAACCCCGTCCAGTAATAACCGTCGAGCCGGAGCAGATTCAGCAGGGTAGGATACATATCTATCTGCCCCATAACCTTATTATACCGCATACCCACGGGAGAATTAACCACGATGAAGGGAGTAAACTGCTTATCCGAGACAATACCTTCGCCACCGGGGCTGCTGCACAATTCTGCCCGGTAAGAGGCAAGGCCTTCGTGGTCGCCCGTGATCACAACCAGCGTTTCCCCATATTGCGGAAGCGTTTTCAGATAGTCGACAAACCGCCCGATAGCTTTATCCGTATAGCGGGCGGTAGTCATGTAGTCGTTCATCTTTTTCGGGATGCCGGAAGAGAACGACACCTCCTTCAAGTATTCCGGCAACACGAATGGGGCGTGGCCGGAATAGGTAATAAGCTGCATATAGGTGTTTTCCCCTTTCTTCCAGATTTCCCCGTTCTCTATCTTTTCCCTGCACTGGACAAAGAAAGAGCCGTCTCCGGTGCGCTTGTGCGTACCGAAGGCTTCGGTCAATTCAAAATCAGGATAGCTGATGATCGTATCCATACCGAAACTTTTGGCGATGGCAGCCTGGTTCCAGGTAGACACCTTGTCTATGGTCAGCAGGTAGTTGCGCGAACGGTTCTTGCGCATGGCTTTCTGTAGCGAAGGATAGGTATGGTTTGGGTATTGGCTGCTATAAGTACCGCTGTTGATGGGCAGCAACCCCGTACAGAGCATGAGCTGGGCGTCTATGGAACGCCCGCCTTTTGTCTGCGTCAGCACATGCGGGGCGTAGAGGGTGGTAGAATCCCTCAACAGCTCATTCAGGCAGGGGGTGATCTCCTGCCCTTCCACTACCCTCTCCAGCACCCAGCTTTCCAATGATTCCGCCAGGATAATGATGCAATTGGTGCGGCGGCCGGCCACACTGTCTGTCAGGACAGCTTCGTGCTTCATCCTTTTGCTTAGCCATTTTTCTATCTTCGCTTCCTGTTCCGGCGTCAACTCTTGCTGCCGGCCTGCCAGCAGGTCATAGCAAAGGCTGCCGAAAACCGTATAAATAGAAGGCCCGCTTGAACACAAATACGCTTTGTTGCGGAACTGTTCGTAAGCCTCCGGAAAACCGCCTTTCACAAAGGTTGCCGTGCCAAAGACGCAAACGAGGGCGGCAAGCATGCCCGAATAAGGAAGAACCGGCGCAGGACGTTTGAGGTGCGGCGCTCCGGCGCGCAGGTGAATGACGGCAGCCGCAACGGTAGACAAGGGGAAAAACGCATCGTACCACCGGACGGAATCGGTAACGCTTGCAGTGAAGTCTGCCAGATTGCCCGATAACCCATAGCTGTCCAACGGAATGGCCGTATAGTAAGTCCTGAAGTACATAAGGTTGGCTATCAACAGAAAGTCCAGCAACAGCATCACGGCTGCCTCCGTTTTCCACATCCTGAAAATAGCGTAGGGAATAAGCAATATAAATGTAGCAATCAGTTTTGTTGCAAAGCACTCAATTGTAGAAAGGGAACCGAAAGTAGTAGGTATACACCATAATATATCAAAATAAATAAATTTGAGAAAAAGAGTACTTCCGAATGTCAGTACGGATCTATCAACCTTTACCATATATAAAAACATTTTGTGAGTTGCAAAAATATATATTATTTTCGTAAGCCGATTCTACTTTGGGATGAGTTTAACATA
>JAITSN010000076.1 GCA_031287715.1 Mediterranea sp. (in: CFB group bacteria)
CCAATTAGTGATCGTACGATCTCCTTGTATCCCATATTTCTTTTTCGCAGCGGTAATCGATATCTCGCCTTGCTCAATCTCAAATACTACTGATAGCTTGAAGGACATACTGTAATCCTCTTGAGTGCGCTTCACATACTGATTTCTAATCTCTTCCATAACATTACTTTTTTGTGTAACGCTATTTCAGGACAAGACATAGTTAGAACAAAAAAGAAGGTGGCTCCTCTCTGGAGCCACCTTCTTTTTTGTTCTAACTGTCTAAGGGAAATTTAGTCGGCAATTTTCTTATTGATAACAATATAAGAAACCAAACCGATAGCTATTGTGGCAATCGAGCCACCCAAAACAGCATTATCATTCACATTACCGGTGATAGCGCTGGCAATCAGTGCTATCACACCGGCCAAAATGAGTAGCAGCCCTAAATTCTTTAATAAACCTTTCATTCGTATGTATTTTAAATAGTTATATGTGTTTATAGTCACAAATTAAAGCATAATTATCCAACAAGGAAAATTATTCCTGCAAAAAAAACATCAGTCCACCTAAATAGTCTGTATCGCATGATGCTCGGAGCCAAGCCGGATTGCAGCCAAGCCGTTTTTTGCTATAGATACTTGCGCTTTTGGATAGAATATTTATCTTTGCGCTCTCAAATAGTAGAAATTAAATTATTTTTTAATCAAACAAGTATGAATCAATACGAAACCGTTTTCATTTTGACTCCCGTTTTATCTGATGTACAGATGAAGGAAGCGGTAGAGAAATTCACCGGTATTCTTAAAGAAGAAGGTGCTGAAATTATCAATGAAGAGTATTGGGGATTGAAAAAACTGGCTTACCCCATTCAGAAAAAATCAACCGGCTTTTACCAGCTGGTGGAGTTCAAAGCCAACCCTGAAACAATTGCCAAGTTGGAATTGAACTTCCGTCGTGACGAACGTGTAATTCGTTTCCTGACTTTCAAAATGGATAAGTACGCTGCCGAATATGCAGCAAAGAGAAGAAATGTAAAATCAACTAAAAAGGAGGAAAATTAATCATGGCACAACAACATCAATCGGAAATCAGATATTTGACTCCCCCATCAGTAGATGTAAAAAAGAAAAAGTATTGCCGCTTTAAAAAGAGCGGAATCAAATACATTGATTATAAAGACCCTGAATTCCTGAAAAGATTCTTGAACGAGCAAGGGAAAATCCTTCCCCGTCGTATCACAGGCACTTCATTGAAGTTCCAGCGTAAAGTTGCCCAAGCTGTAAAAAGAGCGCGTCATTTGGCGTTACTCCCATTCGTAACCGACATGATGAAATAAAGGAGGAAAAGTATGGAAATTATATTAAAAGAAGACATCGTAAACCTGGGTTATAAGAACGATATTATAACCGTCAAGTCCGGTTATGGACGTAATTATTTGATCCCTTCGGGGAAGGCTGTTATCGCATCTCCTTCTGCAAAGAAAATGTTGGCCGAAGACTTGAAGCAACGTGCTCATAAACTTGAGAAGGTCAGAAAAGATGCCGAAGAACTTGCAGCTAAGCTGGAAAGTGTTGCTTTGACTATTGCAACCAAGGTTAGCTCTACCGGAACTATTTTCGGTTCGGTTGGTAATCTCCAGATCGCTGAAGAATTGGCCAAGAAAGGTTTTGAAATTGATAGAAAGACCATTACGGTGAAAGACGCAGTGAAAGCAGTAGGTGCTTATACAGCATTGGTGAAACTTCATAAAGAAATTTCTGTTGAAATTCCATTTGAAGTAGTTGCCGAATAAACCGGTGGATCTTTATCAATAAAAAGATAAAAGGTGTGCCAAAACTGAAAGGCGCCCCAAAAGTTAGACAGGTCAAACATTGCAAATTTCGGAAAAGAGTTCGGTATTGTACCGGACTCTTTTTTTTATGACGATCGAAGAGTTGAATTATGAAACCCCCTTCGATTAGAATTTAGCAGCCTCTTATTTGCTACTCCAAGAGATTACACATTATTTTGCGAAACAAAATATGAAACGGATCATGAATATCCCTACTCTTTACCAACTGTTCCTGGACGGCACCGGAATCACTACCGATAGCCGCAACTGCCTGCCTGGCTCTATGTTTTTCGCCTTGAAAGGCAGCTCGTTCAATGGAAATGCTTTTGCCGGACAAGCTCTGGAAAAAGGATGTTCCTGTGTTGTCGTCGACGAAGCGTCATACGCCGTTGAGGGCGACAGCCGGTATATCGTGGTAGACGATGCGCTCACAACCTTGCAGCAATTGGCAAACCACCACCGCCGCCGATTCGACGCAAAGGTCATCGGTATTACGGGAACAAACGGAAAAACAACCACAAAAGAGCTGATCGCGTCGGTTCTGTCGAAATCATACAAGGTGCTCCACACGCTGGGCAATCTGAACAACCATATCGGCGTGCCGCTTATGCTATTGCGCCTCACCGCAGAGCACGACATCGCGGTCATCGAAATGGGCGCAAACCATCCGGGTGAAATCAAAACACTGGCGGAAATAGCCGAACCCGATTACGGCATCATCACAAACGTGGGCAAGGCACATTTGGAAGGCTTCGGGTCGTTCGAAGGGGTTGTCAAAACAAAAAGCGAACTGTACGAGTTCATTCGCCGGAGGCAAAACGGCATCATCTTTATCCACCACGACAACCCTTTCCTGATGGACAGGGCAAGAGGAATGGACAGCATCCCTTACGGCACCGCAGACAATCTGTATATCAACGGGCACGTAACGGAAAACGCCCCCTATCTGGGCATTGCGTGGAAAGCCGGAAAAGACGGGGAAGTGCACGAAGTAAAGACCCGGCTGATCGGCGCCTACAACTATACCAACGTCTTGGCAGCAATAACCATCGGTCATTATTTTGGCGTACCGGCCAACAAGATCGACGAAGCACTGAACGGATACACCCCGCAAAACAACCGCTCGCAACTGAAACAAACAGCCGACAACCTTCTTATTATAGACGCCTACAACGCCAACCCCACCAGCATGGCGGCAGCCCTGGAGAATTTCAGGGATATGCCCGCCGGACACAAAATGCTCATCCTGGGCGACATGAAAGAACTTGGAGTCGACAGCGCGGCCGAACACCAGCGGGTCGTTGATTTTATCGACAGCTGTACATTCGAGCAAGTCATATTGGTAGGCGAACTGTTTGCCGCCACCCGGCACAACTACACCTCCTACCGCAATGTGCAGGACTTGATGGAAGAACTTAAACGGAACAAACCCAAAGGGAAAACAATCCTCATCAAAGGATCGAACGGCATTAAATTGAATCTGGCGATTGAGCTTTTAACAGATAGCAAGCAATCAGCGAAGCCAGCGTAGCCCCTGTAGTATTGGCCAGAAAATCCAGCCAGTCACCACCACGGTAGATCGTGCAATATTCCTGAAGAAACTCAACAGCCCCGCCGAAAAGGACCGGGCTAAGGAAGGCCACAATCCAAGCCTGCCCCATAGCGGGTTCTTTATGGTTGCGCCGGAACTCCCACCACAACAAAGCAGACATGACAAAATACATTCCTGCATGGGCAACCTTATCGGCGTATGGAAACAGCGTTATCTCCGGAACGGAAGGCGGCTTAAAAAAGGACAGGTACACCACTACGAGTACAAACGTCAGCGAAACCGGATATTTTTTTATGTAATAAAACATGGACTTTCTATTTAGCGGAAGACAAAAGTATGAAACATTTCTTATATTTGCTGCCGGCCCTTTAAAAATATAGTGGCCGCAGAATTTTAAAAACACGAACGGATGGCAGCAAATAACAGAGCTAACTTCGGAAGCAAATTAGGCATCATACTCGCCTCGGCAGGCTCCGCCGTAGGATTAGGCAATATCTGGAGGTTCCCTTACGAGACAGGAAATCATGGAGGCGCCGCATTTATCCTGGTCTACCTGGGATGCGTCATTCTCCTTGGCTTACCCATTATGATCTCCGAATTTCTGATCGGGCGGCACTCGCAGGCCAGCACAGGAGGAGCATACAGCACGCTCGCGCCAGGAACACAATGGAAGTGGGTGGGCCGGATCGGCGTACTGACAGGCTTTCTTATCCTCAGTTATTATTCGGTAGTAGCCGGCTGGACGCTCGAATACATACTGCAAGCCGCCACAAACAGCTTTGCCGGAAAATCGGCAAACGACTTTATCGCCTCATTCGGCGCCTTCTCCAGCAATCCGTGGCGGCCGCTCGTCTGGCTGGCGGTATTCCTGTTGGCCACACATTTTATTGTAGTGAAAGGCGTGGAAAAAGGAATTGAGAAATATTCCAAACTGATGATGCCGGCCCTTTTCGTCCTTCTTCTCATCCTCGTGGTATGCGCGGTTACGCTGCCAGGCGCAAACAAAGGAATCGAGTTCCTTTTAGCGCCTGACTTCAGTAAAGTAAACGGAAAAGTCTTCCTTGGAGCTATGGGCCAAGCCTTCTTCTCCCTGAGCTTGGGCATGGGCTGCCTGGGCACGTACGCATCCTATTTCGGAAAAAATACGAATCTCGCAAAAACAGCGCTTAGCGTGAGCGCCATAGACACGATGGTAGCCATCCTGGCAGGCTTTATCATCTTTCCGGCCGCATTCTCGGTTGGCATACAGCCGGACACCGGCCCCAGCTTGGTATTCATCACACTCCCCAATGTATTCCAGCAGGCTTTCGGCGGCATACCCGTATTGGCGCTTATCCTTTCGGTGATGTTTTACGTTCTGCTGGCCGTTGCGGCGATAACATCAACCATATCCCTGCACGAAGTCGTTACGGCCTACCTGCACGAACAATTCAAAATGACACGGAAAAAAGCCGCGACATTCGTTACAGGAAGCTGCATCTTCCTGGGTATATTCTGTTCCCTGTCGCTAGGAAAGACAAAAGAGTACACCCTGTTCGGGATGGGCACATTCGACCTGTTCGACTTCGCTACAACCAAAATCATGCTGCCGTTTGGCGGTTTGCTCATTTCAATCTTTACCGGATGGTACTTGAGCAAGAAAATCGTTAAAGAAGAAATAACTAACCAAGGCACCCTCAAAGGGTCCATATACCCCTACCTCATCTTTATCCTGAAATACATTGCCCCGGTAGCCATCTCCTTTATACTCATCAACGAACTGGGCTTCCTGGAATAAAGGGGATGTGGAAAGATTTCTATTATTTCTCCCGAAGCGAGAAACAAGGAATCATCGTATTGATAATCCTCATCGCCTTCGTCGTGCTGGCCGGCGAAGGGCTATCCCTATACAGGCGGATGAAAGAACCGGTATATCCGGAGAACTTTGACGAAGAACTCGACCGTTTCATAGCTTCGCTAAAAAAGCAGGATTCCATAAGAGCACAAAGGAGGCCGGCTGCACGATACGGCAATGAAAAGAATATACCCCAACCGATCATTCTGCAAGACTTTGACCCGAACACCACCGACTCCGCCACGTTTTGCCGGATGGGACTGAAACCGTGGGTGGCCGGCAATATCCTGCGCTACCGAGCCAAAGGAGGAAAATTCCGCACCCCGGAAGACTTCCGGAAAATATACAATTTGCCGGAAGAGCAATACCAAACCCTGCTGCCCTACATCTATATCAGCGACAAGTTCCGGAAAAAAGACACGATACGGATTGCGAGCAAACAAGGGTATAGCGCACCCGACACAACAGCAAGGCAGTTTAAATATCCCGCAGGAACAATGATCGGCTTAAATGCCGCCGACACAACCGAGCTAAAAAAGATTCCGGGCATCGGGAGCGGAATAGCCAAAAGGATTGTGAATTACCGCAACCGCTTGGGCGGCTTTTACCACATATCTCAACTGCAAGAGATCAAGCTGAATACCGATGGGTTTTCCAAATGGTTCGAGATCGAAGAGGGAAAAACAACCCGTATCAACCTGAACAAAGCAAGCATCGAACGGCTGAACGCACACCCGTACTTCAATTTTTACCAGGCAAAGGTCATCGTAGAACACCGGAAAAGAAAAGGCGACCTGAAACGCTTAGACCAATTGGAATTCTACCAAGAATTTACCGACAAAGACATGGAGAGAATAAAACACTACGTGTGCTTTGAGTAAAAAGAGGGCGGCAAAAGAAAACCGTAGGGAATTTCCTGCGGGATCCCCCGAAACTCAAAAATTTAAAGGCGCAAAGGCGTAAAACATGTCCCCCGCAGCCCCTCTCCTACCTTCTTTTTACATACAACGTTAGCAATTCATTTTATTTCAGCCTGTCGTAGCAGTACGACGAGGTCAGAAAAAAGTTTTGGAGCTGTCGTAGCAGTACGACGAGGTCAGAAAAAAGTTTTGGAGCTGTCGTAGCAGTACGACGAGGCTAGAAAAAAGTTTTGGAGCTGTCGTAGTAGTACGACGAGGCCAGAAAAAAGTTTTGGGGCTGTCGTAGTAGTACGATGAGGTCAGAAAAAAGTTTTGGAGCTGTCGTAGTAGTACGACGAGGCCAGAAAAAAGTTTTGGAGCTGTCGTAGCAGTACGACGAGGTCAGAAAAAAGTTTTGGAGCTGTCGTAGTAGTACGACGAGATCAGAAAAAAGTTTTGGAGCTGTCGTAGTAGTACGACGAGATCAGAAAAAAGTTTTGGAGTTATCGTAGCCATATAATATCCTGTTATATAAATAAAATTGTGTATAAATGATAGTTTCCTGACCAAGGAGAGAGAAAATATAGATTTGGGGGGAAGATACTTCGTTCGTATTTCTTTCCGGAACGCCCTTAATCGCAATTTATTAAAGAGACACATCTTATTTTATATATGTTATGCACATAGTTTCCTGTATGCAGACACCAGGCTTTCTACCGGGATCGAATTCACGTTAAAGAAGAGGCTCGTTACGCAGAAAAGATGCGCAGTGGGCTTCTCTTGTTTCCCTGCGGCACTGAAAAGTCGTATCTAAACGGCGGCCTTCAGAACAGGGTAGCCAAAAAGCGCCTATAAAAGAACAGAAAATACACAGAATAGGAGACGCATCCCTTTATTTTCGTGCAAATATTATCAAATTATGTAATGAACCGACAATAAGCTGTAGAAGCAGCTTTACGGATGGTTCAGAGCAACAGACTCAACTTATTATTAACCGTTTTTTCATTTAAAAAAACTATTAAAAGCACGGTCTTATGAAATTAAAAAGATTTGTTAAGAAGACGATGGCTACTCTGTTCTTGAGTATGCTTTGCTTGGTTGCTTTCGCACAAGGCCGCCCTGTGTCGGGTACTGTTACCGACGATGCCGGCGAACCTGTAATCGGTGCGAATGTATTAGTGGAGGGAACCACAAACGGTGTGATTACCGACATTAATGGAAACTTTAAACTACAGGATGTGCCGGACAATGCCAAAATCCGGGTTTCGTTTGTCGGCTTCATTACCCAAAGCGTCACGGTAGGTAATCAAACCAACATTAAAGTAACCTTGATAGACGACTCCAAAACGCTGGATGAAGTTGTCGTTGTCGGTTATGGTACCGTGAAAAGAAGAGATTTGACAGGCGCTGTCGCTTCCGTTAGCGGCGAGAAGCTGGCTGCCAATCCTGTTACCAATGTGGCGCAGGCATTGCAGGGAATGTTGCCCGGCGTATCGGTGATCTCCCAAGACGGCCGGCCGGGTGCGACCATGTCTATCCGCGTGCGCGGGGGCGGATCCATTACCCAAAGCAACGAACCGCTGTTCATTGTTGATGGGGTGCAGGTAAGCAGTATCGACGATATTCCCGCGGATAATATCGAAAGTATCGACGTACTGAAAGATGCGGCCTCTACGGCCATTTACGGCGCGCGCGGTGCGAACGGCGTAATCATGGTGACCACCAAAGCCGGTAAGGAAGGAAAGGTATCCGTTAAATACAATACGTACTACCAGATGAAAGAAAAACCGGAATTGCTGGAAGTGCTGGATGCTTACGACTATGTACTTTGGAACTGGTCTTATGCCACGGCTTACGGCACGGCAACATGGAGCGACGGTGTGGCAAAGTATTTCGGTTTGGGTTCCAAATATGGGAATCATCTGAGCGAGTATAAGAATGTAAGTGCCCACAACTATGTTGAAGACATTGTGCGCAGCGCCGGGACGTGGAACCACGACATTTCGCTAAGCGGCGGCAATGGCGGTACGAAGTATTACGCTTCCGTGAACTATACGGACGACAAAGGCATCCGGATCAACTCCGGCTTCAGCCGCTGGAACGCCAACTTCAAGTTCGATCAGAAGATCAATAAATCGCTGAGCTTCGATGCCGATCTGCGTTATACGGAAATGGCGTTTATGGGAACCAAATATGACGTAGCAACTTCCGCTTTCAGATACCGCCCCGTCGACAACCCGCTGGGTGATGCCACCTTTACTTCCGGATTCGGCAACGGCAACCCGCATGTTGAAACAAGATTGGATCCCGTTTCCATTCTCAACAACTACGACAACCAGAACAAGATACAACGCATCCGCGCCAAAGGAGGCCTGACTTGGAACGCAATCAAAGGCATGACAGCCAAAAGCGAATTATCCCTCAACCGGAACTGGCAGGAAACAAAGAACTGGGACGGCGGCCTGGAAGCCGGTTACAGCACAGCCAAACTTACCAACAAGAACGGCTACGGACTGCGTTGGGCCACCACGGTGAACTACGAACTGCAAGGGCTGGGCGAAGACAACAGCCTCTCGGTTCTGCTGGGTAACGAAATACTCGCTTCCAAATCCAATTCCAGCGAGATCACCGGTGCAGGCTATCCGGAAGAATTTACCATGGAGGACGCCTTCGGTATGATCAGTATGACCACCCCAAGCAAGGGGAAAGACGCATTCAGTTCTACCATCGGTACTCCTAACCATACACAATCCTGGTTCGGACGGAGTAATTATTCCTATAAAGGACGCTACCTGCTCACCGCGACATTCCGCGCCGACGGTTCTTCCAAATTCGCGCCCAACAACCATTGGGGATATTTCCCTGCTGCTGCTGCTGCGTGGCGCATTTCGGACGAACCGTTCCTGAAAGATGCAACGGACTGGTTGGACAATCTGAAACTCCGCCTTTCCTACGGGACGTCGGGATCCGACAATATCGATGCTTCCTTGTGGAAAGAAACCTGGAGCACCGAACAGATCACCGTAGACGGCCAGTCGGTAACGGTCTATAAGCCGGGAACCATGCAGAGCAATCCCGACCTGAAATGGGAAACCACCGTTTCGCGAAATCTGGGTCTCGACTTCGGCTTCCTCAACAACCGCATCCGCGGTAGCTTGGATGTGTACTGGAACACCACCAAAGATATTCTGATGAAAGTTCCCGTGGATGCTTCCGCCGGTTATACCTATCAGTTCCAGAATGTAGGCCAAACGTCCAACAAAGGGATCGAACTGGCGCTGGGTGCCGATCTGATCCGGACCAAAGCGTTCAATCTGTCGTTCAGCCTGACCCATAACTTCAATAAGAACAACATTGACGATCTGAAAGAAGATGCCTTGGCCGATACGCACACCGGTTGGGGATCAAGTATGCGCATACCTTATAATGACTATGTTATCCGCAAGGGATATCCGGTAGGCTTAGTTCAAGGCTTCGTGTCGGATGGCTTCTATACGGTGGACGACTTTGACTACGCCAACGGCGTATATACATTAAAGGAAGGCGTACCCGACACGAAATCCACCTTTAATTATGCCGCAGGCGCTCTGAAAGACTTCAAACGCCCGAGCGGACAATATGCAATCCCCGGGATGGTGAAGTTCAAAGACGTGGATAACAGCGGAACAGTGGACAGCGAAGATGTAACCGTCGTTGGAAAGACCTTGCCTCAGCATACCGGCGGCTTCAACCTCAACGGCAACTACAAAGGCTTAGACTTTGCGTTAGGATTCACTTACCAATTGGGAGGAGATGTATACAACGCCAACGCCATGCACAGCATGATGGGCGACAAAGACAGTAGCTTGGGTGCCAACCGTCTGGCTATTGTGAAAGATTGCTTCCGGATATACGACGTGGATGCTAACGGCGATCTGGTTGTAGTAACAGACCCCGACGCATTGAGAACCCTGAACGCCGGCGCCAAATATGCGTCAAACTATGTGGAATACGGCGTGGTGATGTCTGAATTTGTGGAAGACGCTTCCTATCTGCGCCTGCAAACCTTAACCATGGGATACACCTTGCCCAAAAGCTGGACAAAGAAAGCGGGCATTGAAAAGGTACGTCTCTACTTCACCGGCAGCAACTTGTTCTGCCTGACCGGCTACTCCGGCTTAGACCCGGATGTGAACACCAATACGGGTGGGATCGACGGATTCCCAGTGCCTAACTACGACTACAATGCGTATCCCAAAACAAGGAGTTATACATTCGGCCTTAACGTATCATTCTAATAATGGAGGACAACAAAATGAAGAACTATTATATCTATTTGATGGTAGCGGCAGGGTTGCTGACGGCTACATCGTGCGAAGACTATTTGGAAACAAGTTCCCCGTCTGTCGTGGATGCGGACTTTGTGTTCTCGAATATAAAAACGGCCCGGGCCGCTATGGACGGCGCTTATGAAACATGGAGGGACTGCGCCCAGAACCAGGTGTTCGGCGACGGATTGTATTACGGCGCAGATGCTGCCGGTTCGGACATCGAACGCCATCCGGAAGCCTTTACAGGCCAGCCCGCCCGCCATTATCCGGAGAATCTGTATCAGAACGGAACTTATACCAGTTCTTATGTGCTGGGTGTTTATGATAAAGAGATGCCGGCCGGGGCGTATGCCAAATTGTATGAAGTGATCGGAAAGGCGAACGCCGTGGTCACCGCTATGGAAAGTGCAAGCAATTTCGAATCCATCATAGCCGCCGGAGAACCGTCGGGGTTAAGCCAGCTTTATGGTGAAGCTGTCACCCTGCGCGCTACCGCTTATCGCGAGCTTATCCGGAATTTCGGCGACGTGCCTTTCGCGACTACATTCGGTGTTCCTGCCAAAGGGTTGGTTTCGCGCGATTCTATCTACGACAAATGTATAGAAGACCTGATAAAGGTAGAGCCGCTGATGTACCGCATCGGTCTGGCGCCGGGATTTGCCGCAGCTAACAAGAACTATTTCTCGCGCACGTATGTACAGGGCCTTATTGGTCGCATAGCGCTGGACGCAGGCGGCTACCAGACCCGCCGCACAGACCTGGGCGCCGGTTTCTATAAAGACGGCAAAGGCAATGTACTGACGTTCGAACAAAAAGGAACGGAAAACAACCAGGCTGTCTACGGCCGTCGTTCCGACTGGCAAACGCTCTACACCACGGCAAAAACCTACTTCCAGAAAGTATTGGAACAACCGGGATCTGCCAGGCTGCATCTGACCGACCCGCGTTCAGCCGAACAGGGCGGCCGCGTATATAACAATCCTTACCAATACTTCTTCCAGCAAATGATGATGGACGACGCAATCTATGCCGACGAATCCATCTACGAATACCCGATGCAGGTCGGCGGTGGAAACGACGCCCGTTCATATTCGTTCGGTCGCCCATCGAGCGGAGGTGGTAGTAATGCTTATCCGTGTAAAGCGTATGGCCAGGGACGTATAAACCCGGCTTTCTATTATGGCGTTTTCGACCCGAAAGACAAACGCAGGGATGTAAGTATAGCCTTAACAGGCAGCGACGGCAAAGGATACGAGAAACTTATAATCTTCAATCCCGGATCTACAGCAAATGGTGGCGGTCCGAGCCTGAACAAATGGGATGAAAACCGCCAGACCAGCCCGTGGGTGAAAGCCCAACGCAAGTCGGGCATCAATGGCCCGTACATGCGCATGGCCGAAATCTATCTGGGATATGCCGAAGCGTGCGCCGCATTGGGAGATGACGTAACAGCCACACAAAACCTGAAGATCATCCGCGAACGTTCCTTCCCCGCAGGAGAAGCAAATACGGATGCATTCATCACCGCGTGCGGCGGCGTGCTGAAAGCCGTTATTGAAGAACGCGGATTTGAGTTCGCCGGTGAAGGCGACCGCCGCTGGACGCTGGTACGCACCGGCCTCCTTCCTGAAAAGGTCAAGAGAATCAAAGAGCTGACGCGGGCCATGTTGAACGGACTGAAAACGGACGGCTACTATACATTTGATAACGGCAATGTCATAGCCGGTTATGTGTGGACAAAGCTGGTAGATGCCAAAAAAGAATACGGTTTCCGCCTGACAGCCCAATGCCCTGCCGACAAAGAAGACGATCCGGTTCTCTATCCGGGATGGCGTGGCCAGAACGATAGCTGGGAAGGCTTTGGATGCGACTATAAGGGAAATACGAAAACAAACCTTGCCATCAAAGGACTTTTCAACTACATCGACCCTGCAAGCGACGAAGCCAAGGCGCTGGAAGCAGACGGCTATACAAAAACGGACTGGGGCAAGCAACTGTCCAGCGCATCGAACGATGATGAATACTACAAATACCTGTTCTACGATTACGATTACACCAAGGCTCCGATATACCTCTGGCCGTTCACGCCCAACGT
>JAITSN010000090.1 GCA_031287715.1 Mediterranea sp. (in: CFB group bacteria)
ATACACATACAAAAAGTGAAATTCAGACACCTGGGCCAAAGAGGAGAAGCGCTATTCATGTACAACACCACGAACGGACGCTATGTCCCCTGCGAAATCGACGAACAAACCGGAAAGGCTTGGAAGGCTACCTTCGACAACACCCCCTTCTTAAATACCACCACCCTGGAAGCATAGCCAAGCGCCCGGCATTATTACTTGAATAAGAAGAAAGTTATAGCTTAACTAAACGACATTGAATTAAGGAATTAATATTTTAGTTATAAGGATCTCCGCAGGCAACGCCCAAATAATTGCAAATGATCATCTACCGCTAAAGATGAAAGGGTGGATGTGGAACCTGGCGATGAATACGGGTGCTTTATTCTGCTTTTTGGGACAATGTTGTCGCCATTCAATCTTTTTATTTATATTTGTGACTGTTCCGGTTGCCGATGCGTTGGTGGGTATCGGAACAGACATATTGAAGATAAAGAGCGTTTAACGTATTATTCTGTTATGGAATCTCGACAGTTTCATTGACCGGGAATAATAAGCAAAAACGCTCATGTCATCGTTATATATCATTTCCGGTAGGGGGTGTACTATATTTCATGGCGTGGGCTATTTGTTTATTACTTGGTCAAGGGCAGTCGAGAGCCTCATAACGGTAATGAACGGTAGTTCCCACGCTTCTTTTTTATTGTAACGGCTTCCGGCGGGAACAGGGGCGTAAGAAAGTATGGGATGAAGAATTATTCAGCATGATACCGGATACCAAAAGAGCTTGACTGCCTACCCCGGTCGGGCAACTAATTTTTACATATTAATCATTAAACCATTAAAAGAAAAGGAATATGAAAAAGTTTTTATTCGTGGCCGTGCTTTGCATCGCAGTGTGCAGCATGGCCAATGCCCAGGTAAAATGGGGCGTACAGGCAGGTGCCGGCCGTCTTTTTATTTTGTATATTTGTGCCTGTTAAATAAATATAGATCGAAAATATGAAGTATATTACCTATTTGTTTTTTTGCTGCCTGTTCTTAAACGCATGCAAGAATGATGACGATAACAACGGCAAGGCGGATGATGACCGCACCGAGTACCAGACGTGGATAGAGGATAAGATGAGGGCGGAGTATTTGTGGAATATCACCTCAACGCCGGATTACAGCAAGACCGGCCCCGAAGATTTCTTCATTTCTTTGTTATCCGACGAGGATGGGAAGACCCGGAACAACCAGCATTATTATTATTCTTATATTGAAGATGCTTCCGCGCAATCGCGAGGCGTCTTGCAGGAAGATTATTCGTATGGCTTTGAGTTTACCGGGATCTACAGGGATGGTACGTATACAACGATGCAAGCCCTTGTGTTGTATGTTGTTGAGGGTTCGCCGGCGGCTCAGGCCGGCCTGAGAAGGGGGGACTGGATCACGGAAATCAACGGTGCTCCGCTTACGGATTCGAATTATCTGTCTTTATTGGGGGCGGAGGCTTGTGCTTTTACGATCATGCGCTGGGATTCCAAGAAGGGAGCGCCGGTTACCCTGGCGGATAAGATTGAGATCGTATCGGCAAGAAGGATTGAAGACCATCCGGTTTTTATGGCGAAAGTGCTGAATAGCCCTCAAAAGGATAAGAAGGTCGGCTACTTATTATATAATCATTTCACGGACGGCAAGGGGGATAAAGATATTTCGTATGACGACCGGCTGAGGTCGGTTTCGGAAGAGTTCCAGCAGGCGGGCGTGGAGGAGTTTGTGCTGGACTTGCGGTATAATAACGGCGGGTTGCTTTCTTCGGCGCTGGTGCTTTCTGCCATTCTGGCGCCGGAGAGTACGTTCGAGAAGGACTTTGCATACATGCAGTACCGGGATCAATCCAAGTATACGTATAGGCTGGATCGCCAGGCGCATCTCAAGTCTAACGGCAAGAATCTCAACCTGAAAACTTTGTATGTATTGGTCAGCAGCACCAGCGCTTCGGCTTCCGAGATGGTCATTAATTCATTGAGGCCTTATATGGGGCAGGGGAATGTGATCTTGATCGGCGAGCGGACCGAGGGCAAGAATGTCGCTTCCGTATCTTATACCAGCAGCGACGAGCGATGGATCATGCATCCGATCATCGGGCGGATCCTTAATTCCAAGGGGGAATCCGATTATGTTGATGGCTTTGCGCCGGACCATGAGCTTGACGAGGTTTTTATTCCGGTCGGCACGAATACGGTTCGTGTTATTGAGGTGTTGCCGCTGGGCGATCCGAATGAGCGTCTGTTGTTTGCCGCCTTGAGTTTGATTGACGGGACGGCGGTTGCTTCGGGCAACAGCCGTTCGTCGGATGGAACGGCTTACCGGAAGGCGGCGGTAAATTCACTTGATAGGAGGGCGACGAACGGGGTGGTTGTCGACCTTTAGATCTTGCTGTTCAGCAGGTACCTTTTAAAGTCTTCAAATGTTTTCGGCATGGGGAGGCTTTTCTTTTCGCCTTTCATGAATGTTTTTAGCCGGGCGGGTATTTTGAATTGATCTCCAATAACGTCTTGCATTGTTTCGAGGAACTTGGCGGGATGTGCTGTTTCGAGGAAGACGCCGGTTTCCCCTGCCTCCAGCCTTTCTTCAAGGGCGCGGTATCCACATGCCCCGTGGGGGTCGAGCAGGTATCCGGTGGTTAAATAAACGTCTTTTATTGTTTTGCGGATCTGCTCGTCGGCACAGGTGATCCCATCGACGTCGGCGGTGATTGCTTCGTGCGAGTGTCCATAAAGGTCGAGTATGCGGGCGAAGTTGCTCGGGTCGCCCACGTCCATGGCGTTGGCTATGGTGGCAACGGATGGCCGGGGGTTGTATACGCCGGTTTGCAGGTAGCGGCAGAGGGTGTCGTTGTTGTTGTTTGCCGCGATGAAACGGCCGATGGGCAGCCCCATGCGTTTGCCGAACAATCCGGCTGTGATGTTGCCCAGGTTTCCGCTCGGCACACAAACGGCAACTCTGTCTGCCTCGCCCCGTCTCTTTAGTTGCGCATAGGCATGGAAATAGTAGAAGGCTTGCGGCAGGAAACGGGCCACGTTGATCGAGTTTGCCGAGGTCAAGAGCATCCGTTTGTTCAGTTCCCCGTCCATAAAGGCGGCTTTGACCAGCGCCTGGCAGTCGTCGAAGGTTCCGTCTACTTCAAGGGCTGTGATATTCCGCCCCAGCGTAGTGAATTGCTTTTCCTGGATCTCGCTGACTTTTCCTTTGGGGTAAAGCACGTATACATGGACGCCCTCTACTCCGAGGAATCCGTTGGCGACTGCACTTCCGGTGTCTCCCGAAGTCGCTACCAATATGTTCACGTTTTTCCGCCCTTGCTTGCTGATGAAAGAGCTAAGCAGTCGGGCCATGAAGCGCGCGCCTACATCTTTAAATGCCAGGGTAGGCCCGTGGAAGAGTTCCAGCGAGTAGATGTGTTTCGCAACCTTGACTATCGGGATGTCAAAGTTCAAGGTGTCGTAAACGATGTCTTTCAGCGTGCCGGCGGGAATATCTTCGCCAAAGAAAGCATCGGCCACGCGGCAGGCTATCTCTTGAAAGGAAAGGGTTTCTATCGTATCGAAGAATTCCGTTGGCAACGGTTTGATCGTTTCGGGCATGAACAGCCCCTTGTCGGAGGCCAGTCCTTTGGTCACGGCTTCTTGCAAGGATACCGCAGGCGTTTGTTTGTTTGTACTGTAATATTTCATGTTATTGTTTGTTGGAGCGCAGGTTAGCGCAGGTTGATAAATGCTTTCATAAATCCGTCTTCTTTCAGTAGCCCGTATGCTCCGTTTCGGGCTGCAACTTCGTCGAACGTTTGCACGTTGTCGGCTTCAATGCCGGGGTACCAGATCAGGAAAGGGACAGGCTCGCCGGTGTGCGTGCGCAGTTTGCAGGGTGTTGGGTGATCCGGCAATATGGCGATGGCCACGCGGTCTTTCCGGTCTTTTACGGCTTCGTAGATGGGGCCTACGACGCGGCTGTCTAAGTTCTCGATGGTTTTCAGTTTGAGATCGACGTTTCCTTCGTGGCCTGCTTCGTCGCTGGCTTCGATGTGCAGGTAAACGAAGTCGTCCGTTTCCAGCGCATCCAAGGCAGCGGCTACTTTGTTTTCGTAGTTCGTGTTGTATAGTCCGGTTGCTCCTTCCACGTCGATGCGGCGGAGTCCGGCATAGTGTCCGATGCCGTTGATCAGGTCGACGGCCGAGATCACCGCGCCGCTTTTCAGTTGGGGGTAGGTTTCGGAAAGGGGGGGCATATCCGGGCGGTATCCCGGCGACCAGGGCCAGATGCTGTTTGCCGGGTCTTTCCCTTCGGCTGTCCGTTTCAGATTGACGGGATGGTCTTTGAGGAGTTCTTGGGAGTTCAGGATGAGCCTGTTGAGCTGCCGGACTGTGTCTTCCGCTTCGGGCTTGCCGGCCTTCACCATCAGCGGGCGGAAAGGCTTTAGCGGGACGTCGTGCGGGGGGGTGCAGTTCAGGTTCTTGTTGCCGCCTTCAACGACTAACAGGTGGCGGTAGGATACCCCCGGGTAGAATTTCACTTTGTCGCCGCCCAGCTTTCCGTCGAGGAAACGGATCAGTTCTCCGGCTTCTGTGGAAGAGATATGTCCGGCCGAGTGGTTTTTTATGTTTTCGCCTTCGATGCAGATCAGGTTACAGCGCATCCCCATTTCGCCCGGTTTGAGGTCGACCCCGATGCTGGCGGCTTCCAGGGGGCCGCGTCCTTCGTATACTTTCGGGAGGTTATAGCCCAGAACGGCTAAGTTGGCCACTTCGCTGCCCGGATGGAAGCCCTCGGGCACCGTTGCCAGCCGGCCGTTCTTTCCTTTTCGCGCCAGCATATCCATATAGGGAGTGCGGGCATGTTGGAGGGGTGTTTTGTTTTGGAGGGATTCGACGGGCCAATCGGCCATTCCGTCGCCAAGTATGATGATATAGCGCAGCGTTGTTCTGTTCATTTTCCGGCGGGCTAAACGTTGGCGATGCTCATGATGTCGGCAAATACGCCGGCGGCTGTCACACTGGCTCCGGCGCCGTATCCCTGGATCATCATGGGATATTCCTTGTAGCGTTCGGTGGTTAGCAGGATGATGTTGTTGCTGCCTTCCAGCTCATAGAACGGGTGGGTGGCGTCTACTTCCAGCAGGCCGACCGATCCTTTGCCGTTTTCCAAACGGGCTACGAAGCGCCAGTGTTTGTTTTCGCTTTCCAGCACTTTGCGGCGTGCTTCAAAGCCGGCGTCCAGCGTTTGGACTTGTTTGAGGAAGTCGTCCGGCGTTCCTTCAAAGAAGGCGTCGGGAACGAAGAGGTTCGTTTCTACTTCTTCCTGTTCCAGGCGGTAGCCGGCTTCGCGCGCCAGGATCACAAGTTTGCGGATGACGTCTTTCCCGCTCAGGTCGATGCGCGGGTCGGGTTCGGAGTATCCTTCTTCTTGTGCCATCCGGATGGCGCGGCTGAATGGTATGTCGGGGCAGACTTTGTTCAGGATGTAGTTCAGCGTTCCCGAAAGCACGGCTTCGATCTTCAGTATCTTGTCGCCGCTGTTGATCAGGTCGTTGATGGTGTTGATGATCGGCAGCCCGGCTCCCACGTTCGTTTCGAACAGGTATTTCACGCCGCGGCGGCGGGCTATTTGTTTCAGTTCGCGGTAGGTTTCGTACTTTGACGAGGCGGATATTTTGTTGGCTGCGACAACCGAGATGTTGTGCAGCAGCAGGTCTTTGTACAGGCCGGCTATTTCGGGGCTGGCCGTGCAGTCGACAAATACGGAGTTGAAGATGTTCATGCCGGTCACTTCGTCGCGCAGCCGTTCGGGTGTATTGTCGATGCCTTTGGTTTGGAGTTCTTCGCGATAGTTTTCCAGGGGGATGCCTTCGCGGGTGAAAAGGCCTTTGCGTTTTCCGGCGATGCCTACAACGTTCAGCTTCAATCCGTTTTCTTCCATCAGTTTCCGGCGCTGGTTGCGGATTTGTTCGATCAGGCTTCCGCCTACCGTTCCGGTGCCGCAGATAAAGAGGTTCAGTACTTGGTATTCGGACAGGAAGAACGAGTCGTGGATAACGTTGAGTGATTTGCGCAGGAACTTCGATTCGACAACGAACGAGATGTTGGTTTCGGATGCGCCTTGCGCACATGCAATCACGCTGATGCCGTTCCGCCCCAGCGTTCCGAACAGTTTTCCGGCGATCCCCGGGGTGTGTTTCATGTTCTCGCCTACGATGGCGATGGTGGCCAGGTCTTTTTCGGCGGAGATTTCGGTGATCTCTCCCATCGCGATCTCTTTGGCGAACTCCCCGTTCAGTACGCGGCAGGCCAGGTCGGCATCGGCATCCCGCACGCCGATGGAGGTGCTGTTTTCCGAAGAGGCTTGGGATACGAGGAACACGCTGATCCCGTTTTTGGCCAGCGTGCGGAAGATGCGGTAGTTCACGCCGATCACGCCCACCATGCCCAAGCCTTGCACGGTGATCAGGCTGGTGTCGTTGATGGAAGATATGCCTTTGATGGCCTTGCCTTCGCCGTTCCGGTGCTGCCGTATGATGACTGTTCCTTTGGCTTCGGGGTTGAAGGTGTTCTTGATCAGGATGGGGATATTTTTGTGGCAAACCGGATAGATCGTGGGCGGATACACTACTTTGGCGCCAAAGTTGCACAGTTCCATAGCTTCCACGTAGCTCAGTTCTTCGATGGTATAGGCTGTTGAGATTACTTTCGGGTCGGCAGTCATGAAGCCGTCCACATCCGTCCAGATTTCCAGCACGGAGGCGTCCAGCGCCGCGGCAACGATGGATGCGGTGTAGTCCGACCCGCCCCGCCCGAGGTTGGTCACATTGCCGCTCGCCTTGTCGGAAGAGATAAACCCGCCCAGCACCGACACTTGGGGTATTTCTTTGAAGGTTTCCCTGATCAGCCGGTTGGTCAGGTCGGTATCCGGTATGTGTTTTGAGTACTTGCTTTCGGTCTTGATGAAGCTGCGCGCGTCGAACCACACCGCGCCCCGGATGACTTCCGCCACGATGATGGACGACAGTCGTTCGCCGTAGCTCACGATCGTGTCGGCGGTTTTGGGCGACAGGTCTTTTATGAGGTATATGCCTTGGAATATGTCTTTCAGTTCGTTCAGCAGTTCGCCGATCTGTTTTTGTAGCGCTGTTTGCGCTTCGCCGGCCGGCACTGCTTCTTTGATGACTTCTACATGGCGGTAGACGATTTCACGGAATTCGTTTTCGTAGTTGGGGTTGCCGGCTGCTGCCATCTTGGATGTATTGATCAATTGGTCGGTGATGCCACCCAAGGCGGACACGACCACTATTACCGGTTCTTTTACCGACTCTACAATCTTCTTTACGTTTAAAATGCTGTTCGCGGAACCTACGGATGTCCCGCCGAATTTCATTACTTTCATGAGTTCTTTTTT
>JAITSN010000028.1 GCA_031287715.1 Mediterranea sp. (in: CFB group bacteria)
AATGTTCCACCGGCTGCGACAATGTCTTTCTGGAAGTTCTTCAACTGCCCGGCCTGGTCTACGATGCGGAGGTAAGACTCGGTGGCCTTGCGCATGTGTGCAATGTACTCCTTCTCAAACGTCCGGGCCTGACGGATGTAAGCGTCGTACTCGGCCAGGATCTTGTCGAGTGTATCACCCTGCTTGAAAACAGGAGGCTCGGGAATATGAAAACGAAGACCGCCGGAAGAGGGAGATTCTTCTTCTGTTTCGGGGGCCTGTTTAAACTCAGCATCAACCACAAAAATATCGCCAGCTACGTTCTTGACTACGTTTCTTGGCCGCAAATCCGATATGATGATCTCTCCGTTTGAATATTCCCATTCGCCCATTTGGTGGAAGCCGATAGATTCCATGTAACCCTTAATCTCTTCGGGGGTTGCAAACGTGGCATCCTCTATAAAATCTTGTTTTAATACAGGATATACATTGCCGCTTCCAAAACCGGAAAAACCAACTAATTGATAACGCGTTTCAGGGAAATATCTATTATGGAGCAATACCCGCTCAAGAAGGCCGGAGACCGTCTTGCTATTCAATAAATTGTTTACCTTGTATACCGAAAGACCTTCGGCGTCAAGGTAAACGTCATTTTCATTTCCGCTGGGAATGGGAGTACCTAAAGAAGAGACGTCATGCAACGGAATCCATAGACCTTTTTCTTTCGCATAGATCTCCGCGGCACGGTTTTCTAATTCTTTTTGCTGCTGTCCGGATATAGTTCGTCCAACTGCCTGTGCATCTCGTACACCTTCCTCACTTGCTCTTCTACATTCCGCGAGTGCGTCTTCGATTCGGCTATCCACTTGAGCTTGCGCTCCGTACTTTCCTTGTGGAACTCGTTCAGATACTTCGTCATCTCTTTCACTTTTAGGGTTATTATTATGCGAAGATAGGATTTCTCCCTCCGTATTCAAACTTCCGGGAGATTTTTTTCCTGTTCCCTCCTGTCCTTTCCCGTCCGGCGTAGCTTCTGCCGACGAAGCCGGATCGCCGGCAAACTGGAAGCGGATGTCGTCGCTCTGGTTATCGAAGTTGCCGTTATTGCTTGTAGCGGACTTGATTTGGTTGGGATCAAATGCTGCGTATTCTACAATTTCGCCGTCTTCTGTTATTATCGTTCCGTCAAATCCTTTCTCGCGCAAGGAAGCCTTTGCCTCTGCACCACGCATGGCGGCGTTCGGTTTTTCTGTGACATTGCGGATATTGAGGAACGCAGATATAACCCTGTTACCCATATCTTTCCAATCCGTTCTGTTCGCGCTGAAATAAAAGCTCGGCAAGTCGGCGTTTTGCCGAGCCTCTTTCGGGTCAAATACGGTAAAGTTTTCCGATGTATAGTGGTAGAGCACCAGCGGCTCGCCGTTCTCATCCAATGCCTTGGATGAATTTTCGCGCGCTTCCCTTGCTTTTTCAAAAAACTGCTGTAGCTTTGTATCAATAACACCGCTTACATCTTTCGCGCCGTTCGTTGCGGCATCCGTTAGATTGTTTGCGGTTTTAGTAATTCCGCTTTGGGGTTGTCGTGGCCGGGTTAATAACCCGGAGGGTACGGGCGCAATGGCGGAATTTTTATATATTTCTACGTCGCTCACAAAGGTAGAGTGTAGCTCGTTTGGCACAAAACCTCTTTTTATTGTTTGCGGCTTTGCGTTTACTTCCTGCACGGTAAAGCGTACGTAATAATCTTTCCCGTCTATTTCTATTTTACCCAAATAATTATGATACCCTACAAAGTTATTGTGTGGCTTGTGTCCATCACGCTGTTGCTCTTGTTCGCTGTAAATCGGAACAGAGTGATTAAAAACATCTTTTAATTGAGGAATAATTTGTTTTACATCAAGTCCTTTATTCCTTGTTATTTTGCCATAGGTGTCATTTACGAAACGTACTTCTCTGTTGTCGTATTTATTTTTACCGTCTCCTAAATTTTTGTACGCTTCATACAGTTGCTCGTTTGATAAATTGTGCGGCTTTATCCCTATCGCCGCCAAATCCTCAATCGACTGCAATTTGTTAGCCAGCTGCCAATCTCCGAACCATTGTTTAAATGCCTCCGTCCTGACCTGCAACCACTGCCGCTCGTTTAGCTTGGTGGCTTTACCATTGGGTGCTTGCATGAATGTGCCGCTGGCCTGCGCTTCGGTCTTGATGCGCTGCATCTCCTGCGCATTGGCGGCGGTGACACCGGATACATCAAAGTCGTAATCCGATTGACGGGCATATTCGGTTTTGCCTTGCAGCCTTGAGGCATCGCTTCCGGCCCGCTTATCCACCCCGTATTTCTCATACAGGTTCTTGCCTCCGAGCAGGTCTTTGACGGCTGTGCCGGTGAAGTCTTCCAACGTCATGTCTTCCATACGGATGCGGTTATCCAGCTTAACGCCGAACATCTCCTTTATCGCATTCCATACCTCATACAGCCAACCCTTCATTTGAGCGTACCCCGACAAATTCTGTCGTTCAGTCCAGAC
>JAITSN010000040.1 GCA_031287715.1 Mediterranea sp. (in: CFB group bacteria)
CGTAGTAATCGTCTATCAGGTCGAGAAAATAATAGAGTGTATCGTTGTCGAACTTCTCTTTTAATTCCTGCGGCAGGTAGTTTTTAATGTACTCGATGGTTTTTTCGTCATCTTCATCATGCAAAAAGAACTCGCTTTCCGGTGCCATAGTTTTAGTTTATTTATTCGTTATATTCAAAATAATGCTTTGATCTTATCCGCCAGAGCCGATTTTGTTGCAGCTCCTACTTGTTTATCTACTACTTCGCCGTTTTTGAAGAAAATGATCGTAGGAATGCTGCGGATTCCATACTGCGCAGGCAGGTCTGTGTTTTCGTCAACGTTGCATTTTCCAATAACCGCTTGATCTTCGTATTCATGGGCCAATTCTTCAATTACCGGCCCGATTGCTTTACAAGGGCCGCACCACGGGGCCCAAAAGTCTATAACCACCGGTTTATCACCATTCAAATAATTCAAGTTATTGCTGTCTGTAATTTCTAAAGCCATATTATTTATTCCGTTAAGTTAAAAAATCATTTTGATTCTGTGCAAATATAGTTAATTAATTCAAGTCGCGGGTTATACCCTATTTTAAGAATATAAGCTACGCCTGGTTTTTGTCCTGTTTTCCGGCGCATTTCCGGCCGGTCCGGATTTGCCAAGAAACAGGATGGGCGTTTATGTTGCCCTGTATACATCAACGGCTTTTTTTACCGAGCCGTGCATCAGCAACAGTGCTTTTGCCTGGTCGTACGTCAATCCAAGTTCTTCGACGATCATGCGCGTGCCGCGGTCAACAAGTTTTTGGTTGCTCAATTGCATGTTTACCATCTTGTTGCCTTTTACGCGGCCGAGCTGGATCATGACCGATGTGGTGATCATGTTCAGGATCATTTTCTGGCCTGTGCCGGATTTCATGCGCGAGCTTCCCGTTACGTATTCCGGGCCTACGATCATTTCAATGGGTATGTCGGCTTCTGCCGCCATCGGGGTACTCGGATTGCTGGTGACGCATCCCGTCAGGATGCCTTGCCGGCGCGCCATGTGCATGGCGCCGATCACATAGGGTGTGGTTCCCGAGGCAGCGATTCCGATCACGACGTCTTTTTTGTTAATGTTGTGCTCCAGAAGTTCCTGCCACCCGCGTTCCCTGTCGTCTTCGGCGTTTTCTACGGGGTTGCGCAGGGCAGTGTCTCCTCCGGCGATCAACCCGATGACCAATGTGTTCGGCATACCGAACGTCGGGGGGATTTCCGAAGCATCCAATACACCTAAGCGTCCGCTGGTTCCGGCGCCCATATAGAAGATCCGCCCGCCTTGTTTCATGCGGGGTACGATCTCGGATACCAATTTTTCTATTTGTGGAATTGTTTCCCGAATGGCTAAAGCTACTTTCCGGTCTTCTGTGTTGATGTCTTCCAGGATCTCCCGGATAGATTTTTTTTCCAGATCATTATAGAGCGACGGTTGCTCGGTGATCTTAATTGTAGTCTCACTTTTTTTGTCTTTACACATACTTTCTTTTTCAAACAAATTATTCTATGTTCAATCACGATCATTACCGGTGCGTTGGGTCGGGGCTGTAATAGGTTTGCAATCCCTCCATCGGGCTTTGGATGATGGTTCCGGTCTCAACGCCGACTTCCTTGGCGGCAGCTTTCAGTACGTCTTTATAATGGAAGGCTACGGAGCCGATGAAGTGGGCTTTATTGTTCTTGTAATCGTACTGCATGACATTGCGGGTCAGGAATGCTTTAAACGCATTCAACACCAGCCCGTATATCTTGGGTTCCCCGATGTTTCCGGCAAGGAAAGGCGATATGCTTGCCAGAAACCGGTTGGGGAACGGCCGGCGATATACACGCTCGATGATTTCCGCCTGCGTGAGGTCGTACTGTTTCAGGAACTTCTCTTTCAGCGTGGCGCCCATCTGGTTCTTCAGGATGTCGCCGATCAATAGTTTGCCCAGGACGGCGCCGCTGCCTTCGTCACCCAGGATGAATCCTAACGGCGACACGTTGCTCACGATCTTTTTACCGTCGTAGAAGCAAGAATTGGATCCTGTTCCCATGATGCAAACAATGCCCGGGTTGTGGAGGCAAAGCCCTTTGGCGGCGCCAAGCATGTCGGTATCGACTTCAATTTCGCCGCTAACTTGAAAGATGGCGCTTAAAACTCCGCGCACGAGAGGTACTTTCTCCGGTAAACAGCCTGCGCCGAAGAAATGGATTTCATCGAATGCCGTTGTGTCCAGCTCGGGAACGAGCGCATCCGTTATTTCCGCTGCCATATCTTCGCCGGTCTGGAAATAAGGATTCATACCTTTTGTGAAAACTTGCCGGACCATTTGTCCGCGATCTACAACACTCCAATGTGTTTTTGTAGAACCACTATCTGCTATTAGTATCATATTTTTATATATATATTCTTTTTATACAGTAAATATCCAATCGCCCAACAGAACACGACAAAAAGGATTGCATAAGCCAGCGAGCCGGGGTAGTCGCCCAGCATGGGGCGCAGGACGGCGTTGTATGCGTATCCGTGCAAACTGGTTGTTCCGCCATCGTGAGGTATGCGTATGTTGCCCAGGATAATGGACACAACGCCCGCCATTACATAAATGAATAAGGGGTTGACGCCGAAGACTTCGAAAAACCGGCTCCGGCTCTTATATCCTTTGACGTCGATGATCCAAACCAGCAGGGCCAGGAAGCTCGAGGCCAAACCGCAGGTGACGAGGGTAAACGTTGGCGACCAGATCTTTTTGTTGATCGGGCAGCCATAACTCAGCAGGAAACCCAGGAAGGTTAGCACGGTACCCGCCAGGAACAGGCGAAGCAGCTTATCGTTGATGTCTTTCACCTCCATAAGCCATTTGCCGCAACAGAAACCGATGAGCACATGGGCAATCGCCGGGATCGTGCTTGGCAGTCCTTCCGGCTCAATCCCGTTGTCTTTATAGATATGGTTGGCGCCAAGGATGGCGCGGTCTACAACGGAAAGGATATTGGCCTCATTGTATTCGAATCCCCTGCCGAAGAGTAGAACGAGGAAGTAACCCGCCAGCATGGTAATGATGATACAGGGGAAGTATTTGTGCTTCACGGACAATGCAAGCCACGCCGTGACGCCGTAGCAAACTGCCAGGCGGGGCAAAACGCCCATGATGCGGATGCGGTCGAAGTTGCAAACCGATTCCCAGAGGCGCGGCCAGAACGACAGGCCGGTATCGGCCGGTGAGTTCCAAGTGCGGCAGGCTAAAGAAAACCAGGCGATGCCCAGGCCGATAGCAAAGATGACGGCGGTTCGCTTGATGATCTTCCATGTGGCGCCGGAGCTGAACTCAAACCCGTACTTCCTTAATGAGATATAGGTCGAGATCCCCATGATGAACATGAAGAAAGGAAACACAAGGTCCGTCGGGGTCAGCCCGTTCCATTGCGCATGGCCTAACGGGGCGTATATCTTGCCCCATGATCCCGGGTTGTTAACTAAGATCATCCCCGCGATGGTAATTCCTCTAAGCACATCGAGGGCCAATAAACGTCGGTCGGATGTTTTAATCATATGGTTTTATTTTTAGGTTGGGTACACTCATCAACCAAGTAAACAATAGACACATAAGGTATTCCGGAGTTGGCGGTCAGTCCGATCTCGCACGTGCGGCTGTTGGAATAGCCCATTTGCGTGCCGGAGCTTTCCAGCTGCGGGCGCAGCTTGCGCAATGCGTACGAATTGACTTCGGGATGCGTGAATCCTTTGTCGCCCGCAAATCCGCAGCAGCCGACTTCTTCGGGCACCAGCACCCGGCTGGAGCATCGTTTTGCCAAGGAGATTACCTGGTTGCCCAATCCCATTTTCTGCATGGAGCAGGTAATGTGAACGGCTACCGGAGTGTCTGTCTGCGTAAATTCCAATTTATCCATCAGGAAGGTATGTATAAACTCAACAGGTTCGTACAGCTTGATCGCATGGATGGTGTGGCGCATACGGTAGAGGCATGGGCTTTGGTCGCATAACACAGGGTATTTGCCTTGTTCGCTGGCCTCATACAGCGCGGCTTCCAGCTCTGCGCTCTTCTTGCCGGCAATATCCGCCATGCCCTTGCTTTCCCAGATTGTTCCACAGCAAAGTCTGTCCATGTTTTTAGGAAAAACGACTTCGTAGCCGGCCTTGTGCAGCAGGGATACCATTTTATCAACCGGCTGCGCAAGTTCCTGCACTTTATTCTTTTTTTGGTAAAGCGGCGATATACCGAATGTTTGATTGATACAGCTCGGGAAGTAAACAACTTTTAGTGCGGTATCTGTAGCTTCTTCCTCTTTTTCGTTGGAGAGCGAAGGGGTTAGGCTGTAACAGCCCGGCATTTCCGGCGTCCACAGTGGTAGTCCCATTTTATGCAGGCTTTTGGCTATGACACGCATAATGCGTGTTCCCAATAGGATGTGCGCCACGTTTGCAAGCGTCAGCATAGCCCTCAACACACGCTTTATTCCGGCAAAATGATTGGCGGCGTAATTTCCCGCCCTGTAGCCCAAGCTGCCTTCGGGTAGCTCTTCCCCCCGCAAGTCATGTGTAAGGTCTCCGGTGTTTATGCCCATCGGACAAGACATGGAGCATAGCCCGTCGCCGGCACAGGTCGTGTTTCCGGGGTAGCGGTATTGTTTTTGCAGCAGGCTTAGGCGCTTCGGGTCTTCGCCGGATTGCCTCAGGCGGGTAATCTCGCGTTGCAGAACGATGCGCTGACGGGAAGACAGCGTAAACCCGCAAGTCAGGCAGTTCACTTCGCAGAAGCCACATTCGATACATTTGTCTACGTGCGGATTGGTGAGCGGCAGTGGCTTGAAGTTCTTGATGTGGCACATCGGATCGTCATTGAATATCACCCCGGGGTTGAGGATGTTCTTCGGGTCGAACAGTTCTTTGACCGCCTTCATCACGTCGAACGCCGGTTCCCCCCATTCGTATGCTACAAAAGGAGCCATATTGCGGCCGGTTCCGTGCTCGGCTTTCAACGAGCCGTTGTATTTGCCGACAACGAGGGCGATAACGTCGTTCATCAGGTTGCCGTACCGTTTTACCTCTCCGTCACTGCCGAAAGATTGGTTGATGATGAAGTGGTAGTTTCCTTCCAACGCGTGCCCGTAGATGCAGGCGTCGTCGTAGCCGTGGCGTTCCAGCAAGTCCTGCAAGTCGGCCGTTGCTTCGGGCAGGTCTTCGATGTGGAAAGCCACATCCTCGATGAGGCTGGTTGTGCCCGGCTTTCTTGTACCGCCGACCGATGGGAATATGCCCGAACGGATGGCCCAATAGCCGGAGTATTCTTCTTCTTTATCGGTGAAACGGACGGGCGTATGCGTGTTGAAAACCGCCAGCGTTTTTGTAATGTCTGCTATGTTGCGTTCCAGCTCTTCTTTGGTAACGGACATGGTTTCGGTCAGTACGGCGGTTAGTCCGGCGCCGGTGGGGTCGTTTACCGACTCGAGCGACTTTTTATCCAATAGTTCCGCTCCCTTAACGATCCGCTCGCCTTGTTCGTTGGTTAACTGCTTCATGGCGACGACCGCGCGGCAAGCCTCTTTGATGTCGCTGAAATACAGCATGGCGCTGGCTTTGTGCGGGTAGCTGTATCCGGTTTGCATCGTTACTTCGGACAGAAACGCCAATGTTCCTTCCGAGCCAACCATAAGGTGGGCGATGATGTCGAACGGGTCGTCGAACATCACGAAAGGCAGTATGTTAAGCCCCGTTACGTTCTTGATGGCGTATTTATGCCGGATGCGTTCTACAAGTCCGGCGTCCTTGCGCACCCGGTCGCGCAGATACTCAATTTGGCGGATGAAATCCGGCTTCTTCCGGAAGAAATCGTTCCGGCCGGCCGGATCACCCGTGTCGAGCACCGTGCCGTCGGCAAAAACGATACGGGCGGAAAGCAATACCCTGTCGCTATTGGCGTGCGTGCCGCAGTTCATGCCGGAAGCATTGTTCATCACGATGCCCCCCACCATAGCGCTCTTGATGGAGGCGGGGTCGGGAGCGAACTTGCGGCCGTAGGGTTTCAGTATCTCGTTCACGCGCTGACCGGTGATGCCCGGTTGCAAGGTGATGGTTTTAGCTTCTTCGCCAATCGTATATTTCTCCCAGTTCTTTCCGGCCACGATAAGGATCGAGTTGCTGACGGCCTGCCCCGACAAGCTGGTTCCGGCAGCGCGGAAAGTTACCGGCAGGTGGTAGTGGCCGGCAATAGCGAGAATGCCGGAGACTTCCTGCTCGTTTTCCGAACGGATCACGATTTGCGGAATGAGCCGGTAGAATCCGGCATCCGTGCCCCAGGCTAACCGGCGCAGCTCGTCGGTATAGATCCTTTTGCGGGGGATGAAGCATGATACTTCCTGCAAAAACTGCTTGTAGTAGCTCTGTTTGCTCATGGTTTATTTGTAGAGATAGTAGGGCTTGGAGAGCTTGCGGAAACTTTCCGCATCCTTATACCAATAGTCCCGGATGTCTTCCCAACGGTTGTTCTTGCCGAAACGTTCCCTGATCTGATTGCTGCCGCTTACCTGGTCGAACATACGGAACCGGCCCTCGTCGGCATGGTCGAATACGGCGCGGTCGGGGTAGAGTGCGGCAATTTCCTGCATGAGAAGGAACTGTATGTCGCTTAACGCCGCCTTCCGGAAATTGACAATATGAACCTGCACGCCCTGGAGCTGTTCGCCTTTATGTGCGGAATAGAATGGTTTGAGGCAGATGGGGCGGAAGATGACGCCGGGAAGCTCCAGCGCGTTCATGCGTGCTGCGAGTTCTTCGGCCTTGATCCAAGGGGTGGCGAACATCTGGAAAGGAATGGTATAACCCACCCCGATAGACACATAGCCCAACTCTCCCAAAATGCCGCTGACCGGGTAGAATACGGCGGAATGGGGGTGGGGTATATGAGGTGAAGAAGGAACCCACTGTAGTCCTGTTTGTGTGTAGTCCATGCTGCGCTTCCAGCCCTTCATCTTTACTATGTGCAGTTTACACTGTTTTTCCAACATGTTTTCTCCGTTAAGCATCAATGCCAATTCTCCGCATGTGAGGGCATAAAGATATGGAATTTCAAACGGACTGACAAAGGACGCATACCCGTCCTCGACGAGGTTTCCTTCGATCTTGATCCCTCCTACGGGATTCGGGCGGTCGAGTACAACAAACTCTATGTCGTTTTCGGCGGCGGCTACCATAGCCAGCCCCATCGTACTGATGTAGGTGAACGAGCGGCAACCGATGTCTTGTATGTCATAAACCAGCACGTCAATGCCCTGGAGCATTTCGGGCGTCGGTTTCCTGGTTTTTCCGTAAAGGGAGTGTACCGGTAATCCTGTTGAAGCGTCGGATTCGTTTTCCACCTTGTCGCCGGCATGGATGTCGCCGCGGACGCCGTGTTCCGGCCCGTAAAGGGCTACCAAGTTTACGTTTGGCGCCTCGTGCAGAATGTCAATCGTTGATTTCAGCCGGTTGTCCACCCCTGTCGGGTTGGTGATCAGACCGACGCGCTTACCGTCAAGGCATTTAAAGTTTTGTTCTTTCAAGACCTCAATACCGGTCTTGATCTTTATTTTCTGTGCAGATGCGGCGGTAAATACCAAGCCGAACAGCGCTGCAACAAGCAGTAATTTCTTCATAAGATGCTTTAATTTGTTGATTCTTCTATTTGTTCCTGTTTCTCTTTAGCCTTACCGTAATTGGGATTGATTTTCAGCAAGGCCACTGCAAGGATGGGTATGGCGCTGCAAATCATTACCCACACAAAGAAATGATTGTATCCCAGCAGTTCCTGCAACCATCCGGCGAACATTCCGGGAATCATCATCCCCAAGGCCATGAATCCGGTACAGATGGCATAGTGGGCTGTCTTCTGTTCGCCGTCCGAGTAGTACATCAGGTAAAGCATATAGGCTGTGAATCCGAACCCGTAGCCAAACTGCTCAATGAATACGCATATGTTGATAACGACCAGGCTATCCGTTTGGGTGAAGCTCAGGTATATAAAGGTAGCAATGGTCAGCAGCATACTGAGGGTCATCGGCCACAGCCATTTCTTTAACCCGCCCTTCGATGCGACAATGCCTCCGATGATGCCTCCGAGCGTAAGGCCGATGATGCCGATCGTGCCATAGACTAACCCGACTTCGCCTGTTGTCAGCCCCAGCCCGCCAATGTCCCGGGAGTCGAGGAGGAAAGGATTGATCAGCTTCAGCAGCTGCGCTTCCGAGAAGCGGAACGTGAGCATGAAGAATATGCCGGCGGCGGCCTGTGGTTTCTTGAAGAAAGAAACAAACGTGGCCGAAAATTCTTTGATGATGGATTGCGCCGTCAAATAAGGATGCGGCTTGTCCGATCCGGGCCTGGGCAGTGCGATCTTGTGATGGAAACTAAAGAAGATAAAAAGCCCTGCCAGGACAAAGAAGGTGATCGACCAGGCAAATGGGATATTGCCGGATAATCCTTTGTATTCTGCGGTGGTGGCAACGGTTAGCTTGGGGTCGGCCTGGAATACCAGATAGGCCGGCTTGTTCCAGTTGGCGTCGGTGAATGATAAATGTTCGCCGTGGATCAATGCTATGCTTTTGTCTCCACTGTTCATGGTGGTGTTCAGTATGATCTCCTTGCCCTTCTCCGGCTTTTTGGAAAGCGTTACGGCGACTATGGCGACATTGCCGGCCTTGTTCGATTCGTTCACCGCTTTGCGTTTTTCTCCGAAATTGTTCCTTATCCGGTTGCCCAAAGGCTTAGAGACGGATGCGGTCCACCAGCTTTCGTTTTTGGCCTTGTGCGTGTGTTCTTTGTGCCCTTCGGGAAGGTTTTTCTTCGGGATAAAACCATTCTCGCAGTTTTGAGCAATGACGGCATTGAGAAAGAACTCCAAGCTGTCTTTTTCCAGCCCGCCTGTTCCCAACCGTACTACGTCGTTGCTGAGGATGAAAGCAGCCTCACCCCCAACAGCCCCAACAGTGCCCACAGCCCGCACAGCTCCAACAGCCTCACCTCGGCCCTCTCCAAAGGAGAGGGAGGAGGGAGTTACTGTTGTTGTGGTGGTATATTGGGGATCAACCTCAACATTTATTTTCAGCGGTTCGATTCCGGATACGCTTTCAAAAAAGCCGGCAAGGATGATAAGAACGCCTTGCCCCATGATCGTCGCCACACGGTAGAACGTGCTTCGGATGCCGACATACATGGCCTGCTGATTGGTGTCCAGCCCGAGCATATAAAATCCGTCGGCAGCGATGTCGTGCGTAGCGGAGCTGAAGGCCAGCAACCAGAAGAAGGCCAGCGTCGCCTGGAAAAAGAACGGCAGCGGAATGGTAAAGGCGATTCCTGCGAATCCCGCGCCGATGAGCAGCTGCATGGTGACGATCCACCAGCGTTTGGTTTTCAGCAAATCGACGAACGGACTCCAGAACGGCTTGATCACCCAAGGGAGATACAGCCAGCTGGTGTATAATGCAATGTCTGTATTGGATATTCCCATGCGCTTGTACATGATAACCGAAATGGTCATCACGGCAACGTATGGTAATCCTTCGGCCAGATACAGGCTGGGGATCCACGCCCAGGGCGATACTTTTTTAGTTTTCATGGTATGTGTGTTTGTTTAATATAGTTTTTCAATAGAGGCTCCGATGTAATAATGCAGCAGGATTCCGTCGTAGGAATATCCTTTTTCGCCCATAACGGCGGCGCCGATCTGGCAGAGGCCTACGCCATGACCCCATCCGGCGCCGGTCAGTGTAAACTTGCCGGGTATTCTGTTTGCAACATTGCTTTTATCGACAACAAAGGCCGAGCTGTACAGGTGGGAAGCGGAGAGCGTGCGGCGTATCTCGAGTTCCTTTCCTATAATAAGCGTGCGTTTGGTTCCCACGATTTTAAGTTTGACAAGCCGGCCGGATGTTCCTCTTTCTACCGGAACCAGGTCGAGAATATCTCCGAAATCAATGCCGGAACGTGTGTGTATCAGCTTGGACAATTCTTTTTGGCTGTATTCTACCTTCCAGCGGTAGAAGTCGATGGTTTCCTGGTCGTAGTTGTTGAGCACCTGCGACAGTACCGCTTTGTCTGTGGTGTTGCAGAAGGCTTCGGGTGAAGTCCGTATCCATTTCTCCGCTTCCGCTTCAACGGTCAGGTCCGGCAGTTCGACAACCGGTTTACTGTCGCTTTGCTTGGCCAAGTAAGGATGTTTGATGTCGTCCCAGCAGCTTTGGAACTCTTCAAAGGCTCCTCCGCAGCATTTGGAGAAACGGGCGTCGCAGATCTTAGTATCGTACAGCAAGACCTGCCCGCGGGTAGCTGCTACGGCTTGCCTGACGATTTCCGTCGAGGCGCGGGTAATGCCTTGATAGCGCTGGCAGTGGTCGTCGGCGCAAACATCAAAGCGGGTATGGTCGGAGCGTTCGTACCATTTTATAAATTCGTCCGTAGTAACCCCTTCCCCCTCTCCTTTGGAGAGGGCCGGGGTGAGGCTGTCCTGTGAGGATAGGCTTTTGGAAATAATCCGTATGATCTTTTCGGGATTGGAGATGATTTCCTCGTTAGTAAAACGAAGCACTTTGAAGCCTAATCGGTTAAGCTCGGATGTTCTTTCATTATCTTTTTTTATTTGTTCCGGATCATTATGATACTTGCCATCAATTTCAAGGATTAACTTCTTTGTCAAGCACACAAAATCAACAATATAATCGGATATAATATATTGACGTCTGAATTTTTCTCCCAATTGATTATCTCTAATCAGGTTCCATATTACTTTTTCAGCTTCTGTGGAATTATCCTTCAATTCTTTTTGTTTTCCTTTTAAACAGCCATAACTTACACAGTTTGCCGTATGGTAATGCTGCTTGGAACTGCTGCCGGATCCTGACTCAGTTCCTAACACATCCGTGGTAACCCCTTCCCCCTCTCCTTTGGAGAGGGCCGGGGTGAGGCTGTTGGGTTGTGGGGTAGGGTTGTTGTTGCTACCCTGCATATTCGCCAGCAGCCAGCTCCTTGAGATCACGGCATGTGCTTTGAGCAGCTCGAGCGACGCCGTTGCACTCATCTCGGACGAGATTACGCTGGTGAGGTAATCTTCTACGGATACGAGGTTGATGCCGGTGAGCTTCCGGTCTTCTACGATCACCTTGAAGGCTCCCTGGAAGCGTTGGTTTTCTTTGCGCTCCCAGTGGAAATTGATGCCGATGGTTACGTTGAGTATTTCAAATTCGGCCTGTTCTTCGCAAACCGGTTCGAACACTAATTCTTTATACAGGCAGCCCTGCCACAGGATATTCCCGTTGCTACAGGTTGCGGTTTGTTTTCCTTTTATTTCTTCGCCGTCTAAGCGGTAGGGTGCAAGAAGGACAAATTCGATCTGCGTTTCAAAGAGGATGCCTACGCTGACTTTAGGTTCAATCATAATTATGGACTAAATTAAGTTTAAATTGCACTGGCGGGTTGCCGTTGCTGTTATCCGTTTTTTTATTTGTTGCCTCAATCGGTGGAATTTTTCCGATGAGATACATACTTCGCTCAAGATCCCGTGGATGTCTTTTGCTGTGATTTTATTGAAATCCTTTTCTAAGGGCGTGATAAAAACCCCTCCCATATCTACGGAGGCCGGGCTTACCAGGATGTTTCCGTCTCCCGGGGAGCTGAAATACGACGGGCGGTGCCGCTCCCTCGGGAAGATACAAACCACCCATTTGCCGTCTTCATACCAGGCAAGTAGGTTCATCATAGGCTCATCGCCGTCCTGATCCATCGAATCATAAACCGTTTTGAACAGGGCTGAGGCATCGTCTTTGCTTTCGGCTTCAATGACCAATGTGGCGCGGGGGGCGTCGTCCAGGAACGACAGGGAGGCTCTTTTGTAGTCTGCCACTCTTCCGGCTTTCCTGTATTTCCATTCTTTCTCAATCGGCAGGAATCCCTTGTTGCCTGCCTGGAAATGAACGTGGTCGGGAGCCGACGCGCCGCATTTGGGGCCGTTGTAGAAGATGATAAAATCATCCAGCGCTTCCGCCAGATCCAGCATGTCGCCCATCCGCGGGAGGATCCGCTGGTCTACATGTTGAATATCCGGTATGGTCAAATGGCGGGGAAAGATCGGAAACGGGTTGACAAGTATGCTGTAGCCGCCTTTGAACGGTATGCTTCGTTGCTCCCGGGGCAGGTTGGCCGGGCACAGGAAGCACTTCCGCTCCTGGATGGATTCCGGGTCTACCTTTGCCGCAGAGGAGGTGATGCGCGCCGGATTGAACTGCACGTTGTACCTCCAGCCTCCAACGTCAAACGTTTTGGTCTTCACCCGGGCAAGGGCGTTGTAGTTGGCGGCTGCCAGCTCCCATTCCGCCGGTTGTTCTTCGATCAGTTTATGTACTGCGTCTTTAACTACCATCTTTTCATTTACAATTTACCATTTACCATTTACCATTTCTTTTTTGATGACATCCGAGGGGTTGTAAAGCTCCAAAATTTTTTTTGATGACATCCGAGGGGTTGTAAAGCTCCAAAATTTTTTTTTGATGACATCCGAGGGGTTGTAAGGCTCCAAAATTTTTTTTTGATGACATCCGAGGGGTTGTAAAGCTCCAAAATTTTTTTTTGATGACATCCAAGGGGTTGTAAAGCTCCAAAATTTTTTTTTGATGACATCCACGGGGGTGTAAGGCTCCAAAATTTTTTTTTGAGACTTTCCACGGGGGTGTGAGGCTCCAAAATTTTTTTTTGAGACTTTCCACGGGGTTGTAAGGCTCCAAAGATCATTTTCCTGCATTGTTCAACGCGATGCGCGCTTGTAATTCCCATGTACGTATCCGGTCTTTATAGGTATTATGGCCGTTCATTTTCACGATGTCTAACGACGCGTCTGAATTGTCGTCCCAACGGCGGCACAAATATACGGTATCGTATACCCGTCCGATTTGATATTGGCGGGAAAAGTTCAACCCGAGTGCATAGTCTTCGCCGTAGCTGGTGTTCGGAACCTTGATCTCACGCAATACAGGGGTGTAGAATGCACGCGGGGCGCCCAGCCCGTTGATGCGCAGCGCATTGTTGCGGCCGTTTTCGGGCGTCCATTCCTTGTGGTCAATGATGCCGGGGGCGATCATTTTCATATCGAAGTCGGTCATCATATACGTACCCACCACCATGGCGCAGTTTTGTTCGTAGAAAGCATCGACCATGATTTGCAGCGTCTGCGCGTCTTTGTACACATCGTCGCTGTCTAACTGCACGGCGAATTTTCCGCATCGGGGATGGTGTATTCCGGTATTCCAGCAGCCGCCGATGCCCAAGTCGCCGCGTTCGGGGATGATGTGGATGAGGCGCCCGTCGCCGGCGTATTTCCGTATGGCTTCCGTGGTGCCGTCTGTGGAATGGTTGTCGATGATGATGAGATTGAACTTGAACGTTGTTTTCTGGTTGAGTACCGATTTGATCGCGTCTTCGATGGTGCGGATGCGGTTGCGCACGGGAATGATCACCGACGCTTCAAACTCGAAGTTGCCTGCGCTGAACTCGATGCGTTTGAATTCAGGCTCCAGGTAGCCTCTGATTTCTTTCAGGTGTTCCGTGCAGGCTTGTTCCATTTCGATTTGTACCTCCCTGTTTTTCGGGTCTACATAGTCAAAGAGTTTTTCGCCGCTTTTCCGGGTGTCAAGTTCCACTTCCGAATAGAGGTATTCGTTGATATGCACCAACGGCTTTTTTTGAGACAGCTTCAGGCGGAGGTCATACAGGCCGGCAAACCGGTAGGCGGCTTTCATGCGGCTTGCCGCTTCCCTGAACGCTCCCGACCTGAATAGCAGGACGGAGCCGAAGTCGAAGTCATCGCGCAAGCTCCCGAACTGATAGTCAATGACCGGGGCATTGGTCTTGCTTCCGCCCGTAATCCGGTAGTGGTCGGCATAGGCCATTCCGGCGTTGGCGTCCTCTATGATCCGGATCATGCGCTCCAGCGCGAAATAGCCAAGCTCCAGCAAGGATTGTTTGGTGTACAAAAGTGTATAGGGCGTATCGGCTCCGGCGGCGATCGCCAGCATCGTGTCGCTTGCATTCAGGCCGGATACGGATATGGTTTCGCACCCGTCCAGCGGTTGGCTTCCGGCTTCGGTTGCCAGCAGATAGATTTTGTTTACTAAGCCGGTTTCCCGTAAACTTTTCACGGTTTCTTTTGCTTGTGCCGCATCCGCAAATGGGATGAAGCAGTTTATCAGGGCTTTCATTTTGAATTTATTTTTTGTTGGTTATATACATTGATTCGTCTGTCAGCAGTCCGACTTCCCCTCCCGTTGCGGTGAACAGCACCTTGCCGCCGTCGAGCGGAACAACCGTGCTGATGAGCGAGTTTCCGGCTTTATGTTTCCAGATGATGTTGCCGGTTGCGGCTTCCAAGGCGAACATCAGTCCGTTTTTGGTGCTTCCGAATACCCTGCCGTCTTTCTCGACAGGCATGGACGGAGCGTGTTCGTATCCGAAACCGGCGTTGGACGCCCACAGCTGTTTGGGCGTACCGGTCGTTGTAGAGAAACACACGATGCTGTCGTTCATCGTTTTGCTGTAAATGCGGGCCTTGTCTTGGGACAATCCGATGGTTTCGCGTACCGTCGACTGGAATGTGCGGTAGATGGTTTCGCCCGTTTCGATGTTTATGGCCGTCAGCGCCCGTTGCGGGTCGGTGATGAACACCTTGCCGTGCGCCGCTACCGGCCACACCGAGGCAGGGGAGAAGTGCATACGGGTCAGCCCTCCCGTCCATTTCCAGATCTCTTTGCCGGTTTGTTTGTCGAGCGCATACAGCGTATTATCCCATGCGCCGAAGATGACTTTGTTTCCTTCGACAAGCGGTTTGGTCACGATGTAGCCTTTCACTTGGCCGTACGCCCACACCACATTTCCGGTGCGGATGTGTATCGCGCGGAACGTATGGTCGCTCGCACCGATATAGGCGGTGTCGCCGCTGATGGTTACTGCGCCAAGTACGGGTTCGGCAGCGGCGACCTTCCACAGCTGTTTGCCGGTTGTGGCGTCAAGTCCGTAGATATTTTTGTCGGCAGAGCCAAAGACAACAACATTTTTGCCGGCAGCGGGCGTCCCAACAATCCGGTGGCCCGCTTTGAAGCTCCACAGTTTTTTGCCGTCTGCCAATGCATAGCAGGTCAGGCAGCCCGTGTCATCGCCTGCATAAACCTTGCCGTCAAGTGTTGCGGGCGAAGAATAAATGCCTGCTCCGGTTTGTACCAGCCAGGCGGGTTTTACTTGCGGATATTCTTTGTTGACGGAAAAGTCAGGGTATTTATCGACCGGTCCTTTTTCGCCGTAATATTTCTTGGCCAATGATAAGGAAGCCCACCGCCGTGGCTCCGCACCGATATTGTGCTCGTAGACGATAATCGAATCGGAGGTGATGTCGTAAATGGAATAACCTCCGGCGGCATCTTTTCCGCGGAGCGTGGAGCGGTTCAGGATGCCGGGGATGCCGTCGTAGCTATATTGGCGGTTGTCGTGGTAATGCCCGCCGACAACCACGCGGATGTTATAGGGGCGTATGGCACCGGTAACGTCATACCAATTGTCTACATCTTCATTCAGCGGGTAGTGCGTAACAATGACCACCGGCTTTTCCTTTCCGTACGATTCCAACTCTTCTTTTAGCCAACTGATGTCCTGCGGGGCGACATGGCCGTCGGCCATGCGGATGAACGGCCCTGTGTTGAATCCGAGGAAGAGGAAGCCTTTGTGCTCAAACCGGAAGCGCTCGCTGCCGAAAATATCCCCGAAAGCTGTCATGCCCGATTCCGACCAGGTTGTTTCATGGTTGCCGGGGATGATATGGTAGCTGGGCTTTAGTTGGTCGAGGATTGCTTTGGCTTTCTTGAGCGATTCGCGGTCTCCCTCTTCGGTGATGTCTCCCGTAACGAGAACAAAGTCCAAGTTGCCGGTCGCGTTGATTTGGCTCACGGCTTTTTGCAGGTCTTCTACTGCCGGCTCGGTCTTGGTGATATGCAAGTCCGTGATGAGGGCGAAGCGGAATTGTGCTGTGCCTATTGCCGGCAGCAACAGGATGATCACCGTAAGCAGGATATATTTTTTCATGGTCTTTCGTCGAAAAAGGTCAGGACGGCTTTCATAAGCCCGTCTCTTTCGTTTGTTGTGCGGATGGCCTCGAAAGGAAAGCCCAATACGCACGTTTTGTATGCTTCCTTATAGGCTATTCCGGCGCTGATATTATTTTCCGGATAGCGGAGTATGGTAAATGCTTTTTCGTCCGCAGGTACGATGCCGTCGGGCGATTCAACAACATAGCCGTCCGGATGAAGCTCGTGGTGGTAGTTGTAATTGCCGGAGAACATCTTGTAGGGCGAGGCCACACTCTTGACCTCTCCTGTGATTGCGGCCCGTCCCACGCGCCATTTATATTTCAGTACGCCCGTGGCGAACTCTTTGTCTTCCCGCGCGGCTTCGGGATGGTCCCACAAGTCCGAACCGACGAAGGCGCCCGAAACAAAGATGTTTCCGCCCGCGCGGCAGTATGCGGCGATCGCTTCCTGCATTTCTTTGCCGAAGGTCTTGAACGCTAACGGCACAACGCCGCCACGGCCGGTTTTTGTCCGGCGCTGCTTTCCTAATATCAGGTCGGCGAGCTTGTAGTCATTCAGGTCGGCGGTTTTTTTCTCAACGGCTTCATTGCTGCACGATACGAACGAGTATCCGGCCTTTAAAATGCTTGCGCCGTGCACTGCCGGATAATCGAATGTGTTTCCGGCAATGACCTTGGTCTCGTAGTTGGCGTAGCTGTCGCCGAATCCGGAGGCGTCGTCGTCCATCCAGGGAATGGAGCGGCGGAACTCTTTCATGCTTCCGATATAACTGATGTCTTCTTTATAGGGCACTCCGTGGTCTATGTCGTCACAGAATCCGGCGATGTTGTCGGTGGCGAAATCGGCCGGCGCCGAGATCCTGTCGAACCCGTTAATGACCAGTACAACGCCCTTTTCATTGAAGGCCCTGGCTGCGGAAAGTATTTCGGAAGGGAAACTTTCTCCCCCGTCATTCAGCGCGGCCACCTTATAGCTATAGATGAGGCCGGGCGTTTGCACGGCGCGGTAGGTGTTTGAGCCTACCACGACACCGTTGTCAAAGCCGTTGTCGCCGATGCGGGTATAGACAATGTACTTCTTTGCTTTGGCTGTGGGTTCCAACGGGTCGTCCACCGGTTGCCAGGTCAGCTCCACCTCGTTCTCATCAATGAATCGCAGGCTCATATGGTCCACCGGAAGCGGTTGCACAACGTATTCCCGGTCGTATTGTGAGCAGAGAAAGCGCAACATGCCTTTATAGATCGAGCGGCTCACCGTGAAGCGGAAGCGCGGGTCTATGCCGTAGCGCATGTCGGCGAAGTTCTGGTGCGACAATAATTCCAGGAGCATCGTCGGCACGCGGGGAACGCGGGCTTCATAGTAGGATTGGTTCCACATGCCCCGGCGGCTCCAGTTCGGTTCGTACAACGCGCGGATGTCGTTCACGATATAGCTTTGAATCAAATCGGTCAGGTCGCGGGCGGCATAACGGGACGCTCCATTGGCATATACTCCGTCGTAAGCGTTGGTGAAGAAGATGCCTAATGTGCCGATGATCGAATCGTTGAGGGTTGTTCCCGCATCCGAGTGGAAGGCGAACGCCATATCGATGGGTATATTCAGTCCGTTCTCGCTTGGATTGGCCGCAGACCCTCCTGCCAAGTAGTTGACCCAGATGCCGCGCGATTTATAGTCGTCCGTATAATCATTTTTACCTTTGCTTTCGGTGTAAACGCTGTCGGGTATGCCGGCCCATTGCATCCAGTACCGGGCGGCTTCGGTAAACCTTGGGTAGCCGCTCGTTTCGTAAGGGTAGTCCACTTCGGGCAGCTGTTTCGTTTCCACAGGTGTTACAACATCGGAGCTCTTGATGTTCTCGGTGGCGATCCCGTCTTCCGCAATGCGGCGGGCGATGTTGCCGTAGCCTCCTCCTATCTTGATCGCATCGGCCGTAACGGTACGCCCCGCCCCGGATGATTTATTGCTTAACACGATCCGGTTGGCTTCACTTCTCCCTTTTCCGAATTTGAAGTGGCCGAGGTATATCCATGTGCCGCTACCCATCTGCTGGTTAACGGAGAATTTGGATGCCCCTCCTTTGTGATGCACGGTGTAGAGCGCGTCGTTCGTACTGTTTGAAACAGTTTTGTAGGATACATAAACGGCATAATATCCTTCGGATGGAATTTCCGGCACCCATTCGGCATAGCTTTCCGCTCCTTTCTTAATGGTTTCGATGGCGCGGTAGGAGCCTTCCCTGAATGGGTTTTCAAAATCGATATACTGATCGCGTAAATGGGCAAATCCTTCTCCGTTTCCTGTATGCCAGCGTTTATCGCCTGTCCTTTCGGTGTAATAGGAGTTGTTACGGCAACCGTCATTGTCTATGATGATCTCGGCTGTTTGCGTATCCCGTTCTCTGGGGATGAGCACGTTGGCCCCTGCATTTTCCAGCATGGGGATCAGGTAGGGCAAGACGAAACTTTGTGTATACAGGTCTTCCACCGTTTGGAATATGCGTGCGCGCTGCCATTCCCAGCGGGTCAATTTAGGCTCATAGTAATAACCGTGGCTCTGCCACAGGGCGATGTGCCTGCTCTGTAAACCATACTTGGGGGCATAGGGTACGGAAAGGCGGGTAACAAGCGGGTTCTGCTGCCCGTGTAAGAGCTTGAGCGCAGTGCCCCGCCGCCGCAGTGCCAACGGTATTAATTCTTCAATGGCATGTTTGTCTGTAACGAGCCGGAGTTTGTGGCTTGCATATTCCTTGGGGAGTAATGCGCTTATACCTTTATATATTGCTTCTACATTCTCTTCACGGAATGGGATATAGGAACAGTTTATGTTTGCAAAGAGAAGAAGCGTCTTACCCTCGATAGCAACGGAATCAATAGCGATCTTTCCTACGGAAATTTCTTTCCGGGAATAGCCGGTCAGGTAATTGCCGATACCGGTTTGTATGTCCGGTGGAATGATCTGCGACACGGCTACCTGTAAGGACAGGCAGCTAAATGTCAACAACAGGGATGTACGGATAGATTTCAGGTATGTCGGGCTATTCTTCATACAACAGATAGGGCTTACGTTGCACTTTGAATTTTTCTACGTCGTTTTTCCACATGGCTTTGATCTCGTCGGCGCTTTTGCCTTCTTTGATCATCTTGCGAACATAGTCGACTCCTATAAGTGACTCAAAGTGTGAGCGGAAAAAGTGATCGTCCAGATTCAAATTCCGGTAAGCATCGATCACGTAGCTCAAGTCAATGCCTTTTTTCCAAATATCTTCGTCCGGCAACCCGCTGAGGTTAACGCCATGACAAAGTTTGTTCAACTGTGGCGGATTCTTGGCGCCGGATACGCTTCTTGGGGTGAAACTGTAGCTGTATCCCTGCATATTGGGATGCCCGTAGATCTGGAACGGCAAAGAAGTTCCGCGGCCCAGGCTCACCGGTGTTGCTTCGAAGTAACAGGTAGATGGATACAGATAGATGGACGTCATATTCGGAAGATTCGGCGATGGGGCTACAGGCAGCCGGTACAGCGTTTGGTGTGTGTAGTTCTTGCACTTGATCACTGTAACGTCGCATACACGGGAAGCCGGAAGCCATTTTTCACCATTGACCATCAAAGCCAGCTCGCCTAACGTCATTCCATGTACTACAGGTATAGGCAGCCAGCCTACTCCGGATTTGTATTTCATATTCAATAACGGGCCGTCTACGTAATGCCCGTTCGGATTGGGGCGGTCCAAGATCAATATCTTCCGGTTGTGTTCTGCGCAGGCATCCATAAACCGTACCATGGATGCGTAATACGTATAAAAGCGCAGGCCTACGTCTTGTATGTCTACGATAAGTAAATCAAATTTGCGCATGGACTCGTTGCTGGGCCTGCCCAACTCACCATCATATAAGGAAAGGATAGGCACGCCGGTCTTTGCATCAACCGAGTTGGACACGTGTTCACCTGCGTCGGCGTCTCCCCGGAAACCATGTTCGGGAGAGAAGATGGCCACAACATTTAATTTATTTTCCAGCAGGACATCCAGCAAGTGCTTATCGCCAACCATACCGGTATGGTTGGAGAAAATAGCAACCCGTTTGTTTTTCAGGATAGGAAAATAAGCTGCCGTTTGTTCTGCGCCGACAATAACACTTTTCTGTTGGGCGGGCAAAGAAAGGGAGCAGCATAGAATGATCGTTAAGAATAGTGCTTTTTTCATCTCATTTTATTATTAAGTTATTGTTAAATGAACCGTATTATGTGAAACACAAAGAGGATAAGCAGCCTGTTACCGGCATACTTTTGTTTTTCCCCCACCAATTTCAAACAAAGATAGTTGTTATTTTAATGTCGAAAACAGAAATTTAGGTATATTTAGAAATATACTCATTACTTTGCAAGAATACAATATGTTAAGGAAGATAAGACGCAGGGTGTCTCGTTAAACGAACGTTTAATGGGACACTTCGTTTCCCCTCTCCTTATACGTTTTCCTATTCTTTTTCGAATCATTCTTTTATTATTTGATGGTGCTTTCACAAGTGCGAAAATAGTTTTTTCGTCTGTGTATTCCATTCTTTTGTGCCAACATAAAAGAGGCCGCCTCATTTTTATTTTGAGGCGGCCCCTTGATTCATTATATAAAACACATATCTTTACTGCCGAAAGAGTTCTTTTACATATCAACCGTCAAGGTGTTCCGTTCAGGCGGAATTAAAAGGGAACCGTGTGGAAATCATGGGCTGTCGCGCAACTGTAAGCTCTAAAAACAGTCTTGTGCAATATGTCACTGGGAGGGTAACTCCCGGGAAGGCGTACAGGATAGAGTAAGTCAGGAGACCTGCCTTGATCCGGTTTGGCAATGCTTTCGCGAAAAAAGCAGAGTCGAGCAAGATTAAACGACGTACATTCCTACATATAAGGAATACCGTACGTACAAATTTTCCCCTCTCTACATTTTTTCCGCAAGTATTGAAGTTCAAAAGGGCTTTTAACGGATTTATTTATTCATTCTTAAAAAGTTAAACGTATGCGAACGCACAATTTGGGTTATCCGCGCATGGGTAGCCGCCGTGAATTGAAAAAAGCCTGTGAAAAATATTGGGCAGGCAAAATGAGTCTTGATGAATTGCTTCAGGCGGGTAAACAGATCCGCAGGGAAAATTGGGAATTGCAGCAAAAAGCAGGTATTGACCTGATTCCCGTGAACGACTTTTCGTATTACGACCATGTGTTGGACGCGAATTTGATGGTCGGAAACATCCCGCCGCGTTTCCTCCCGCTCGTAGAAGAAAGGAAGCCGTTCCATTCCCTGTATTTTGCCATGGCGCGCGGTTTACAGGAAAAGTCGATGGATATTACCGCCCTCGAAATGACAAAGTGGTTCGATACCAATTACCACTATCTTGTGCCGGAGTTTCGTAAAAACCAAAACTTCAGCTTTGCCTGCGCGGACGTTATCCACGGGTTTCTCGAAGCGAAGCAGCTTGGCATCAATGCCAAACCGGTCATATTGGGGCCTGTCAGCTACCTTTTGCTGGGAAAAGAAAAAGAACAGGGATTTCACCGGATTGATTTATTGAAGCCGCTCTTGAAAGTGTACGAAGAGGTTTTGAACCAGCTACAGCAGCTTGGCGCAACTTACGTGCAATTGGACGAACCTTGCCTGGTGCTCGACTGTGACGAGCCGGTAAAGCAGTCTTTCCGTTTTGCCTACCGGCACCTGAACGAAGCGTGTCCCGGAATCAATATACTTCTGGCTACTTATTTCGGAGAACTGGGCGACAATCTGCCGCTTGCCTGCTCCTTGCCCGTGCACACCCTGCATGTCGATTTGGTAAAAGCCCCCGTGCAACTGGATGACGTCCTGGCGCAAATACCGGAGTCGATGAGCCTTTCGCTGGGAGTTGTCGACGGAAGGAATATCTGGAAAAACGACTACGAAGCGTCCTTGTCGCTAATCGGCAAAGCAGTCCGGGCCTTGGGACGGGAGCGGATATGGATTGCCCCTTCCTGTTCGCTGCTGCACAGCCCTTGCGACTTGGAGCTTGAAACAAACGAAGCCGTCTTGCCCGCAAAGATCAAGCAATGGATGTCGTTTGCCAAACAGAAACTGGGTGAAGTATCCGATTTGTTCCAATTATCCAACCCTGCGTGCGAAGCAACGACAACCCTGCTGGAAGAGAATAAGAAAAGCCTTTTATCCCGCATAAACTCAAGGCTTATACACGATTTGCCCGTCCGGGACCGGATAGCGTCTGTCACCCCTGGTGATTTTGAAAGAGAACAAACCTTCGACCGGCGGAAAACATTGCAATCTTCCTTTCTGAACCTCCCCGTTTTACCGGCCACCACCATTGGTTCTTTTCCGCAAACCGGGGAAGTGCGGGAACTGCGCTCAAAGTTCAAGAAAAAGGCGATTTCCGAAGAAGAATATACCGGCGAACTGAAACGCTTTATCAAGCAAGCCATCGAAATACAGGAAAATACCGGGTTGGACGTGCTTGTGCACGGTGAATTTGAGCGCAACGACATGGTCGAATACTTCGGCGAACTGCTAAACGGATTTACCTTCACCCAAAACGGCTGGGTGCAGAGCTATGGCTCCCGTTGCGTGAAGCCTCCCATTATTTACGGCGATGTTTCCCGCCCGGCCCCCATGACGGTCAATTGGATAAATTACGCACAATCGCTCACGGACAAGCCGGTAAAAGGAATGTTGACCGGCCCTGTAACCATCCTGCAATGGTCTTTCGTCCGCAACGACCAACCCCGTTCGGCTACAGCCATGCAGATCGCATTGGCTATCCGCGACGAAGTGCTGGACTTGGAACAGTCCGGTGTGAAGATCATCCAGGTTGACGAGCCTGCGATACGCGAAGGATTACCCTTGCGAAAAGCCGGCTGGGCGGAATATCTCGACTGGGCAGTCAAGGCATTCCGGCTGTCTACGTCGGCCGTCCGGCCCCAGACACAGATACATACGCACATGTGCTATTCGGAGTTCAACGATATAATCACTTCTATCGCCGCCATGGACGCCGATGTGATAACTATCGAAACCTCCCGTTCGCAAATGGAGTTGCTGGACGCTTTCACTACCTACCGGTACCCGAACGGCATCGGCCCCGGCGTTTACGATATTCATTCACCGCGTATCCCTTCGATAGAAGAAATAGAGGCCCTGCTGAACAAGGCGTTGGAGCTGATACCTATCGACCGGTTATGGGTAAACCCCGACTGCGGCCTGAAAACCCGGAACTGGGAAGATGTTCTTCCGGCATTAAAGAACATGGTGCAGGCCGCGGAAAACATCCGCACCTTTGTAGCTACCAAGACCATGCCAAGGTAGCTTTTGCGCCAACATAAAAAAGGCCGCCTCATTTTTATGTTGAGGCGGCCTCTTGATTCATTTACAGAAAATGGAAATCTTATTTACCCTAAATAAGATTTGAGTAACAGACTGCGATTACTTGTCCTCAATCTGCGGATTGCTTTTTCCTTGATCTGACGAACGCGCTCACGGGTAAGCCCGAACTTATCGCCGATTTCTTCCAATGTCAGTTCTTGTTGTCCGATACCAAAGAACATCTGTATGATTTCTTTTTCTCTATCGGTTAACGTAGACAGTGCTCTATCAATTTCCTTTGCAAGAGATTCATTTACCAAAGTACGGTCCGCCATTGGAGAGTCGTCGTTGACCAGTACATCCAACAAGCTGTTGTCTTCGCCTTCTACAAACGGGGCATCAACCGAGATGTGACGTCCTGATACCTTCAACGTATCGGAAATCTTATCTACTGGAATATCCAGCTCTTCGGCCAACTCCTCAGGGGAAGGACGGCGCTCGTTTTCCTGTTCAAACTTGGAGAAGGCTTTGCTGATCTTATTCAACGAACCTACCTGATTCAACGGAAGACGAACAATTCTTGATTGTTCTGCCAATGCTTGTAGAATAGACTGGCGAATCCACCACACTGCATAGCTGATAAACTTAAAGCCACGCGTCTCATCGAATTTCTCCGCAGCCTTGATCAATCCTAAATTACCCTCATTAATTAAGTCGGGTAAACTCAAACCTTGGTTTTGGTACTGCTTGGCTACTGAAACGACGAAACGTAGATTTGCACGGGTTAGCTTTTCCAATGCCATACGATCTCCTTTACGGATGCGTTGGGCAAGATCGACTTCTTCTTCAACCGTAATAAGATCTTCACGGCCGATTTCTTGTAAATACTTGTCAAGAGAGGCACTCTCTCTGTTAGTGATACTTTTGGTAATTTTTAGCTGTCTCATTCTAAAAACAAATTTGGTGCGCGAAGTTACAAGATATTATTTATTCCCATATAAAAACCAAAAAACTTTTTGAATAAATAAGCAAACGCCTATCTTCTACACTAACAAAAAAGAGCACCAACAAGTTGACTGCCAGCACTCTTTTTGTTCTATATTAACATTTAAAACCTTGCTTAATCCTGCGAAAGATCAACGGCATAGCTGGCGCGTTTCCCCGACGGGAACATGCCTGAGACAAACAGCACCTGTTCGGGTGACTTTGCGGCAGCCTTGAAGATCTCTTCCAGATCGGTTACCTTACGAACGGTTTGATTGTTTGCTTTCAGGATAATAAATCCTTTACGGATACCGGCATTTGCCATCTTGCCTGTATTTACGCCTGTAACTTCAAGGCCCGAACTCAAGTTGAGTTGCTTTTTCATTTCGTCGGGCAGTTCCCTGAAAGCAGCTCCCAGAATTTCCATATCGGTATTCTTCACGATCTTGGTTGTACCCTGTTCGTTCTTTAAGGTTACTTCAACGATCTTTTCTTTTTTATCACGGATCAATTTCACTTTCACCTTATCGCCCGGACGGTGTTTTGTCAGAGATTCCTGCAAGTCTGCCATGGTCTTGACAACCTTGCCGTCAATACCTACAACGACGTCATCAATCTTAATATCGGCTCCTGCAGCCGAGCTGCCTTCGACAATCTCGCTAATCAATACACCATCTACTACTCCAAGGTCTTTGGCTTTTTTCTGCAATTCTTCGCTCAGACCCTTATTGCTGATGGAGGTACCACGAATGCCAAGAATAGCGCGTTGTACCGCTCCATATTGTTTCAAGTCGCCTACGATCTTGGTCATGATGCTGGTTGGAATAGCAAACCCGTATCCGGTATAGGCTCCTGTGGGCGAAGAAAGCACGGCATTGATACCAATCAGTTCGCCTTTGGCATTTACCAATGCGCCACCACTATTTCCTTTATTAATAGCGGCATCGGTCTGGATGAACGACTCTATTCCTCCGTTATACACACCCAACGAACGGGCTTTGGCGCTTACGATACCTGCGGTTACGGTAGAAGTCAGGTTGAAAGGATTACCCACTGCAAGCACCCATTCGCCTATTTTCAACGCATCGGAGTCGCCTATCGGCAGCGTGGGGAAATCATCACCTTCTATTTTTACCAGCGCAAGATCGGTACTCGGATCCGTACCAATGACACGGCCGATGAACTCGCGGTTGTCGTTCAGCGTCACGCTGATTTCATCTGCCCCGTCAATCACGTGGTTATTTGTTACAATATACCCATCCTTGGAGATGATCACTCCCGACCCGTATCCCACACGGGGTTCGGTCTGTATCTGACGTTGGCGCCCCTGCCCGTCTCCAAAGAAGAAATCGAAAAAATCGGGCATTTGTTGTACCGTTCTTGTCTTGGAACGTTCTGTCGATTTAATATGTACCACGGCATGAACCGAATTTTCCGCCGCCAATGTCAGATCGACAGGTTGGGCGTCCATCGCACTGAATGTAGCAAGTTTGACATCCGGATTTTGTTTGAACAAACCGGCGGATGACGAATCCGTAATTTCATAATTACTATTGTTCATCATTGAGTATGTAGTCAAACCGGCTACACCTGAACTAAGTAAGACAATTACTCCTACTATAAGAATGTTCTTCGTTGTTTTTTTCATACTTTTATTTTATTTACTTGTTAATATTCTGCTTGTATTTAACGTTTCAGTTCTTAATGGATTAACACTTCCGGCAACGAAAATAACAACAATAACCATTCAATACTTATACTTGTCATTGTTTTTTGTTCTCTTTTAACAGAGAATGATTCGTGCTTAACAGCGCTTAACGACACAAGCAGACAAATTTACATTCGTTGTGACAAAAGGGCTTATAGATATTCAATCTCCATGTTATAATCCCATTGATTAAAATAGAGATTACCCCCCGCCCATTCGACTTCACCGCGTTGAAAGTCTACCGTTTCGCTCCGGGGGTATTTCTTCTCCGGATAAAGCGGCATGGCGTAGTCGTTGTTCACGATCATGCGCCAAGCGTCGATGCCTCCCAGGAAGAACATTTCTTCTTCGGGGTTCCGGGCATAGAGTGGAATGCCGAACGACTGGTCGACAGGCACCCAGCCGATACCTTCAAAATACACCTCCGCCCAATCATGCAGATTCCAGGTGCCGGGGTGCATCATAAAGCCGCTTTGGAAATGTGCGGGAATACCACTGCAACGGCACAGGGTGATGAAAAGCAGGGTTACTTGCCCGCAATCGCCATGATTGTTGTCGAGCACATATTCCGGAATGTTGGGAATTGTGGAATATTCACGTGCCGAAGCCCAGGGGAAGCTGTCGTTCACCCATCTGAAGTAGCGCTGTGCTTTCAGTAGCGGGTTCGATTCGTCTCCGGCCAGCTGTTCGGCTATTTGTTTTATACGGGGTGAGAACCGGATATGGGTTTCACGTTCCGCCGTATATTCCTTATATATATAGGAGGCGGTATCATAAGGCAGGACATCTTCCGGTTTCAGTCCGTGCCATTCGGCATAAGAGGTGTACTCAAATGCTTCCGAGAAAACCGTTGGCTGATCTTTCACCGCTTTCTTTTCCATATAAAGTGTGGAATGTCGGTAGGATTCGGGAGAAAAAACATATTCCGGTTCGCCGGCAAAGACAAGCGTTACATCCTTCTGCCGGTGTTGTTTGTCTTTCGGATATGGCAGCCAGCAGCGGATCACTTCTCCATCGGGTACGACATTCGCTTCTACGGTTAAGGTGTATTTCACCCGCATACGGACAGGAAGCACCGTATCCGCCTTTAACTCTTTCACTGCACGGATCACTTCCGGCAAGTGTTTGCTGTTCACTTTTTCGCTACTGCTCAATGGGCTGCCGTCTTTGGCGATCTTAACGGCCTGTGCGGCAGCATCCAGCCGGAACAGGTTGGGCGCCGCATTGCGGAAATAGCGCTTTTCGCCATCAAGGATCATATACTCAAGCACTTTAGCGTCTTCCCAGCAGCGCATCTGTTCGTCTGTAACATCGGGGATGTACTTGCAGATATACGTTTTCACTTCATCTTCCGTGCGGCAGAAGTCGATCTTTATGCGCTCCATCCGCTCCTGCTCCCAATCTGCGGCAAGCCGGTCCGTTCCGGATGATTGGCAGGCAGACAAGAGTAATACTATACCGAAACAGGATTTGTTCATCATAGCTTTACCACTCCTATACCGGGCAGGTCGTTCAAGGTGATCTTTCCTTTCACGACTTCCATACCCTTGAATTTGTCATTCGCAATCAATAGCGCTCCGTCGAGATCGGCAAAATCAACCGCCGGTGAGAACTGCGCCGCCGCAGAAATGGCGCAGGATGTTTCGGTCATGCACCCCACCATGACTTTCATGTTCAATGCGCGGGCCAGCGTAACCATCTTCCAGGCTTCACGCATACCGGTACACTTCATCAGTTTAATGTTTATGCCGGTAAAGGCTCCGCTCAGTCCGGCCACGTCGCCCAGGCGTTGCAGGGATTCGTCGGCAAAGACCGGCAGCGGGCTGTGTTGGGTGACCCAGGCCATATCGTCCAATTGTGTTTTGGGCATCGGTTGTTCGACCATAACAATGCCCTTTTCCTTCAGCCAATGGATCATATCCAGCGCATATTTCTTGTCCGTCCATCCCTGATTGGCATCGACCGCAATGGGCAGGTCGCTGACGGAGCGGATGGTCTCGATCATTTCCTTATCGTTCTCGCGCCCGAGTTTTACTTTCAGTATATTGAACTGCCCGGCCACTTCTTCCGTTTTCTTCCGGACGACATCCGCCGTATCAATCCCGATCGTGAAGGTCGTAGAGGGCGTTTTCTCTTTATCCAGCCCCCAGATCTTATACCACGGAGCGCCGAGCAACTTGCCCACCAGGTCGTGCAAGGCAATATCGACAGATGCCTTGGCCGCGGTGTTTCCGGGCATGATGCCGTCAATGTAGGCCAATATATCTTCCAGCCGGAAGGGATCGTCGAACTGTTCCAGGTTCACTTTAGCCAGGAAGTTCATCACCGACTCCACCGTTTCGCCAAGATAAGGCGGCATCGAGGCTTCGCCGTATCCGACGATTCCGTCATACGCTATTTCCACTTGCACATCGGGGGTGGTGGTGCGCGAATAAGTCGCCACGGTAAAAACATGGCGCAGCTGCAACTCGTAGGGCCGAAACGAGAGTTTCATTTTAGCATTGCGCCCTGCTGTGCGATTGACGGAGAATAAAGCCGGTTTCCCGCCGGCAAGCGCTCCGTCCACGATAAGGCCCGAACCCAGTGTGGCCAGCGTTGCTGTTTTCAGAAATTGTCTTCTGTTCTGTTTCATGATCTTCAATGAATATATAGGTTGGTTACCGGTAATAAAGATTTGTGGCCGTCGTACTGATTCCGGGCGCGCCGATCGAATCCAGAATGCGGGTGGCAAACAGCAAGCGATCCAGATTGTATGCGTCAAATTCCGCATCCGCCGGTTCAAAGCTATTGACGCGCACGTCACCCTGGGAATGGATAAACTTCTTATTACCTATATATAAAGCAACATGCACAACGCGTTCCTTTTGCTCTTCCGTAGCTTTGCGCCCGAAGAAGATCAGGTCGCCGGGCAGCAGGTTGCCGAAATCGGAGGCAATATCAATACGCTTGCCTACGCCCGCCTGCTGCCAGGCATCCCGGGGAATAATAATATCGTGCAGGTAAAGCACCGTGCGCACAAAGCCGCTGCAATCCACTCCTTTCGCAGAAGTCCCCGCCCAAAGATAAGGTACGCCAAGCAGCGTTTTGGCCGTAGCGATAAGGCTCGAAGCATCCTGTTTCAGCGCCTTGCGCCATTCCTTTTCGGCTCGGGAGATCAAACGGGAGATATAGGCCTTACGCCCGTCGGGGTAGGCCACCTTATAATAAGCGCCTTCGGTAGCCACCCATTTCAGCCGGTCGCCCGATACAACATCGGAAACCGGTTGCGATTTGAGGTCGGGCTTTTCGTAAGTAAACCCGTAATGGGAAGTAACCACAACCTTTTCGGCGCTGTTCCACTCATCATATTCTTCTTTGGACATCCGTGTAACAGCCGCCTTGTTCACCCAGCCCTTATAGTCATCCGGAGTCTGTATCCGGTACCAGCCGGTTTGTTCCAGTATCCGGACCGGCATACCAAGCAAGCCCTGCGTTATCATTTCGGACGAAAAATTGCCTTCACTGCGCATATTGCAAACAGATAAGGTAACAATGCCGAACGTTTCCTCTTTCGATTCGGTTATTCCTTTTTTGTTCACCCCGCCCAAAGCGGCAAAGGAAAAGAACAACAACAAGCCCGACAGGCAGAAAAGAATTTTCTTCATAAGAATAGTTCATTTAGGAGTTATAGGACAAAAGTATAAAAAAGAACGGCAACACCATTTTATTTACCATTTACAATTTATGCCGGCTTGTCCGCGTTTCATCCTTTCGTTCCCTGCCGTGGACGGCATTTCGACGGCTGTAGAACCTTCGTTTAGAGCTGAGTTCCTTCCCCCTCTCCTTTGGAGAGGGCACGGGGTGAGGCTGTGTTGGGGTGAGGCTGTCCTCTAAAATAAAACTCCCCGCGCCACGCTTGGCTACGGGGATGTTTTCAACAAAAAGCTTAATAAAGCCATTTCTGTGATTCGCATCATGGGTTATGGCCGCCCTTACCACAGCGATTTGGGCCGGAGTAAGGAGTCTATTTATAGAATATGGGCAACCGTGATTCACACCATGACTGCCTGTCATGCTAATGAGCAAACGAACCGGCTAAGCCGGAATTTGCACTATTTTATAATATGGGCAGTTGTGATTCACACCATGAACTGCCTGTCATGCTAATGAACAAACGAACCGACCCTGTCGGAATCCATACTATCATCATATCGTTGCATCCCTTCCCCCTCTCCTTTGACCCAGGCTGGGGTGAGGCTGCGCCAAATGCGGCCCTGCGGGCCTGGCTATTCTTGAGAACAACGCACCGAGATCCCGTTCGCCCGACCGGCATTGTAGCCCACGCTGACGGTGCCGCTGCCGAAGTACAGGCCCAAGGCGCCGTAGCTGGTGCTACTGTTCGGCGATGCACTCCAGTAGAGCCCGTAGGTGCCTACGTTGTTGAGACTCCCACTGCTGTAGTTGCGGTTCCCGGCGGCGGGGTATACAGCGTTAGTGCCCCAATTGTAACCATTAGCGAATGTTCCACCGTTGGACGATGTGAATCCGTTCCAAGGGCTGCTGGCAGTTGACATATTGTAGTTGACAGGAACGCGCCAGCCTGAAGGACAAGGATCGTAAATCGTCTTTATACCACCATCGGATGCATGACCCCATAAGGTATTATCACGGGAAGCATAATGCCAATCATTTTCCGTACCGGAAACTCCGTAATAGAATACACTTGGATTCTTAATAGTATTTGTAACAGTACCGTTTACATCAGATGTAGCAACCTTCCTCCAGGAGCCGGTATTGACGGCATCAGTAGCAGGAAAAGGATCCTTCCTACCCCATTGGTAGAATAAACCCGTACCGATGCCTGAACCCAAGCCGGCCTTAGTGGCGCCCAAGTTGCGATCCATAAAGA
>JAITSN010000021.1 GCA_031287715.1 Mediterranea sp. (in: CFB group bacteria)
TCGATCACCCAGCTGGAAAAAGAAACCAACCTGAAAAACATCCTGAACGTCGTAAAATCACTGCTCGACAAAGAAGCCGTCTTTGTAAAAGAAGAACTCAAGCGCACCTATAAGCCCAAGACAGAAACCCGCGTGCGATTAGCCGAAGCCATTGCCACAGAAGAAAAACTGAAAAGCATATTTGACGAACTCGAACGTGCCCCCAAACAGCTGACCCTGCTGATGAAATACATAGAACTTTCGGGATTCATAGGAAACAAAGACCCCAAAGAAGTAACAAAGAGCGAACTCCTGCAACGCGCGGACGTCTTGCCGGCAGCCTTCAACGGCCTGGTAGAAAAAGGCATCTTCAACATCTACCACCACGAAACAAGCCGCCTGAAACAATCGGAAACAGAAACCGTAGAACTCAATCCGCTGAACAGCTACCAGCAACAGGCGCACGACCGGATCATCGCCCAACTGCATGAGAAAAACGTATGCCTCCTCCACGGAGTAACCGCCAGCGGAAAGACCGAAGTATACATCCACCTGATCGCCGAAACCATCCGCCAAGGAAAACAAGTCCTCTACCTGCTGCCCGAAATCGCCCTGACCACACAGATCACCGAACGCCTGAAGCGCGTATTCGGCTCACGCCTGTGCATCTACCACTCCAAATTCCCCGATGCCGAACGGATAGAGATCTGGCAAAAACAACTGACCCCTAAAGGATACGACATCGTGCTCGGAGCACGCTCGGCCATCTTCTTGCCCTTCAGAAACCTGGGGCTGGTCATCGTGGACGAAGAGCACGAGAACACATACAAGCAGCAAGACCCCGCCCCCCGGTACCACGCACGCAACGCAGCCATTGTGTTGGCATCGCTCTATAGCGCAAAAACATTGCTGGGAACAGCCACCCCCTCCATCGAAACATACCACAATGCAACCGAAGGCAAATACGGCTTAGTCGAGCTGAAAGAACGCTACAAAGACATCCAATTGCCCGAAATCATTCCGGTAGACATCAAAGAACTCGCCCGGAAAAAACAAATGATCGGGCCGTTTTCCTGCCTGCTGCTGGAAGAGATCGCCGAAGCCCTGAAAAACAGGGAACAAGTGATCCTGTTCCGGAACAGGAGAGGATTTGCGCTCATGATCGAATGTCGCACCTGCGGATGGGTCCCCAAATGCAAAAACTGCGACGTCTCCCTGACCTACCACAAGAAAATCGATCAACTCACATGCCACTACTGCGGCTACACCACAGCCCTGCCCCGTTCCTGCCCGGCCTGCGAAGAAACAGAGATGGCAAGCAGAGGCTTCGGCACGGAAAAGATCGAAGAAGACATCAAACAGATCTTCCCCCAAGCCCGTATCGCCCGGATGGATCTGGACACCACCCGCACACGCGCGGCCTACGAAAAGATCATTGCCGGTTTCGAGCAGGGGAAAACAGACATCCTGATCGGCACCCAGATGGTCTCTAAAGGGCTGGACTTCGACCATGTAAGCGTCGTCGGAATATTGGATGCCGATACGATGATGAACTACCCGGACTTCAGAGCCTGCGAACGGGCCTTCCAGCTGATGGCTCAGGTAGCCGGCCGCGCGGGCAGGAAGAATAAGCGCGGGAAAGTCATCCTGCAAGCCAAAAGCATAGAGCACTCGCTTATCGGCCAGGTCATAACGAACGATTACGAAGGAATGGTCAACCAGCAACTTGCCGAACGGCAACTATTCCACTATCCACCCTATTACAGGCTGATTTACGTTTACCTCAAGCATAAAGACGCGCTGCTGGCAGAACAAATGGCTCAGATGACGGCAGAAAAGCTGCGCGCCGTGTTCGGCGACAGAGTCTGTGGCCCGGCCGACCCGCCCGTTGCCCGCATACAACTGCTGTACATAAAAAAAATCACAATAAAGATAGAAATCAACGCTCATCTGGCCCGCGCCAGAGAGCTACTGAGGCAGATCCGGCAAGAAATACTGGCCGACGAAAGATTTAAATCACTCATCATCTATTACGACGCAGATCCAATGTAAATAATAAATGGTAAACGAAAAACCCCTGCGTATTTTTGGGTTACGCAGGGGGCGCGGGCGCTCGCTCTTAACATTAGCATGACATTTATACCCACTTTAGGGTAGCGCTCATTAGTTAGTTAGCATTAATATATATCGCTCAAGACATATTCGAGTTAATAGTGGTAATCAGGCATCCGGATCGGTGAAGCCACCGCCACCGCCGCCACTTGGGGGTTGGGCCGGTTGGGTATCCGGTTCTTCGGGTTGTTTTATATTGACTCCTCCTTCGCCGCTGTCTACCAGGCCGCCACCACCGGTGGTGGTGAGGTGACGGAAGCTCTTGAGCACCCCGTCAATGTCCATAATGGTGTGTTCAAATGTGGTGGCTAATGCTCCGGTGGCTTCGGCGTAGTGCGCGGGGATAGCGGTATAAAGCAGGAAGCGAAGATGTTTTTCGACCTTCTTGCGTGTATCGGTAGCATTGCCCATCAGTTGCCGGAATATTTCTTCTTCGCCGCGTGCCGCGAGTATGTCGTTGGCTGTTTTGGCTAAGATTTCGATTTCGTCTACAATGTCTTTGAGTCCGAGCTTTGTCAGCTTGGGCAGGTTGGCGGGGGTGCGCAATGCGTCGGCCATTTCGATGCTGTTGGCGACCAGGCCGGACTGTACTTCGTTGTGCACATTTTTCAGATACGGACGCGCTATGTTCTCCAATAGCTTTACGTTTTCAAGCCGTTCTCCTTCCGCTTCGCCCAACATTCCTTTGAACGTCGCTTTGATCGCGATTATTTTCCGGCGGATCTTGGCGATGGTTTCCGTCAGCTTTTCTGTTTGCAGCAGCATCGGGTTGCGTCGGAAGATTTCCGTCAGTTTATCAAACGGTTCTTTGGCTTCAGCGTATGCCTTGCTGATACCAAGGGTCTTCGCCAATTCAGGCGTCAATAAGTTTACAAGAAGAAGAATTCCCAGATCGAAAAACGGGGAGAGTTTCAATTGATGAAACCCGAACAATTGAATAAGAATCTTTCCCATATATTTTGAGTTGTTTATATTTTCTGTAAATATAAGGATAATATTTAAATCTCCAAACTTTTTTATAAAAAAAATAATTATTTCTTTTAAAAACCTTATTTAGAGGCTTCAATGAGGTTCAAAAAAGTTTGGAGCCTCATCCCGTGGCGGGAAAATGCTTCAAAAAAGTTTGGAGCCTCATCCCGTGGCGGGAAAATGCTTCAAAAAAGTTTGGAGCCTCATCCCGTGGTGGGAAAACGCTTCAAAAAAGTTTGAAGCCTCATCCCGTGGTGGGAAAACGCTTCAAAAAAGTTTGGAGCCTCATCCCGTGGTGGGAAAACGCTTCAAAAAAGTTTGGAGCCTCATCCCGTGGTGGGAAAACGCTTCAAAAAAGTTTGAAGCCTCATCCCGTGGTGGGACGGCCTTCAAAAAAATTTTAAGCCTCACAAAACGCTTTAAATGGGGTTTGGGGGAAAAAGGTTGCCCCGTCCGGTGGCCGGGCGGGGCAAGAATTAGCGGCTATATAATATATAGGAAGGGATTAGTGCACTCTGAACCAATCGACTTCGGCCCAGCCGCCGTCGTTGGTTGTGATGGCGGGCCGGGTGCAGAACGTGCCGATCTTGGCTCCGATCCATTTGCCTTCTTTGGCTTGGAAGGGTTTTCCGAAGGGGATGAAGGTTTTTCCGTCGAGGCTGTAGCTGAAGCGGCAGATCACCAGCAGGTCGTGGCCGCCTTCGCTGCCGGCGATCTTGCGGCCGTCGGCGCTGAATTGTACTTTCAGGTAAACGGTGCTGTCTTTCAGGGCGGTGAAGGCGTTGATCTGTTCGGCGGCGCCCTGGTCGGCCTTGTGGCAGATCACTTGTGAAAGGACGAGGTCTTGGCCGGTGTTTTCGAGGATCAATCCGGCGTAATCCATTCCCATGACGATGAGTCCGGTGCGTTCGCCGGCGTATTTCCGGGTGGGCTTGAAGGTGAGCTTGATGGTTGCGGTGAAGTTGGCGGCCGGTGTTTTTTGCAGCATCAGGTTGGCGGCGTCCCAGAGGTTTTTGTATGTTTCCGGTACCGGATAGGAGTACAGGCGGAGGTTTCCTTTTCCGCCGTCGAAGAAGGCCCATTTTTCGTTGATGTTGGCGTGCCACTGCCATTGGGGCGAGAGGGTGAATCCGTCAAATTCGTCGCTTTCCTGTGGGGTTCGGATGGGGTATGTCTTTCCGGTGTCCGGTTTTTTATATGTTTGGACGGGTTCTCCGCATCCGTCGCCGTCCTTATCGTTCCCGATGACGGGCCAGCCGTTGATCCATTTCATCGGTTGGAGATGTACCACGCGGCCGTAGGCTCCGACGTCCTGGAAATGCAGGAACCAGTCCTGGCCGGTTGTTGTGTTTACCCATGCGCCCTGGTGTGGGCCGTTGACGGCGGTTTTCCCTTGACGGAGAACGTCTTTGGTTTCGTAGGGGCCGTATACGTTCCTGGAGCGGAGGACGGTTTGCCAGCCTGTGGGCACTCCGCCGGCGGGCGCGAAGATGTAGTAGTATCCGTCGCGCTTGTAGAATTTGGGGCCTTCGATGGTTTGGTGGCTTTCGTGCCCGTCGAAGATGATGCGGGAGGGGGCGGCGGCTTTGGCGGCGTCCGGCGTCAGCTCGCAGACGGCCAGCACGCTTTTGAGTTGTGCGCGGCTTCCGGCGTAGCCATGTACGAGGTATACCTTTCCGTCATCGTCCCATAGCGGCGATGTGTCGATGATCCCTTTGCCCGGCTTGACCAGTACGGGCGTCGTCCAGGGGCCTTTCGGGTCTTTGGCTTTTACCATGAAGGCTCCCTGGTCGGGGTCTCCCCAGAAGATATAAAATTCGCCGTTGTGGTGGCGGATGCAGGGCGCCCATACGCGGTTGCCGTGCTGTGGGCGTTCTGTTTTCTCGATCGGGGGGATGGCCGAGGGTATGGCTGCGCCGATAATGCTCCAGTTGACCAGGTCTTTGGAGTGGAGGATCTGCAGTCCGGGCAGGCAGTTGAAGCTGGATGAGGTCATGTAGTAGTCGTCGCCGGCGCGGCAGGCGTCCGGGTCGGAATAATCGGCGTAGAGGATGGGGTTTTTGTAGGTGCCGTTCCCCTGGTCGGCCACCCACACGCTGGAGACGTAGTTTTCCGGTTCTCCGGCCGCCGGCTCGATCGTTACCGTTGCGGGGTGTTCCAACTCGTCCTTCCATTCGCTGAGGTGGGCGAACCATTCTCCGGCGGTCTTATATCCGAAGGTTTCTTTCATGGAGGTGAAGGTGATGTGGTAGCGGATGCGGTCGTCGTCCTTTGCTCCGATGGTGTAGAGGTGGTTGGCTTTGTCTTTGACTTCCGCGCGAACGTATTTCTGTGGAATGAAAGTTGCCAGGCCGACGGTTTCTTTGGCGTACTTGACGGTGTCGTTCACCGGCCAGTCGGTTCCCCAGCAAGCGATGAGTCCGTTGTGGTCGGAGAAGGCGACGGAGCCTTTGATGTCTTGCACTCCGGTGCAGAACACTTCGTCTTTGAGCGGTTTGCCGAAGAATGTTTCCACGGTGGCGTCGCGGTGGCCGGCATAGAGGGTATAGCGGTTGGTCATGTCCAGACTTGCACCCTGGTATTCCCATCCGTTGACTTCCACTTCGACGATAGTCCGCACCGGGCCGTATGCCAGGATGCGCTCGGTTTGTTCAGCCACGGGTTCGATGTGGGTTGCTTTGGTGCCGTCCCAGCCTTTGAGTGTTCCGAGGCCGCAGCTTCCGCTGACGCGCAATACGTCGTCACCAAAGCCGCGCGCCAGCTGCTCGTCGGTGGGATAGAATTGTCCGGCTTCGATCTCAAGGCCTTTATTGAATTTGCCGTAGATGTCGACCGTTTGTTTGCGGTCGAAATAGATGCGGTAGGCCACCAGCTCGGATTCAAAGGCTGGGCCGTGGTGGTGGAGCTGGTTGTAGACGTTGCTCGTGCCGGGGATGGTGAGCGAACGGATGGGTACGTGCCGGCCTTTCCTGTCGCTGACCAGCATTTCCGCAAATACGCGCGGGGGGTAGGCTTGCCTGTTTTTGTCGTCGGGATAGAGGGTGATTTGGAGTTTTTTCTTGCCGTTGGCCGGCAGGTCGATCACAAAGGCCAGCTCGTCGGCCTTCCGGTCGCCGTTCAGGTCGTCCAGCTGCGAGGGGATTTCCCGCGAACCGTCCCGCACTATGGCTGCTTTGGCTTGGAAGCCCAGCCCAAGCTCGTTCAGGTTGATGACTGCCGGAGCATCGGTCTGTTTTTTCTTCCAATGGTTTTCCACTTCAACGGTGATGGTTCTTTCCGTTTCCTGCGCCCACAGGCTCGGGCAGGCTGCTGCAACTAAAAGGGAGGCGAGTATTTTTTTCATGGCTGGTGTATTGTTTCGAGGCGTTGGCCTGCGTTGTATGTTTCTCCTTCCAACCGGATGCCTTTGGCGTTTCTGATGCGGAACGGCGCGCCTTCTCCGGCTTCTATCCGGACGTTTTCAATCGTGATGTTCAGCGCCTGGCTGATGACTGCGCCTTCTTTGGCTCCGCTGATGACCACGTCTTTTATTATCACGTTTTCGACCGGCATTTCGGGAAGTCCGTTGAAGAACATCGCGCGGCCGGCGCCTTTGCAGTAGATGCCGGAGATGTGGATGTTGCGGAAGGCGGGGGTTTCTTCTGTCACCGGCAGCAGGGTTTTGTCCTGGTTTTTTTCATCTTCCGCGGTAACTTCATCCGGCCCCTTGCCGCCATAGAAGAGGTCGAAGAGCAACGGTTCGTTGGGGATGTCGATCATGTGGATGTTGCGGATATAAATGTTTTCCACCACACCGCCGCGGCCGCGGGTGCTCTTGAACCTGAGGCCGACGTCCGTTCCCAGGAAGGTGCAGTCGGACACGTAGATGTTCTTCACTCCGCCCGACATTTCACTGCCTACCACAAAGCCTCCATGGCCGTGGAATACGGTGTTGTTCTTGATGATCACATTTTGGCAGGGTTCGCCTCTTCTTCGCCCGTTCCCGTCCTTGCCCGATTTGAGGCAGATGGCGTCATCTCCGGCGTCGAAGATACAGTTGAGCACCAGCGCGTTCTTGCACGATTCGAGGTCGAGCGCGTCACCGTTTTGCGAGTACCAGGGATTGAATACTTTTACGTTATTCAACGTGATGGATTCGCAGGATAGCGGATGGATACACCAGCCCGGCGAGTTCTTGAATGTCACGCCTTCCAGCAGCACTTTTTTGCACTTGACGAAGTTCAGCAATACCGGACGGAGCCAGGGGCGTATCTCATTCCATTCTTCGCTGGTTTGAAGGCCTTCCGGGTTATTGAATTTCCTGGTTGCCGCGGCGCCTTTCAACGCGCCTGCCGTCGGGTACCAGATCCTGCCGCCGGCATCGACAACGCCTCCCGACCGGATGAGGTTGTTCCATTGCCTTTCCGTCATCTTTTCTTTTTTAACCGGACGCCAGGCATCACCGGCTCCGTCAAACACGCCGTATCCGGTGATCGCAATGTTTTCTGCGTGGCGGGCGGAGATGGGCGATTGGCAACGGCGGGTATTCAGCCCTTCAAATGATGTTTCAATGACGGGATATGCGCCGAAATCATCGGTAAAGATGATCAGCGCGTTCTTTTCCGTATATAAATTAACGTTACTGAGTATCTCGACAGGCCCGGTGAGCCATATTCCTCCGGGGATGGTGACTTTTCCTCCGCCTTTGGCATGAACATCTTTAATGGCGTTGTTGATCGCGTCGGTATTCAGGGTTATACCGTCGCTTTTAGCTCCGAAGTCCGCGATGCTGACTTCGTATGCCGGGAAAGAAGGTTGTTCTACCTTGGGCATATCAAATGGGAGGTTCTGGTAGATGCTGTCGTCGATGGCAACAGTTTCTTGCTGTTGGCGGTTGGTACAGCAGCCTGTGAAAAACAGCGTACATGCGATTCCCGCCGTCATTAAGGTCTTTTCGGATAATGTGTTCATTGAATAGGATTTTAATTGTTTGTAATATATACAAATATATCGCAGACAAGGCTCTGTAAGTGTGCAGTATTTGGTAATATAGGTGCATTTTTGAAGGGAAGGGGCATGAAAAAGCGGTAAGCCGTTTTCTCACCGGAAGAACTATCCGGGCGAGATCGCCGCTTACCGCTTCTATATATAATATATAGGGCAGACTAATTTGCCACGTCCGAAATGAATTTGATACGCACCATGCGGATCTCGTCTTCGGTGAAATCTGTTCCGAGTTCTTCTAAGGCGTCATCAATGCTGTCTGTTATCGAGTCTTTGAAGTAATCGTAAATGTCCTGCAGGTGGTCTTCATCCATGATCTCTTTCAGGAAATAATCGATGTTTAATTTCGTTCCGGAATAGACGATGGCTTCCACTTCGTCCAGCAACTCTACGAACTCAATGCCCTTGGACATCGCAATATCATCAAGGGCAACCTTGCGGTCGATGGCCTGGATGATGGAAACTTTCAGCTTTGACTTGTTGGCAACGGTGCGTACCCGCAGGTCTTCCGGACGGTCAATCTCATTTTCCTGGCAATGTGTCTTGATCAGTTTGCAAAATTCCGTGCCGTAGCGTTTTGCTTTTCCGGCGCCCACTCCGGGTATGTTCTGTAATTCTTCCAAGGTGACCGGATAGATGGTGGCCATTGCTTCCAGCGAAGGGTCCTGGAATATCACATAAGGGGGCACTTCCAACTTTTTTGAGAGTTTTTTGCGCAGGTCTTTCAACATGGCGTAAAGGATAGGGTCTACCGCGCATGACCCGCCGCCTCTGGCCGGCGTTTCTTCCTCGATCTCATCATAGTTGTTGTCTTCGGTGATCTTGAAAGATTGAGGGTCTTTCAGGAATTTAAGTCCTGCATCTGTCACCTTGAGCGTACCGTAGTTTTCGACTTCCTTACTCAGATAGCCGGCTATCAACGCTTGGCGGATAACAGCATTCCAGATTTTATCTTCTTCACCCATACCCGATCCGAAGACTTCCAGGTCTTCATGTAAATGCGCCTGTACTTCCGAGGTTTCTCTACCTAACAGAACGTCAATGATGTAATCGGACTTAAAATTTTCTTTTACCGCTATGATCGTTTCGATCGCGGTAGATAACAGTTCTTTTGCCTCCACTTGCTTTTTAGGACTTAAACAATTGTCACAACTTCCACAATTCTCTTCCGTGTACTCTTCGCCGAAATAGTGTAACAGCGATTTTCGCCGGCATATTGAAGATTCGGCATAGGCAGCCGTTTCCAATAAAAGCTGCTTGCCTATTTCTTGTTCGGCTATCGGTTTGCCTTGCATGAACTTTTCCAGCTTTTGCAAGTCTTTGTTGGCGTAGAAGGTGATGCAAAGACCTTCGCCGCCGTCTCTGCCGGCCCGTCCGGTTTCCTGGTAATATCCTTCCAGGCTCTTGGGTATGTCGTAATGGATCACGTATCTTACATCAGGTTTGTCGATTCCCATACCGAAAGCAATTGTTGCTACAATTACATTGATCTTTTCCATGAGGAAATTGTCCTGGTTGGTCGTTCTGGCAGACGAGTCCATACCGGCATGGTAAGCACGGGCGTTAACTCCATTTGCACGCAGTATTTCGGTCAATTCTTCGACCTTCTTTCTGCTTAAACAGTAAATAATGCCGGACTTGTCCTGGTTGTTCCTGATAAATTTGATAATGTCCTTATCGACATTCGTTGTTTTAGGACGTATCTCGTAGTAGAGATTCGGACGGTTGAATGAGGATTTGAAGACTTTTGCATTGACCATTCCCAGGTTCTTCTGAATGTCATGCTGCACCTTGGGGGTGGCGGTGGCGGTCAAAGCAATGAGGGGCGCTTTGCCGATCTCATTGATAATAGGCCGTATGCGCCTGTATTCCGGGCGGAAGTCATGCCCCCATTCCGATATACAGTGCGCCTCGTCAACGGCATAAAAAGAAATACGCACCTCTCTGAGAAAGTCTACGTTTTCTTCTTTGGTCAGTGATTCGGGCGCCACATAAAGCAACTTTGTTTTCTTTGATAGGATATCGGATTTTACCTGGTCGATGGCGCTTTTGTTTAAAGAGGAATTAATGAAATGCGCCACGCCTTCTTCTTCACTGAAGTTGCGCATGGCGTCTACCTGATTCTTCATTAAAGCAATTAGCGGGGAGATAACAATGGCTGTTCCTTCCATCAACAAAGAAGGCAGCTGGTAACACAATGATTTTCCACCGCCTGTGGGCATCAATACAAAAGTATCTTTCCCATCAAGCAAATTCCGGATGATCGCTTCCTGATTTCCTTTAAATTTATCAAAGCCAAAGTGTTCTTTCAGCCGACACGTTAATGTGCTCTTTTCCTTCATTTTTTTAAGTGCTTTTTTTATTCATTGCGTAATCTGTTTAAGCTCTATCAGCTAGAGTTCTAACAAAATTATAAACAACTGCTAAACTAGCAAGCAAATACTTCTAATATTTTAAAATGAAAATAGTCCCGCGGTTATCTCAAGATCTTTTGCCTCACACGGATCAAGCTGTTTGCAACCTCTGTACATTCGCTTTTTCCATTTGTCGTTTTGCATAATCCGGTGTTACCTCGTATGTTTTGCAATCTTCTTGCGACGGTATATCAAACATGACATCTGTCATTATCGTTTCTACGATGGAACGCAGGCCGCGAGCTCCCAGCTTGTATTCAACCGCTTTGTCTACGATATAGTCAAGGACATCGTCCTGGAAGGTTAGTTTTACTCCGTCCATTTCAAACAGCTTGATGTATTGTTTGGTAATTGAGTTTTTGGGTTCGGTAAGAATTGCCCGCAAAGCCTCTTTGTTGAGCGGCTGCAGGTAGGTCAGTACGGGTAAACGGCCTACGATCTCGGGTATCAGTCCGAATGATTTCAAGTCTTGCGGAGCTACGTACTGAAGCATATTACTCTTGTCGAGGGCAACCGTATTTTTGGTAGCGTTATATCCTACCACGTGCGTATTCAAACGCTGGGCGATCTTTTTCTCTATGCCGTCAAATGCTCCGCCGCAAATGAACAGGACGTTTTTTGTGTTTACCTGGATCATCGGCTGGTCGGGGTGTTTGCGGCCTCCCTGGGGCGGCACATTGATGACGGAGCCTTCGAGCAGTTTCAACAAGCCTTGCTGTACGCCTTCACCGCTTACGTCACGGGTGATGGATGGGTTATCGCTTTTACGGGCGATCTTATCGATCTCGTCAATAAACACAATGCCTTGTTCTGCTTTGGGAACGTTGTAATCGGCCACTTGCAACAAACGGGTCAGGATGCTTTCAATATCTTCTCCCACGTATCCGGCTTCGGTCAGAACTGTTGCGTCCACGATTGTAAAAGGGACTTGCAGCAATTTGGCTATGGTGCGCGCCAGCAACGTTTTGCCGGTTCCCGTGCTGCCTACCATGATGATGTTCGATTTTTCAATCTCCACATCGTCTTTGGTGTTGTGTTGAAGCAGGCGCTTGTAGTGATTATAGACAGCGACCGACAAAAAGCGCTTTGCATCGTCCTGGCCGATCACATATTGATCCAGGAATTGTTTTATTTCCTGCGGCCTGGGAAGTTTCTTCATATTCAGCTGCTCGGGTATTTTTTTGTCACGGCTGGGTTCCTTATATACATTGAACATTACTTCATAGGCCTGGGTTAAGCATATGTCACAGATACATCCGCTTAGGCCCTCAATCATGAATTCGACTTCACTTCCGGTCCGCCGGCAAAAGCTACAATCCTTTTCCTTTTCCTTCTTCTTCTTTTTCTTTTCTGTTTCGACTTCTTTCATTTCAATCTTTTTATGGTTTACGAATCAGTACTTCATCAACCATTCCATAATCTTTGGCTTCCTGGGCGGTCATCCAATAGTCACGATCGGAGTCTGCCCATACTTTGTCGAACTCCGTGTGTGAGTGATCGGCAACAATGGTATAGAGTTCTTTTTTTATTTTCATGATCTCACGGGCGGTTATTTCGATATCCGATGCTTGCCCCTGTGCGCCGCCCAACGGCTGATGGATCAGTACGCGGGAATGTTTCAGCGCGGAGCGTCTGCCTTCCGTACCGGCTACCAACAGGACTGCTGCCATGGAAGCTGCCATGCCTGTGCAGATCGTTGCTATTTTGCTGTTTATGAACTGCATGGTATCGTAAATGCCAAGTCCGGCATATACGGATCCTCCGGGCGAGTTGATATAGATGGAGATTTCTCTGCTTTGATCTACCGAATCCAGATATAACAGCTGTGCCTGCAGGGTATTTGCCGTATAATCGTCTATTTGAGTTCCCAGGAAGATGATACGATCCATCATCAACCTTGAGAATACGTCCATTTGAGTTACGTTCAATTGCCTTTCCTCAAGAATGTAGGGGTTCAGGTAGGGTATTTGCGAATTGATCACGTCGTCCAGAACCAAACCGTTTATTCCAAAGTGTTTGGTTGCGTATTTTCTAAAATCATTTTTCATTTTTGGCTTTCGTTGAAATTAGTTGGAAAAATTCTTTGTGGGACACTGTTTTGGGGTTCAATGTGACTTTTTCTTTCACCAGGTTTACCAGCTTCGTGTCAAGCGCGCGTTCGGCCGTGCTGTTCAGGTCTTTGTCGCTTTTTAATATATCCAGGGCGCAATCTTCAATTGCCCTATCGGAAATAAGCGTCATGCCGTATTCTGCAAATTGCGCCTTGGCCGTTTCCATTGCCGTATTAACCAACTCGGTGCTCGATTCTATTTTGAGATCGTACAGTTTGGTTAACTTATATTTGACGATGGACCATTTTAAGTCTTCAAGAAATTCTTTTTCTACGCGTTCGTCGACGTCTTTCGCTCCTTCTTCCCTATGGAGGTGAATAAACCGTTTCAGTGATTCTTCGGGACATGCCGGTTCTTTGATTTTGTCCACCAGCATTTTACGGGCATCTATAAATAATTTATAATCGACATATGCTGTAAACTGGGAGGTGAGGGATTCTATTATCTTTTCACGAAATTCTTCTTCGCTCTTCACGACGTCTTTACCCAGTATCGAATCGAATAATTCCTGGTTCTGTTCGCCATAAGCAAAACGGCTGATCTCTTTTATCCGGAAGCTGAAATCGGAGGTGATATCTGCTACTTCCATCTCTTTCATTTGAAACAGTAAGGATAGTTCTTCTTGGTTGCCGTCATACGCTTTCTTCGGATTGAACACCCGCACATCGTTTGTTTTGGCACCGTCAAAAATGGCTTTTTGATCGTTGCTCTTCATATATGCGGGCACAATCACAACGTTTTCTATTTGGATTCCGCCTTCTTTAATATTTCCTTCTTCGTCCAGCTCAACAATTGTTCCTTTCAACAGATCTTCTTCCTTCAGGTAAGAGTCTACTTCTTTGTATTTGCCGTTATATTGAGTGTATTTCCAGATTTCCTGATTCACCATTTCATCCGTCAGTTCTATCGTATAATAGTCAAGTTCATCGTCTTTTGTGAGTTCCAGCTCTACATCCGGAATAACGGAAACGTTGAAAACAAACTCAAAATCTTCCATTGTGTTAAAGTCGTTTTGGGGTTGTTTTTCTTTATTCTGCTCCGGTTTTCTAAGCGTAGTGATGTTATTCGTTTCAAAATAGTCTTCTATTTCTCTCGCAAGCAGCTTGTTTACTTCTTCGACAAGGGCAGACTTGTAGTACATTTTCCGTATCATGGCCATAGGTGCCATTCCTTTACGGAAGCCCGGAATCTGACTTTTCCGGCACAATGACTTCAGCGACAGTTCAAGTTGTTCCTGATAATCCGCCTTCTCTATTTTCACCGTAAGCAGGGCGTTTATCTTGTCTGTATTTTCAAATACTATGTTCATAACAGCTATTTATTTAATGTTATATTTCTTTTTTATTTCAAGCGAGTGGGCAAAATTAATGTTAATCTTTTAATTGCCAAACAGGATTTTTTAATTATTCTTTCAACTTGCGATGATATAATAAAACCATTTAAAATGGCGTCTAAACCCGCAGTACGGCGAGGATTTGCAGCGGATGGCCCGGGCCGGAAACTGTGAATCTCTCCTAAAACAGCAACTGCCCATAGATTGTAATCGTACATCTATGGGCAGTTGCTGCTTAGTTTTACCTTGAATCAGTATTCGTCTTCGTTAAAGAAAAAATCTTCTTTACTGGGGTAATCCGGCCAGACATCTTCGATATTTTCATAAATTTCTCCTTCGTCTTCTATTTCCTGGAGATTTTCAATGACTTCAAGAGGCGCACCCGATCTCACAGCGTAATCTATAAGCTCTTCCTTCGTTGCCGGCCAAGGAGCATCTTCAAGTTTCGACGCTAATTCCAATGTCCAATACATAGTTTCAAATATTATTAAAGTGTGAATATTTTATTTTTCGGCAAAAATATAATAAAATATATCACTTACAAATATTATCCCAAAATATTTCGCCCGTTTCTTCCGTTACGTTTATCCGGCGCGACAAGACAAACAGATAATCCGACAAACGGTTTATATAGGACAAGACTTCGGGCGAGATTTTATACTCCTGGGACAATGCCAGGATACGCCTCTCCGCCCTCCGGCATACCGTGCGGCATATATGGCAGACAGCCGAACCGCGGCTTCCTCCGGGAATGACAAACGCATGCAAGGGAGGCAAGGCTTCATCTATTGCGTCAATCTCCCGTTCCAGCTCGGCAATGTGGTCGGGAGTGACGATGCTTGCCTCGTGCAGTTTCACTTTCTCCAGGTCGGTTGCCAGATGGGAACCTATCGTGAAAAGCATGTTTTGCACGCTCAATACCATATTCCTGTCTTTCTCGTCAGTCAAATAGATCGCCAACAAACCCAATTGGGCGTTCAATTCATCAACAGTTCCGTACGCTTCCAAACGGATGTGCGTTTTTGCAACTCTTGTACCGCCAATCAATGCGGTAGTACCTTTATCACCGGTTTTTGTGTAAACAAGACTTTTCTTCATAGCTATTTTTTCATGGCAATTCGTATTCAGTAACACTGTGTGCTCCCCTAAAAGCTGACCACATAGTGTTGTTTTATCTTAGATCTATCGAAAAAGAGAATTCCAACGTCGTATAAATCGAAAGTAACGCCAACTCTTTCATCTGCCGTCACCTGTTTCCAGAATGTTTTTGTTGCAGCAGAACGGTATATGTTCCGTATGACAATCACCAGGCGGTCTCCCGCCTGTCCGGCGCCATATTCAAACAGGCATTCCATAAACGCCATATCTTCCGGCCTATCTATATATAGGAAGTCGATGCTTCGTCTCTCCAAAAGCCCTGTTGTATCCACAGAAGCCAAAGCCACGTATTCGGTTGCCTTTTTGGCTGCCCGCAAATAATCAGACGCCATTGGTGAACACCCGCCGTCAACAACCGTCAGCGGTTGCGCCCAATTGACCAGCCTGAACAATAAACGGTTAACTTTCCTTGAGCGGCGGCTTCTCCTCTCCTTCTCCGTACGGCCGGCGCATTTTCCCTTCTCAAGTTCCTGATATGCATAATAGAGTGTTTTCTCATAGATCACATTCGCAATAAAATTAAAAGCAAAAGGAGAATGTACGCCATACCCGCAACGATAGCGGAAACGTTTCAGCCTTATCCAAATTTGCTTTATATCACACATTATTCGTCGACCTTTGGTTATTGAACACAAAGATAGTTTTTTAAACTTCATAGCCCGCAGGTTTGGCGGCGCCCGAAATTTACCATAAATATGGGATTGTGGGCTGGGGATGCCGTACATAACTTTGTGCATTGATTTTAACGTACCGGATTTTATGAAACAGTTATCAGCGATCAGAAAGAAACGAAGGCTGTACGCCCAAGGCGTAGCCCGAAAGAATGTATTCCGTTATCTTACCGCTTCAGTTATTACCCTTTCCTGTTGCATGCGAATGTGCATGGAACGCCTGCCTGAAATTTTCTAAGCAACTCCGTTCCGAATACGGTTCTATTCTTCTTTTTCCGGAAGAGCTTCATCAGTTTTATAATATATATGAATAGTGCCCCTGCCGTTTTGTAGATGGACGGGGAGCGCTGAATAACAATCTAAAACAATTAGATATGGTAAAAGTACGAACATGGTTCGGAAACGCATGGCTGTTTCCGACAGGAAAAAAGCTCATTGCAGCTTTTTTGACGATTCTTGTATGCTCATTCCCGCTGTATGGGCAAGCTCAGACGAGACCGGTATCCGGTATTGTCTTATCCGAAGAAGATGGCCGGCCGATCGCCGGTGCATCTGTTGTGGCTAAAGGGACGACCGTTGGAACGATAACGGATGCTGATGGGAAGTTCAAGCTGAATGTACCTCAGGCGACACAAACGATCGTGTTCTCTTACATTGGGACGATCACGCAAGAGCTTCCGCTGAGAGCCGAATACAATGTTTCCTTGAAGTTGGGCGCAGAGAACTTGGACGAGGTGATCGTTGTTGCCTACGGCACGTCTACCAGGAAGTCTTTTACCGGCTCTGCTTCGGTGGTGAACAGCAGTGCGATCAAGCAGATCCAATCGCCTGCGGTCACCGCTGCCTTGGAAGGCCGGACTACCGGTGTGCAGATCGTCTCTGCCACAGGGCAACCGGGAGAGAATCCGACGCTGCGTATCCGGGGTGTCGGCTCGATCAATGCCGGCAAAGGCCCCATCTACATTGTGGACGGCGCCTCTTACGACGGCCCCATCAGCACGTTGAACCCTGCCGATATTGAGAGCCTGACGGTACTGAAGGATGCCGCCGCCAACTCGCTGTATGGCGCACGCGGTGCAAACGGAGTTGTATTGGTCACGACCAAAAAGGGAAAACCGGGAAAGGTTAATATTACGCTGGATGCCCGCTGGGGATTCAATGACCGTGCGGTGCCCGATTATGATGTGATCAAAGACCCGGCCACCTACTACGAGCAGACGTGGAAGGCGCAGTATAATTACCTGACCGGTATCGTAAACCCGGCTACCGCGAACAGCTACACCCACGCCGAAGCGGTTGGCGTTCTGGCCGGCAACAGTACGAACTCGCTCTCTGCCAAGCTGGGCAACTACAACAACTACAACGTGGCCTGGGATCAGCTGATTGACGGAAACGGAAAGCTGAATCCCAATGCGAAGCTGCTCTACCGCGACACGTGGGAGGATGCGCTCTTCGCCATCGCCTTGAGGCAGGAATACAACGTCGGAGTGAGCGGCGGAAACGACAAGGAATCTTTCTACATCGGATTCGGCTACCTGGGAGACGAGTCGTATGCCAAAGGGTCGGGATTTGAACGTTACAGCGGCCGCCTGCGCTATGAAAGGGAGCTGACTCCACGGGCGAAACTTGGAACCAGTTTAGCCTATACACGCACCGTTCAAGACTATCCTTCGACATCGGGAGCAAACTATATCAACTACTTCCAATGGGTGCGGAGGATAGGGCCGATTTATCCGGCGCACCTGCACGACCCTGTCACCGGCGCTATCCTGAAAGATAAAAACGGGAAAGACCGTTATGACTACGGAGATACCGGAGGCTATTCGCGCCCTTACGGACCGCTGCTGAATCCGGCAGGTGTGCTGGACGACGATATAAACGAGAACGTGCTGGATAACATCACCGGATCGGCGTTCCTTGAGACCTCCCTCTACGACGGATTGAAGCTGCGGGGGTCGCTGGATGTGAATACCACCTACAAAAACACTTCTACCCTGAGGACTCCATTCTATGGAGACGCTGCCGGAAGGGGAGACGTCGAGAAGACGAACAAGAAATGGTTTTCGTATACGGCTTCAGCTTTCCTGACTTACAACAAAACGTTCGACAAACTTGCTGTGGACGCTTTGCTGGGAACAGAGAACTACCGCAAGGAGTACCACTACCTGTACGGATTCAAAACCGGCCTGGCACTGCCCGATATTCCGGAACTCGGCAATGCCGTTGTGTATAGCGACCTGACCTCCTACAAACAACGCTATAGCGTTACGGGCTACCTGGCACGCGTCAATCTGACCTACGACGACAAGTACTACCTGAGCGCCAGCTACCGCCGTGACGGTTCCAGCCGCTTCCATCCCGACAACCGCTGGGGAAACTTCGGCTCGTTGGGACTGTCGTGGCGCATCAGCCGGGAAGATTTCCTGCGCGACGTCACGGCCATCAACGACCTGAAACTAAAGGGAAGTATCGGTTCGCAAGGCAACGACCTTTTGCAGAACGGCGACGCCGAACTCTACCGCCCCTACTCCGACCAGTATACGGTGACCAACAACAACGGCGGCGTTTCCATCAAGCAGGAACTGGTGGGAAACAAAGACATCACCTGGGAAAAGAGCCTCAACTTCAACGTGGGTATAGAAGGCCGTTTCTTCGACCGCATCAACTTCGGGCTTGAATACTTTTACAGGCAGACCGGCGACCTGCTTTTCTCCAAGCCCCTGGCCCTGTCGACCGGTCTGGCATCGATCCCGGTCAATATCGGGAAGCTGAGCAATGCAGGCTTTGAACTGACGGCAGACGCCGATGTGGTAAAGACCCGCGGCCTGACCTGGAACGTAGGCCTGAACCTGTCGCATGTAAAGAACAAAATACTTGAGCTTCCCGAAACCAACCGCAAAGACGGCATCTTCGCCAGTGGCTATACCAAGCTGGTCGAAGGCGGATCCATCTACGACATCTACCTGCCCGAGTTTGCCGGTATCGACGATAAAGGAAACGCCACCTGGAACACGTACAATGCCGATGGCACCTTCAAGGAGACCACCACCGTCGCCGCCAATGCTTACACGCCCGAGAGCCGCCGCAATGTGGGTTCGGCCATCCCCGACTTCACGGGTGGTATCACCACTGACTTGAAATGGAAAGGCTTTGACTTCTCCACCGTACTAAGCTTCCAGCTGGGCGGCAAGGTCTATGATTCGGTTTATGCCGCCCTGTTGCAAACATACGAAGCGGGAATGGGTATCCACAAAGACATCCTGAATGCCTGGACGCCGGAGAACAAGAACACCGACATCCCGCGGCTCGTGCTGGGCAACATCAATGCAAACGGAACCTCAGACTTTTTCCTCACCCCGGCCTCTTACCTGAGCATCGCAAACGTAACGCTGGGCTACACGCTTCCGCGCTCGCTGGCAAGCAAGGCTAAGCTGCAAAATATACGCCTCTACGGCACCGGCAGCAATCTCTTCCTGCTTTCGACAAGGCAGGGACTCGACCCGCGCCAGTACGATTACGGAACAAGCGGATTCAACTACTCGCCCATCCGCACCATTTCTTTCGGCATCAATGTAACACTCTAACAATTACGGAATCAATGAAAACGAACAAGATAAAAACAGCTATCCTGTTGCCGGCCCTGCTGCTGGCAACAGCCTGCTCCGACTTCCTGGAACCGGAAGACAGCAGATACGTAGAAAGCGAACGGGTGGCCGACGTACTCGAGCTGACACCTGACGCCATCGTGCAAGGCATCTATTCCCGCGCCATACAATACGCATTCTATATGGCGCAGCACGACGACTTCGGACAAAAGTCGCTCGACCTTTCCGTCGACTTCTCGGCCGAGGACATCGCCTATTACAATCCCGTGCGCTGGTTCGCAAGCATCTACCGGTTTGAAGAACACTTAGCCAATACCCCGCGCCCCGGACGCCAATGGCAATACAACTACGCCAACATCCGCGACCTGAACACCATCCTTATTGCGCTGGAAGGTATTGACGAAGTCACACTCAGCGAAAGCCAACGCCATCTCAAGGGTGAAGCGCTGGCGCTGCGCGCCTTCCACTACTTCCAGCTCATCAACCTCTTCCAGACGGGTGGCGAATGGAATCACATCAAAGACCTGCCGGGCGTACCCGTTTACACAACGCCTGCGATCGAAGGCGGAAGCCGCGGGAAAGTATCCGACGTCTACGACATCATCCTGGCCGACTACGATGCGGCCGTCCCATTGCTGGCCGGCTACGACGGCGGAAAGGGACGCATCTCGCAAACATCGGCGCAACTGCTTGCCGCACGAGCCAACCTCTATGCCGGCCGGTACGACAAGGCGCTGACCTATTCCTCGGCTGTAGTGGAAACCACATCCCTGATGCCCCATAGCGAATACACCGGAGGATTTAACAATATATCCAACGCCGAATGGCTCTGGGGCGTAGACGTCACCGCCGAGAACACCAACTTCTACGCCTCCTTCTTCTCAAACATGGACAGCCAAGGCCCCGGATACGGAGGAGGACTTGGCCGGTACAAATGTATTGACAGGCGGCTGTACGACAACATCCGGCCGGACGACGTCCGCAAGGCAGTTTTTGCCGACGCAACAGGCGCAGTAGGCGCCGACGGGAAAACAGTACCCTACCTGCAACTCAAGTTCACCGGAACCAGTGGAGCATCGTTCCTGGAAGACCTGGTATACCTGCGAAGCGCCGAAGCTTATTACATCAAAGCCGAAGCGCAAGTCCGCACGCAGGGAGCAGCAGGCATCGCCGCCGCGCAAGCCACCTTGGACATCATCTCGAACGCCCGCGCCACAACCGGAACACATTCCTACACCTGGGACGACTCCTCCAATGGACTGCTCGACCAAATCTCCATCCATAAACGCTTTGAACTTTGGGGTGAAGGACAATCCGCTTTCGAGTTCAACCGGTTAGAGAAAACCATCGACCGCACCTACCCCGGAACCAACCACCCTGTGGGAAACATCACCCCGGGAGGCGACCGCGCACTGCCGTGGCACGACGCGCTCCGCACATTGCAGATCCCCGTTAAGGAGCTGGAAGGAAACCCCAACATCACCACCGCCGACCAGAATCCATAGAGAAGCAAAAGGCTGCTCCCAGCCTGCCGCTTCCTTGATATAAAACCGCCCCGACTTTCGGATGTGACATCCGAAAGCCGGGGCGGTTTATTTCATTAATGAATAATGGTTACTGAGGTGGTTTCTTCTTTAAATGCTGCCAGTGTTCTATATAGAACTTTAAAGAGAAAATTCACTTTCCCTACTGTTGGACTTTGACTAAAGAAGCAATAAATTTGCTTTGATCTCACCGGCATGTTTAGCAATTACACCGGCGTCTTTGGCGAATTCATCCCATCGTGAGACAGAATCTACAACCTTTTCAATCATCTCTTTGCCTCTCTTGATTCCCGTCTTTTCGGCAACCTTTTGAAGATCCTCAAAAGTAAATCGATCCTGTTTACTGTTGGCGCTCATCTGGTGTCGCTTCGTCCAATTTCCGGACGGATTATATGAATAGCAAAGATCATATGCCGGCGAGAGGCTCCACCTCCCGGACGGATCCATTATGAATGAATGGTTTTTTGTATGATCATCGTGGTTTCGGGCCACAATATTAAATACCATTCTCCGGAAGAATTCTTCTTGCTGGGGATAAGGTAAATGTAGATCCCGCATGACTCTGAAAGCTTGTTCATAAGAATATCTCGCATCCCTGTCGTAATGCGCAATACCGGCAAGTGTCTGTACATGAAGTCTGTCGCCGGTATCAGTGCGATCAAAGCGCTTGGTCATAAAATGGCAGCTGTCGCCTTCGTGCAATAGCCGGCTCTCCATCATATCAATTCCTGCATCTTTGGCCATCAGGTAGTAGGCATATTCAATATTACCCGCTCCTTTGGGGTTATCTGTTATATGAGCATGCTCTTCATATGCGCCTCCATCAAACTTTAACAGCCAGTATGTAAATCCGTCCGGAGCCGTGACCTGTCCAGACTTTACTTCATTTGTCCGTTCATTCCAGGCAATGATAGCCTTAGGCTTTGCTCCACCCGCACTCGTACATACTTTCAATATATCCAAGATGCTCTTATCCCGGTTAAGCAATTTACTCCGAAACCCCTCCCGATTCCGAAATACCTCACTTGCTAATTCGGCCAGGTCATTGATATGCAGTTGCGTAGAAGAGTCCAATTCCGGTATGGCATTTGACGGTTCAAATTCCAATGCACCCATAGACCGCTTACCCATGTAACATAACCGATCCAATGGGGTGATTTGTTCATCGGGGAAACCCTTTGATGCAAACCATTCATTTATGATCCGATTACCAAATGCATCCGGAAGAGAATCGGCTACCAGCCCTGGTAATCCTTTGAAGCAGTTATTCCTGTTTTCCGGAAATTGGTATACCGTTCCTTTTGATTTCGAAGCAGGCATTATAATAGGAGATAGGTTTAATCCCGAACGCAGGAACCGATCATCAAATTCAAAAGAAGCCATTTCCCTGTCTTTATCCCAAAGCAAAGACCCAACAAACTTCCCCCAGATATTGACATCTACAATTAAATCATTCTTCATTTCCTTGCTTCTTATTACCCGGCCGGCTTGCTTTCTTTCGTTTTTTACCTTGTAGCTTCCGCAGCAACAAGGGGCTTAAGGCTCCTCCAGTATCAGATCATTCAGGTTTTCCAATAGCTTAAACACTCTCATCATTTTTATAAGTGTCTCCACTGAGATATTCTTTCCGGTTTCAAACCGTTGTACAACTCCCAAAGATACACCGGCATCTTTAGCCAATTCATATTGCCGGATATCTTTTCTCAACCTCAGTTCCTTAAACCGCCGGCCTAATTCCTCAAGAATCGCCGGATCACTCATACTTGTCCATACGTCTTTCTTAACACAAAAATACAGTTTATATATTATGTATAAAATGATATATTCAATGATTACACACAATATATAAACTTTTTCCCATCGTGAGACAGAGTCCGGAAGGTTATTCTTCTCCCGAAAACTCCATCAGATAGGCTTTGATAAAACCATCCAACCCGCCGTCCATTACTCCGTTGACATCCGAGGTCTGGAAGTTCGTACGGTGGTCTTTGACCCGGCGATCGTCAAACACATAGCTGCGTATCTGGGATCCCCACTCGATTTTCTTCTTCCCCGCTTCGATCTTACGTTGCTCGGCCAGACGTTTCTGCAATTCCATATCGTACAGTTGCGACCGCAACAAACGCATCGCATTTTCGCGGTTGTCCAGCTGCGAGCGGGTTTCGGTGTTCTCGATCAGGATCTCCCTTTCTTCACCGGTGTCGGGGTCTTTGTATTTATAGCGCAAGCGAACACCGGTTTCCACCTTGTTTACGTTCTGTCCACCGGCGCCACCCGAACGGAACAGATCCCAAGTGATAGCCGCCGGATTGATCTGCACCTCAATCGTATCATCCACCAGCGGTGAAACAAATACGGAAGCGAAAGAAGTCATCCGCTTGCCCTGAGCGTTGTAGGGCGACACGCGCACCAAACGGTGAACACCATTCTCGCCTTTCAGATAGCCATACGCGTAATCGCCTTCTACCTGAAGCGTGCAGGTCTTTATCCCGGCTTCATCTCCTTCCTGCAGATTGGATACTGTAACTTTATATCCGTGATCTTCGATCCAGCGCAGATACATGCGCATCAGCATGGAGGCCCAGTCCTGGCTTTCCGTACCGCCGGCACCCGAATTGATCTTCAGCACGCAGCCCAGCTGGTCGGCCTCTTCGCGAAGCATGTTTTTCAGTTCCAGGTTTTCGACGGCTTCCGATGCGTGCCTGTAGGCATCGTCTACCTCTTCTTCCGTCACGAGTTCATCTTTGTAAAAATCGAACGCCAGCTCCAGCTCGTCGGCCAAGGTTTTCACTTCACTGTATCCGTCGATCCATTTTTGAAGCCCTTTCACTAACCTCATCTGCGCTTCGGCCTTCTTTTGGTTGTCCCAGAAACCGGGAGCCTGGGTTCTTAATTGTTCTTCTTCGACTTGAATTTTCTTCCCGTCGACGTCAAAGATACCTCCTCAGCGCATCTACGCGCTCTTTCACGTCTTTTAGTTGTTCAATAGTAATCATAATTCTAAATTCTACGTTTATTAAAGGTTGGGTGACAAAAATATATAAAACAAAGAGCACTTTCAATACTTTTTCTATCTTTGCTTTGCTTAACCCTAAAAAATATTATAGAATTATGATGAGATCATTCGTTAAAACAGGAATAGTATTCCTGCTCATGATTGCAGCAAGTATGGTCTGCAATGCCGTCCCAAGCAAACTTTCTTACGAAACCGTACCCAACGACCCGCTTAAAGCACGTATCTATACGCTGGACAACGGACTGAAAGTGTACATGACGGTGAACAAAGAAACCCCGCGCATCCAAACGTACATTGCCGTACGGGTCGGCGGGAAGAACGACCCTGCGGAAAACACCGGACTGGCGCATTACTTTGAGCACCTGATGTTCAAAGGAACAAAGCAGTTCGGAACACAGGACTACGCTGCCGAAAAGGAACTGCTCGACCAGATTGAAGCGCAATTTGAAGCATACCGCAAGACCACCGGCGATGAAGAGAGAAAGGCGATCTACCACATCATTGACAGCCTGTCTTACGAAGCATCCAAGCTGTCCATCCCCAACGAATACGACAAGCTCATGGCGGCCATCGGAGCAAACGGAACGAATGCTTATACGGGATTCGACATGACCGTATACGTGGAAGACATCCCCTCAAACCAGATAGACAACTGGGCCAAAATACAAGCCGACCGGATCAAGAACGCCGTGATCCGCGGATTCCACACCGAGCTTGAAACCGTATACGAAGAAAAGAACATGTCGCTCACCCGCGACCCCCGCAAAGTATACGAAGCGCTGCTGACCGGTCTTTTCCCACACCACCCCTACGGCAAACAAACCGTGCTGGGAACGCAGGAACACCTGAAGAACCCATCGATCACTCGGATCAAAGAATACCACCAGACATGGTACGTTCCCAACAATATAGCGATCTGTCTATCGGGAGACTTTGACCCGGACACGATGATCACTGTCATCGAGAAGTATTTCGGAGACATGCAATCAAAGCCCCTGCCGAAACTGCCGGTAACAACAGAACAGCCCATCACCGAACCCATTACATGCGAAGTATTAGGCAACGACGCCGAGAGCATGGCCATCGGCTGGAGATTCCCGGGAGCAGCCAGCAAGGAATACGAAAAGCTGATCATCCTGTCGAGAATACTCTATAACGGTAAAGCAGGACTCATCGACCTGAACCTGAACCAGCAACAGAAAGTACTTGGAGCCGCAGCCTACAGCAGCGGAATGACAGACTATTCATTCCTTATGCTGCAAGCGCAACCGAAAGAAGGACAGACACTCGAACAGGTGAAAGACCTGCTCTTAGAACAGATAGAGAAACTCAAAGCCGGCGACTTCGACGAGAACATGCTTAAAGCGACAATCAACAACTTTAAACTGATGCAGATGCATCAATTGGAAAGCAATGACGCACGCGCCGACATGTTTGTGGAATCATTCATTAACGGAACAAAGTGGGAAGACGAAGTCACCGCACTGGAACGCCTGTCTACCATCACCAAGCAAGACATCATCGCCTTTGCCGGCGAGTTCCTGAAAGACAACTACGTGGTGATCTACAAAAAGCAAGGCAAAGACCCCAACGAAAAGAAGATCGACAAGCCCGCCATCACCCCGATCGTGATGAACCGCGATGCAAGCAGCCCGTTCCTCCTTGAAATACAGAACACATCCGTAGCTCCGATAGAGCCGGTATTCCTCGACTTCACCAAAGATCTGGTGCAACTGAAGACCGCATCGGGCATCCCCGTACTGTACAAACAGAACGAAGTGAACGACGTCTTCAGGCTGATCTACCTCTTTGACATGGGCAACGCCAACGACAAGGCGCTGGGCTTGGCATTCCAATATATGAAGTACCTGGGAACATCGGACATGACGCCCGAACAACTGAAAAGCCGCTTCTACGACCTGGCCTGCTCGTTCTCAGTGTCGCCGGGTAACGAGCGCACTTACGTCTCGCTGACAGGGCTGAACGAAAACCTGCCCGAAGCCCTCGAACTCTTCGAAAAGCTCCTGGCAGACGCGCAAGCCAACAAAGACATCTACGCCAACATGGTGGAAGACATCATCAAGTCACGCAGCGACGCCAAGCTCAACCAGTCGCAGAACTTCAGCCGGCTGGTCAACTACGCCATCTGGGGAGAGAAGTCGCCGGTGAAGAACATCCTGTCTGCCGAAGAACTGAAAAACATGGATCCCCAACAGCTGATTGACCGTATCCACGGGCAGAACAACTACAAGCACCGCATACTCTACTATGGCCCAAACAGCCAAAAGGATTTCCTCACCCTGATAAAGAAGCATCACAAAACACCAAAAACCCTGAAAGACATTCCGACCGGAGAAACATTCACCAAACAGCTCACGGATGTCACAAAGGTATTTGTTGCACCCTACGACGCCAAGCAGATCTACATGGCGCAGGTATCCAACAGGGGCGAACGCTTTGATCCGGCCATCGAACCGTCAAGGATCATCTACAACGAGTACTTCGGAGGAAGCATGAACTCCATCGTGTTCCAGGAAATGCGCGAGAGCCGCGGGTTGGCCTACTCGGCATGGGCAGGAATGATAGAGCCGTCGTACCTGAAGTATCCGTACGAAATACGCACGCAGATAGCCACCCAGAACGACAAGATGATGGATGCTATCGCCACGTTCAACGACATCATCAACAACATGCCCGAATCCGAAGCCGCCTTCAAGCTGGCTAAAGATGCAACCATAGCACGCCTGCGCACGGAACGGATCGTCAAGAGCGACATCATCTGGTCGTACATCAGCGCACAAGACCTTGAGCAGGATGTAGACAGCCGGATCAAGCTGTACCAGGACACCCAGACGATGACCCTGAAAGACGTTGTCGACTTCCAAAAGAAATGGGTCAAAGACCGTACGTACACCTACTGCATACTTGGTGACGAAAAAGAACTCGACATGGAAAGCCTCGGGAAAATAGCCCCTATCCAAAGGCTGACACAAGAAGACATCTTCGGTTACTAAGCCGGACGAAGCCATACAAAAAGAGAAGCCGCGCGGGATCCCGCGCGGGGTCTCTTTTTGTATTGACTCCTTAATACGTTTGCTTACTACTCGTACATCTTGTAGATG
>JAITSN010000037.1 GCA_031287715.1 Mediterranea sp. (in: CFB group bacteria)
AAATGCGTTAAGCTCCTTTGATGGGCTAATGAACAAGACCTGCAAAATCATAAAACAAAAAAGGCTTATTGTTTGAATAAGAAAAAGTTATAGCTTAACTAAACGACATTGAATAGCAATTGAATTAATTTGATTATTTAATTTTATCTACAGCGGAAATCTCTTGTTTTTGGAAAATCGGTGTTATTTACTGCCATTATACCAATAAGTTCATCATTCAGTTCCTTGGCTATCCATGTATTCCACTTCAACCGGTGAAGTTTAGTGCGATACCTACATCTATATCCTTCTCCTTTTCTTTTGGAGAGGGCCGGGGTAAGGCTTAATTTCTTCTTGCAGCGGACTGAGAGTCCCTATCCACAGTAGTTATAGGCGTTGGCGGTGCAACTGTCGAAGCCTTATTTAGTACGTATTTCCTTCTCCATCTCCTTTAGAGCGTGCACGGGGTGCGGCTGTGTGTGTTATAGGAAAATAAAACGCAGGGTGGCTCATTAAACGTTCCTTTAATGAGCGGGAGGTGCAACAGCGTCGAAGTCTCTGCACTGAACCTTAAGAAAGTCGTTTTTTATATTGAAAGAATGATTCGGGAATACCGATTGGAAGGGAATATATGAGCGGTCGGGAAGAATTAGTTGTTATAGAGTTTGCATAGTTAGCCAAAAGGGATATATTTGTGGCTCATTAAACCAACGTTTAATGAGCCACACGAGAAAATATAGTGAAGCTCCTGATTTTTAGGCTACTTCCGGTGCATGAAGCAATCAAACTTCGTCCCGGCAAGTTGATGAATATGATGGGGAAAATAGCACGACGGCATATATAGTTCATGATTGTTTAACCTTAAAAAGCGAAAAGATGAAAAAAGAAAAGAAACAGTAGTTCCCCTTTTTGAAAAATGCAGAACAATAGTAAGCTATTGCCCTGCAGGAAGTGATTCATTCTAAAAACTAAGTTTAAAAACAAAATCCGTATGAAAGTATGAGAAAAAACAGAGAAAAGAGGGGATATTTTGTGTCTCTTCATTTATTAATTAGCATTTTTTTATTATTGGGGAGCATGTTCCCTTTGTATGCCGTGAATCCTCACGGAGCGAATGAAAAACAGGCGGTGCAAACCGTGACGGAAGAAAAAAGTAGTCCCATGTCGCAGCAACAAAACAATCAAATCAGAGCGACGGGACTTGTAATCGATGAAATCGGAGAACCCGTACTGGGAGCCAATGTGACGGTCAAAGGCAATCCGGGCCAGGGTACGGTGACCGACTTGAACGGTAACTTTACATTGAATGTTCCTCGCGGAACGGTGCTGGTGGTGTCATTTATCGGCTATATCCCGGCAGAGCAAACGGTGGAGAGCGCCAACAAAATGGTGATACGCCTCACCCCCGATGCAAAAGCGCTGGAAGAAGTCGTTGTAACCGCTTTCGGTACAGGGCAGAAGAAAGAAAGCGTCGTGGGGGCTATTCAGACGATACGTCCCGCCGACCTGAAAGTGCCTTCGGCCAACCTGTCCAATTCCTTTGCCGGACGCATGGCAGGGGTTGTGGCTTTCCAACGTAGCGGTCAGCCGGGTTCCAACGGATCGGACTTTTACATCCGCGGTATCTCTACCTTGAGCGGCATTACCTCGCCGCTGATCATCCTGGATGGAATGGAAGTGTCAAAGGCCGACCTGAATGCGCTCGACCCGGAAGTGATTGACAATTTCTCCATCCTGAAAGATGCTACGGCTACGGCCATGTACGGTACGCGCGGAGCAAACGGCGTATTGATCATTACCACCAAGGGCGGCGTCGATGTAGACAAGCCTATCGTCAGCATCCGTGTGGAAGGAAACATCGCGCAGCCGACCGACATACCCAAGTTTGCCGATGCGGTGACGTATATGAACATGCTCAACGAAGCCTCCACCAACCAGTTCGGCAATGCGGCGACCGGCTTGTTCACACAGGATCAAATCAACGGCACGATCAACGGCACCAATCCATACATCTATCCCAATGTGGATTGGTACAATGAACTCTTCAAGGAATTGACGTTCAACCAGAAGGCGAACTTCAACATCCGCGGGGGAAACAAAAAGCTGGATTACTTCATGAACGCAGCGGTGAACCACGAAACGGGTATGTTGAAAAATTCGTCCAACAAATACGGCATGTCCTACGACAACAGCATCGACTACCGCCGTTACTCGTTTCAAAACAACCTGAACTTCCACATGAGCGAATCCAGCACCATCTCGCTACACCTGAACGTGATGCTGTCCGACCTCGACGGCCCTAGCACCGACCTGTCCGACATCTATAGCGCGGTGATGAACACCAACCCCGTGGACTATCCCATCCAGTTCCCGCAGGAAGATTCCAGATGGATACGCTGGGGGATCATGTCCGGTGCAAACACGCAAGGAAGCGCCAATCCGGTGGCCGTAGCCACAAGAGGTTACAAGAATACCTTTGAAAGCACGGTGCTGTCCAACCTCGACTTCGACCAGAAGCTGGACTTCATCACCAAAGGCCTGCGCTTCAAAGCCATGCTTTCGTTCAAGAACTGGACCAAGTCGATCACCAACCGCTATCAGAGTTACAACAAATACGCCCTGCAATCCTATGAGAGGAACGAAGACGGCACCTACATGCTGAACCTTTCTGCGCAGGGAACTCCCGAAAAGCCGGTGCTGACCACTGAAGGCGATAAAAGCGGCGACCGTCGCATCTATCTGCAAGCCTTCGTGGACTATAACCGCAGCTTCGGAAGCCACAACGTAGGCGCCATGGTGCTCTACAATCAGGATCAGTACAACAACAACGTGATAACCGACCTTTACAGCGCGCTGCCGCGCCGCAAGCAAGGTCTGGCCTTCCGCGCCTCCTACGATTATGACGGACGCTACCTGCTGGAACTCAACGCCGGCTACAACGGCTCGGAAAACTTTGCCGAAGGCCACCGCTTCGGATTCTTCCCGTCTGTGGCCGCCGGCTATAACATCAGCCGCGAGAAGTTCTGGGAACCGCTGTCAGATGTTGTTACCAATCTGAAGATCCGTGGCTCTTACGGGCTGGTGGGCAATGACCAGATCACAGATTCCGACGGCAACATCGTACGCTTCATCTATCTGGAAGACGTAAACCTGCAAAACGACGACCACTCGTTCACCACCGGCTACGGCGTGAACGCAACCACCAAGAACGGCCCATCCTACAACCGCTTCCGGAACGACAACATCACATGGGAAGTAGGGCATATACTCAACGTGGGCTTCGACTTGCAGTTGTACCACAACCTCAACATCGTCTTCGACGCCTTCCAGGAAATACGCGGAAACATCTTCCAAAAGAAAGGATCGATCCCCAATTATTTCGGAACGGCCGAGAGCGTCATCTACGGAAACTTGGCCAAAGTGAAAAACTGGGGCTGGGACATATCGGTAGATTACGGCAAGCAAATCAGCAAAGACTTGAGTATGCAGTTCAAGGGAACATTCACCTACGCCCGCAACAGCGTGCTCGAATACGATGAGGCTGCCGACACGCGGCCGGCCATCTCTAAGATCGGAAAGCCGGTGAACGCCCTCTGGGGATATATCGCCAACGGACTGTATTTCGACTATGCCGACATTGCGAACAATCCGACGTCCACCCTGAACAACATCGCTGTTGCGCCCGGAGACGTGAAGTATGTAGACCAACCCGATACTGACGGCACCTACGACGGAAAGATCGATACCAACGACAAGCAAATGCTGGGTTATCCCACCATCCCCGAAATCGTCTATGGCTTCGGGCCATCCATCGCCTACAAGAAATGGGACTTCTCGTTCTTCATGCAAGGCGTCGCCCGAACTTCGCTGATGATGAGCGGCTTCCAACCGTTCGGACAACAGTACAACCGAAACGTGCTGAAATTCGTGGCCGACAACTACTGGACGGCAAGCAACCAAGACCCCAACGCCACCTATCCGCGTCTGACACGTTATGAAAACAACCATAACACCCAGTCGAGCAACTATTGGCTGCGCGACGCCTCTTTCCTGAAGCTCAAGAATCTCGAAATAGGCTATTCCCTGAAGAACATGCGCTTCTACCTGAGCGGAACCAACCTGCTCACCCTCTCCCCATTCGACCATTGGGATCCCGAAATGGGAGGAGGGAAAGGGTTGTCCTATCCCACCCAACGCGTGCTCAACATCGGATTCCAACTATCATTCAAATAACCCGTAAACAGGATATATATATGAAGAAACTATATAAATACGCAGGCACTGCCATCCTTGGACTGAGCATGACCTCCTGCCTGGGCTTCTTAGACATTGTGCCCGACGAAATACCTACCAGCGCCGACGCCTTTATGGACGAAGCCGCCATAGACCGCTTTCTCTATTCGTGCTACGCCTATATGCCCATGCCGGCCTATGGATCGGAATCCATCGACCTCATGACGGGCGACGAAGTCATCACCGCCTTTGAACACGAGAAATTCTCGCAATTCCCCAAAGGAAACTACACCGCAGCATCGCCGGGAATCTCCTACTGGGACACGTTCTTCCAAGGACTCCGCCAATGCTACCTGCTGATCAACAACGTAGGAACGGTAACCTATCTGTCGCAAGACAAGATAGACGCTTACAAAACAGAAGCCGAATTCCTCATTGCCTACTACCACTACCTGCTGGTACGCTGCTACGGATCCACCATCCTGATCAAGGAAGAACCCGATGCCACATCGTCGGTGGAAAACTACCTGGGACGCTCGCCGCTGGATGAATGTGTGGACTTTGTGTGCGAAACCTTCGACAAAGCCGCCGCCGGACTGCCAACCACCCGGACGGGAAAAGACTACGGACGGGCCACCAGCATAGCTGCCAAAGCCCTCAAAGCTAAAATGCTGGTATACGCCGCATCGCCGCTGCTCAATAGCGACCGCTACAAAGACGTCGTAGACAGCGAAGGCAACCACCTCTTCCCGCTTACGGCCGACCCGTCCAAATGGACAAAAGCCAAGACCGCACTCGAAGAAGCCATCACGCTGGCCAAAGGAGCCGGACACGAATTGTACACCAACACAACCTATGGCGACAATACCTATCCGAAAGATCCCGTGCAACGCAGCCTGCGCTTCAACCTTCTCGAACCGGGCAACCCCGACATCATCTGGGCCGACTGCCGCGACGACGGCGGTATCAAGTACTATGGTATACAAAACAAATCACTCCCCGGAGGAGTAGCAGCCAAAGACCCGCTATGGAACGGCGTATCGCCCACATGGGCCATGCTTAGCCGGTTCTACACCGAAAACGGGCTGCCCATAGACGAAGACCCTGAATACAACTTTGCCGGACGACTCTCCACTGCCACCATCACCGATGATAAAAACGGGGCGGTGAACGGGAAAACCCTCTACTTCAACCTCCACAGGGAACCACGCTACTACGCCTGGATAGCCTACGAAAGCGGATGGTTCGAGATAACCGACAACACCAGCAATGGCACCTACACCAGCGAACCTACCTATAAAGACGGACGCTTGGTGACCGGATTCATCATCGGCGAAAACTCTTCCAGAGGACCAAGTCTGAACAACATGCGGACCAGCAACTACGCGCCCACCTGTTTCCTGAACAAGAAAGGCGTCCATCCGGACTATAAAGTGCAAACAGGCACCCAAGCCGCCCCCGCATACCCCTGGCCACTGATGCGGATGGCAGACCTCTACCTGCTCTACGCCGAAGCCTGCGTGGAATGTAACGACCTGAGCAAAGCCAAAGAATACCTGAATAAAATCAGGGAACATGCAGGAATACCCACCGTAGAAACCGCATGGCAAGGCATCGCCGACCTGAACCAGGCCAAACTGCGGGACATCGTCCGTCGCGAACGGATGATCGAATGTTACCTCGAAAACCAAAACTTCTGGGACGTCCGCCGCTGGCTCATGGGCGACGAATGTTTCAACCGCAAAGTACAAGGACTCAAAAACGACGCCACAACGCTCGAAACCATGAGCCAAGTCGTTACCTACGACTTCGAACGCAAGTTTGCCGCACACCAGTATCTGCTGCCCATCCCGGATAGCGACGTGAGGAAAAACCCCAAGATCAAACAAAACCCCGGTTACTAACCATCATCAAACAAGTATGAAAAAAACAATTATAACCATAGCCTGCACCGGACTGCTCACCTTGGGTCTGACCGGCTGCGACGACAAAGAAAGCATCGTTCCCGCACCCGTGGCCAATCTGCACTACGACACCACACCCGGACGAATCGTACTGCGCTGGGACACCATCGTAGACGCCAATACCCGCTACGTACAGGTAGATTTCTACAACCCGCTGACCCGTAAAGACGAACGCCGCCTGGCCAGCGTCTATGCCGATAGTATAGAAATACCCGACACCCGGCAAAAATATGGGGAATACAACTTCCTGGTCAAGACCGTAAGCCCGACAAACGACTACAGTGTAGTGGAAACCATCACTGCACAGTCCGAACCGGCCATACAAACGTGGATCCCGACAAGCGTGAAGTTGACCGCAGAAATGCTGAGCACCAACGCACAGGAACCGAGCGAAGGACCCATTGCCAATCTGCTGGACGACAACACCTCCACCTTCTTTCACACGAAATGGAGTAGCCCCGTGCCGGCACTGCCGCACTACATGACCGTAGCCCTGCCCGTAACCATCAACAGCTGGTGGAGCATCTACTACGCACCGCGCAACAACGCCAACAACAAACCCACCGACTTCGACCTGCTAGGAAGCACCGACGGAACCACCTGGTTCCCCATCAAAAACTTCACGCAAGAAGCCGATGGATTGCCCGTAGACCGAACCACCGCCTATACATCCGAACGCATGAATGCCTCCGATAAACCATTCAGCTATCTGAGGTACTCGGTGAACAAAACCAACAACAACACCACCTTCTGGACCATGTCCGAGTTCAAAATCTACACTTGGATCCTGATCGATCCCGAAGCGCCCGACGAAGACTGACAACAACTCCGGCCCGCCAAACACAGCGGGCCACACCCGAAAACAGCTGCCGGAACAATCCGGCAACTGTTTTTTTTCTCCACATCTCCTCAAAATCCTATCCACACCTCCCCTCCCGTACAGAATTCCGCCCATTGAAAAATCGTCAACCTATCAAACGGCTTGATGACACTTTTTTATTTTACAAAGCGTCTTTAAACAGTTTTTTGAGGCTTTGTAAATTTACAAAGCCACGTTTTTTCAGAAAAAAGCATTTTGTAAATTTACAAAGCCACGTTTTTTCAGAAAAAAGCATTTTGTAAATTTACAAAGCCACGTTTTTTCAGAAAAAAGCATTTTGTAAATTTACAAAGCCACGTTTTTTTAGAAAAAAGCATTTTGTAAATTTACAAAGCTCCGTTTTTTCAGAAAAAAGCATTTTGTAAATTTACAAAGCCCCGTTTTTTCAGAAAAAAGCATTTTGTAAATTTATAAAGCTCCGTTTTTTCAGAAAATGGCATTTTGTAAATTTATAAAGCCTCAAAAATTCTGTGGATAGCGCTTTGTAAATTCTACAAAAAATCCCGCTAAAATTAAGGTCTTAATTTTAGCGGGAGATGGTTTGTTTGCGCAGCGGGGAATACAGCCTCACCCTGACATGGGTCAAAGCTGCGGGGGAAGGCGCAGCCGCGTTAAGGACAGGAGCGGAAAGCCCGGAACGAAGCGGAACGAAGTGCAGCGAAGCGAGGACTTGCAGCGGATGGCCTGGGCCGAAGGCAACGCCCAAACATTATAATATTATAATGCAGGGCGTTTGGGTGTAAGATTGTATGTGGTGATTATCGGTTGAAGAAAAAGGCGTTATTTCTTTTTCTTCAGGGAAGTTTCTATGTTTTCCAAGTCTGTCCGGAATGCTTTGTCTACCTCGCACAGTTCTTTTACGATTTTGCAGGCGTGCAGGACGGTGGCGTGGTCTTTACTCCCGATAAGTTGTCCAATCTTGGATGAAGAAGAATCCGTGTGTTTTTTAGCCAGATACATTGCTATTTGGCGTACTTGAACAACTTCTCTTTTTCTTGATTTCGTATGGATTACCGACGTATCGATCTCAAAGTGCCGGCAAACGGTTTCGATAATAATATCTATCGTAATCGCCTTGGTTTCATTACGTACTATTTTGCGAAGAATGCGCTGGGCCAGGTCTAAATCAATATCCTTGTTGTATATGGTAGAATGTGCCATGATGGAAATAATAACTCCTTCGAGGTCACGCACGCTGTCCTGTACATTTTCTGCTATGTAATCAATCACTTCGGCAGAGAATTGCAGACCGTCACGGTGCAGCTTGTTTCTCAAAATATCTTTTCTTAGCTCAATGGATGGTTTCTCTAATTCGGCCACCATGCCCCATTTAAAACGGGTAAGGAGTCTCTCTTCCATGCCTTGCAAGAGGGCAGGCGTCCGGTCGGATGTCAGGATCAGTTGTTTGCCGTTTTGGTGCAGGTGGTTGAATATATGGAAGAACGTATTCTGCGTTTTGGTTACTCCTGCAAACTCCTGAATATCATCTATGATCAAAACATCAATCGTTTGATAGAAGTTGATGAAGTCGTTGGTGGTATTGTTGCGTACAGAGTCTGTATATTGTACCTGGAATAAATGGGCAGAGACATACAAGACTCTTTTTTCAGGATAAAGTTCTTTTATCTTGCTTCCTATTGCATTGGAAAGGTGGGTTTTACCTACTCCCGACGCTCCGTGAAGAAACAGGGGGTTAAAGACTGTTTTAGCCGGATTTTGGGCTACGGCTTCCGCTACACTTCTTGACAACTTGTTGCTATAACCTTCAATGAAGTTCTCAAAAGTATAGTCGGGATTCAATTGTGAATCCAGCTCTTGTACGATAGGGGCTTTTAATGCGCCAAGAGCTTTATTACCGTTACGGATAACACTTTGGGATGACGAGGTGATAGAACGGTTGCTCGCTTCAAGATTTACTGTGGTCTTGGAGCTGTTGTCAACCATTACATTATACATCAGTTTAGTTCCTTCACCTATTTCTTTATATAAGGTTGCACGCAACAAGTCTATAAACTTATCTTCTATGAATTCATAAAAGAATTGGCTGGGGACTTGCAAAGTTAGGGTCTTGTCCGTATATTTTAACGGTTTAATCGGAACAAACCACGTGTTATAAGTCGTTTCGGGTACATTGTCTCTAATTACTCGGAGACAACGTTCCCATAACCCGACATGATCAGATTTTATCATACGGCAATCAATACATAAATATAATTTGAACTAGACTTCTACTATGCAAATTTGAGAATCTTATTCCAGAAAAACAAATACTTTTTTTCCTTGTGTTTTTTAGTTCCGCAATAAGGTATTTAATTTCAGGGAGTTATAAAACCCTCAAAATTACCTGCGCCGGGGGAAGGTTTCGTTTGATTAATGTTTTGATTGTCAGTGTATTGTTTTGCCTTCGATTCGTTTTCCCCAAAAATCAAATTCAAAGAACAGCGTGCGTCTTGGGGGGGTCAGGCGTAAGTTACCGGTCTTTTTTAAAATGAAAAAGGGGGCACTTACTATTTAGATGAAATCTATATAGCGGGATTATTTTGTTTTATTTTTCCTGCCAAAAAGAGAAAAGTGAACGTAGCGTTTCGGGTGTGTTTGCATATCTTCCAAAAGACTTGCGGCATTATTTGCAGTAGCGTTTAGATTATTGTAAAAGTCGGGATCGTTCAATAACAGTCCGATAGAGTTGTCTTTTCTGTTCAGCTTATCCGTAATGATTTTTACGTTGTGCAAGGTAGAGTCTATTTTGCTAAAGGTGGCATTGAGATCGATTTCTTTCAGGTTGTTGCTGATGGCAATAAAATTGTCTCCAATGATATTCATTTTGGATGTTAGCTGAGGAATGTCTCTGCGCATCAATGTGTTTAATTGCGCCGTTGATACTTCCAGGTTTGCCGCCGTATTTCTTATGGACTGCAAGGTCGCAGGAATATTTTCGTCTCCCAGGATACGGTTGAGCGAGGTTAATATAGCGTCCAGCTTGGGAAGCATTTGTTCTACTTGCGGAAGAAGAGCGCTCACGCTGGCTGTCATGCCTTTGTTTTCTTTTCCGGGGATGGTATCTCCTATGGCATAACGTTCCCTTGGGTTATTGGCCAACATAAGGTTCATTTTTACGCTTCCAAGCATTTCGGTTTCCAATTCGGCCCAGCTTCCTTTGGGTATACGGGTATTGGCGTCGAGTTCAACTGCAACGACCACATTGCCGGGGTTATTATAATCATAATGGATGTCGTGTACCAAACCTATTTTATATCCGTCGGCAAAGACCGGACTTGAAACGGTCAATCCATAGATGTTGGTGTATTTAACATAGAAATAGCTGGCGGGTTTGAACAAGTTTATTCCCTTCAGGTAGTTAATTCCATAAATGAGTATAAACAGGGATACGATGCCGGTTATTCCGATTCTTACTTCTTGGGTAAAGAGCTTTTTTATTTTAGGTCTTGTCATTGTTTACTGTTTTTTTTAGATTCTGCTACGGCTATATTGACATTCATCTTCTTGCCGTTCTTAAAGGCAACAATAAATGAATCCGGATAGCTGTCGGCCAGACTTCCGCGGATGCGAACCGTCTCATTATAATTTTCGGATGCACCGTATGTATACTTATATAGTCCGTCTTCTATGTAGCTGTCAATATCTTGCAGGCCCTTAAATTCTTTATGGTTTGCTTCAAGCGGTTTGGCGGAAGTCAGTATCTGTACTTTAAAGATAATTTTGTCATCGGCTGCAGGAGGCGTAGTCTCAACAACAGGTTCCGGCTGCGCCGGTGATTCGGAATATCCTCCGGCGGATGTGAGCCGGGTCTGATGCTCTTCCTTATATTGAAGAAATGCGCAGTAGATGCCGTTGGACAAGTTGTCGACGCCTTTTTCCGAATTCATGTATCTTTCTTCTTCCGGCGACGAGATGAATCCCAATTCAACAAGAACACTGGGCATAGCGCTGGCTTTCAGCACAAGGAATCCTGCCTGATGTACTCCACGGTCAATGCGCCGGCATGTGGTTTTAAAATGTTGCTGGACGATTGAGGCGAAGTGTACGCTTTGCGACATATACTTGTCTTGCATGAGTTCAAATATGATGTACGATTCGGAAGAGTTCGGGTCAAATCCGGCATACCGTGTTTGATAATCTTCTTCGTACAGGATAACAGCGTTTTCACGTTTGGCCACGCTTAGGTTGGTTTCGGATTTAGCCAAACCTAATGTCCACGTAGAAGCTCCCTTGATCGTCTGGTTGTTTGCCAGCGCGTTGGTATGTATGGAGATAAAGAGGTCGGCTTTGGCCATGTTTGCTATTTCGGCCCGGCGGTCCAGGCTCACGAATATGTCTTTGTTCCGGGTATATATTACTTTAACGTCTTCGCTGTTGTTCCGGATCAGGTTGCCTAATTTCAATGCTACTTTCAGGTTAATATCCTTTTCTTTGGAGATTTTTCCGATGGCGCCCGGATCGTTTCCTCCGTGTCCGGCATCGATGACTACAATAAATTCTTGGGTGGGAATATGGGCGGTGTATAAAAGTGATACCGGCAACCAGCAGATAAGGGCAAATATATATTGTCTGCGAAACGTCATGCTCTGGAATTAATGTACAAATGTAACAGAAAAAAGCAGAAAACCCTTGCGGAGCAAGCGGTTTTCTGCTTTTAGCCTGTGTTTTTAGTAGTTAATTCTATAGCTTATACCTGCTTTTAGCCAAATGCCGGGCTGGGGGATGTTTCCCAGGTCATAGTATTTACGATCCAGTAAATTGGCAGCTTCGGCATAGATCATATAGTTATCCGCATTCCATGATACCTTTAAATCGAGCAGGCCGAACGGCGGATAAGATGTGAGTACGCCAGCGGCCGACGGGTCTTCATATTTAATATAGTCGCCCATGCGGTCTTGCCAGCGGAAAGCCCAGCTTGCATTCAGCTTGTTCCATATCCGATGGTCAAGACGGGCTACAAACTTATGGCGCAGATACTCCAGCGCATAGCTGGACTTGTATACCTCCTTATGGTCACGCCTTTTCTGGTAGATATAGGCGTATCCGATATTCAGCTTGTCGATGAAAAGGTTCTCATTCCCAAGTTGCCTGAAACGGAGAGTCGCAGAACTTTCCACACCCATATTATCCAGCTTGAAATTAGCAGAGCGGTAAAGGTCATCGGCCGTAAACATTACCCAATCTATCATGTTCTTGCCTTTGTGATAGAAACCGGTCAGGGAGGCTTCCGCAAAAGAATTGCGATACTTGGCGCCTATGTTTACCGCTTGGGTCTCTTCGGGTTTCAGCCCGACATTGCCCTGAAGGGTAGGACTTTTGTAGTACAGATCCGTAAAGGTAGGCATACGCAATGCTTTGTTCCAGGAGGCAAACAGTTTCCATGCTGCCGTTGGGCGGTAGGAAATGTCTATCCCGGGATAATAGCGGAGTTTATGGTCAAGGGCGGTGTTCATATTAGCCATGATCCCCATGGATATGGTCACCTGCTTGAGCAGGATGTTATGTTCTATATAATAACTGATGTTGGTCCGGTTATCCTTTTTGTTGAATTGAATCTCTTTTTCACCGGGAACATCTACGTATTGACTTTCTTCCAGCGGCTTTCCCAGATTCGTACTCAGGATTCCTTCGTTACGGAATTCGGCACCGAAGGCGGTTTTCCCAAGGATCGTATTGAAATACGCGTTCAGGTTTGCGCCATAAACATCGACCAGATGGAAATTCTCTCCGAAAGTTGTTCCGCGTACAAGTTGATAATGGTCTTGCGCCCTGTTCCAGTAAACGGTGGGCGTGAAGTGCAGCTCTCCTTTCGTTTCCGCCTGTACGGAAACCATGTACCGCTGGATGTCTTCGAACTGATTATCATATTTGGCCGAATAAAAGGTATTGGCACCGAAAGACTGGCTGCTGTATCCGAGCTGCCACCGCACGTCTGCCTGCGGAGAAGTGTAGGTGCCCTGATAGTAGCCCCGTTCGGTATGGAAGTCGCTGTTCGGCGTTGCGCCGTCCGAGCGGTTCAGGCTTCCGGAGACCTGGTTGCTGAATGTGTTCCGGGTATGGTTTACCCGGGCGTTGGCGCCAAACAGGCCGTGGTCTCCACCCATGAGGCCGGCCGATACGTGACTTTGCTTATCGTTCCGTGTAACAATATTGATAGCGCCGGTAAATGCCGACGTACCGAATATGCGTGCCGCCGGACCTTCGAGCACTTCTATCCGTTCAATATCGTTCATGGAGACTGGGAAATCGGCCGAGTGGTGGCCTGTTTGGGGGTTGCTGATATTTACCCCGTTGAGAAGAATGGTAATTTGGTCGAAAGTACCTCCGCGTATGGAGATGTCTGTTTGCATTCCAAATTCGCCCCGCTGGCGAACGTCGACACCTACCGCATATTCGAGAAGGTCATTGATACTGTGTACCGCCGCCGCTTGAATGTCTGCACGCGAAAGTACGGTTACCATCCTGGCCGACTGTGCTTCAGTCAGCGGGACTCGTGTGCCGGTCACTTCAATCTCTTCCAGCTCGTAGTTTCTCAGTTGGGCGGGATTTTCGTTCTGAGCCGAAACAGATTCAACACAGGTAAAGGCCAATGTAGTAATTGCCAGCACACCGATATTGATCTTCTTTCCCAAACTGGAGAAAACAGCGTAAGCCTTATAGCTGAACTGTTTCCAACGGATAAAGTCCCTGTAGATTAACTTGTTTTCTTTCATTGATACTTAATTTTGATTTAAAAATTCGTCGCAAAGGTAGTTTTATTCCCCAAATCGATATTACTTTGCTCAGCGAAATGGCCAAACAGTAAACGAATGATACTTAAATTCCTGAAAAACTGGACCCTTCCTGTTTCCATGCTTGCGGGCGCGGCGGGATACCCGCTGTTTATCCGGCTTTCCTTTCTGACCCCGGCACTGATCTTCGTCATGCTGCTGCTGACGTTCTCCGGAATATCGTTGAAAGAATTAAAGCCCAGACCGTTGCATTTTTGGCTACTTGCCATACAGCTGACGGCTGCGGTTGCCGTTTACCTGCTGTTGCGGGAAGTCGATGCGGTGCTGGCGCAGGCGGCCATGGTTTGCGTGATTTGCCCAACGGCAACCTCTGCGGCTGTGATCACCGTCCGGCTGGGAGGAAGCGCAGCCAGCCTGACCACTTACACACTATTGATCAACATGGTCGTTGCTCTTGCCGTTCCCATCATGTTCCCTCTGATTGAGCCGCATCCCGAAGCAAGTTTCTTCGCGGCCTGTTTTATCATCTTAAAAAAAGTTTTCGTACTGCTTATCTGTCCATTCCTTTTGTCCCTGTTTTTGAGGCGGTTTTTCCCCGGAGGTCACCGGACGCTGCTAAGTCTGCATCAAATGGCCTTCTACCTCTGGGCTTTTGCGCTGGCCATTGTCACTTCGCAAATACTCTCTTCCTTATTAAATTATGCCCAGGACATCACCATCAATATATGTATTGCCATTGTCACTTTCGTGATCTGCTGCCTGCAATTCTTTCTGGGCAAAACGCTGGGAAGCAGATACAACGACCGCATCAGCGGCGGGCAAGCCCTGGGGCAAAAGAATACCATCCTGGCGATCTGGATGGCCCACACTTACCTCAATCCGCTATCGGCCGTCGGCCCGGGCTTCTATGTGTTCTGGCAGAATTTGATCAACTCCTGGCAACTCTGGAAGAAAAGAAAAAGCGAGAAGTAATATTTCTTGTCTCATCTGTCATTATTTACTCTAATTCCCGCCCTGTTTTTTAGAATGAAAAGGAAAGGCTTTGCCAATACAGTGCATTGACCATCTAAATGCACTGCATTGGCATCGTAAATGCAGTGCTTTTACACGGTCAATGCAGTGCTTTTATATAGTCAATGTAACTGATTGATAAACAGAATAATAGAAATCGGGTTCCTGATACCGTTTGAGAGGAAGATCATTTGATAAAAAAACCGGTCTTCGCGACCTCTCCGCGACCGTGGAGGGGAAATCCGCAGAAACGCCGGCGGCGCTTTCGGGTCGGAATATCCCACAAACGTGGTATTGCAGGCGGGACGGGGCTTTGATACCTTTGCGTCCTAATTCGGAATCGAAGTAATCGTATGAAAAAAACAATCGTATGGCTGGTACTATCCGGCTTGCTGCTGCCGGCACAAGGTGTCGTGGCGCAGAAGAAGAATAAAGACGTGAAACAACAGGTAGCCGTTGCTTACCTCGATCGCTCGATCGCCGTCTACGACGGGTTGCAGAAACAGATATGGCGAAACCCCGAGCTGGGCTTCCTCGAAGAGAAAAGCTCCGCGTTGCTGCAGGAACACCTCGTGGCGAACGGTTTCGCCGTCCAGGCCGGAGTGGCAGGTATGCCCACCGCCTTTGTAGCCTCTTACGGCAGCGGGTCGCCGGTGATCGGCATACTGGCTGAGTTTGACGCGCTGCCGGGTCTGTCGCAAGACACCGTACCCTACCGCAAGCCGCTCGCAGAAGGGGGTAACGGTCACGGATGCGGGCACAACATCTTCGGCGTGGGGTCGGTTTCGGGAGCCGTGGCCGTCAGCAAATGGCTGGCAGAGACCAAACGGCCCGGCACCGTCAAAGTCTTCGGGACGCCTGCCGAAGAAGGCGGCGGCGGGAAAGTCTATATGGTGCGCGACGGCCTCTTCGAGGGGGTAGACGTTGTGCTGGACTGGCATCCGGCCGGCGGCAACGGGGTGAGTGTTGGCAGCGGAACAGCCGTACAGATGGTGGACTTCCGGTTCTACGGCGTAGCCGCCCATTCGGCAGCGATGCCCTGGCGCGGGCGTTCGGCCTTGGATGGCGTAGAAGCGCTCAACTACATGGTGAACCTGCTACGCGAACACGTGCCCACCTCTTCCCGCATACATTACGTGATACCCGACGGCGGCGAAGCGCCCAACGTGGTGCCCGACTATGCGCGGGTGTCCTATTACATCCGCAGTCCCAAACGCGAAACATTAAAAGAACTCAAAGAATGGATCTACGCAGCGGCCCAAGGCGCGGCCGCCGGTACGCAGACGCGTGTGGAAACCGAGATCATATCGGGCTTCTACGAACTGCTGCACAATCGCACCCTGGCCGAGCTGCTCCAACGGAACTTGGAGAAAGTGGGCGGCGTGATCTACGACGAACGCGAACGCCAATTCGCCCAGGCGATCGTGAAGACCGTCGGCGAGAACGATTCCATCCTCGTCCAGGCCTCTACCGTCCGGCCGCTTGAAAAAGAACGGTCCTCGACGGGCGGCGGCTCCACCGATGTGGGCGACGTGAGTTGGAACGTGCCCACGGCCAGCTTCGGCACGGCAGGCTTCATCCCCGGAAGCGCGGCGCACAGCTGGCAGAATGTGGCGTCGGACGGAACCACCATCGGCACCAAGGCGCTCATCAACGCGGGCAAGGTCTTTGCGCTGAGCGCCATCGAGCTGTTTGCCACACCGAAGCTGGTATCCACCGTCAAAGCCGAGTTTGAAAAGCGCCGCGGAGCGGACTTCCGCTACGAGCCGCTGTTGGGCGACAGAAAACCGGCGTTGGACTACCGCGTAAAGAAGTAACCGGGAAAGATGAAAGATATGGAATACAAAGAAATAAAAAGACGGGCGGACTGGAGGCGGCTTGTCTCGTCCGTATGTTCGAATATGGTGTTCCGGTTGCTGCTGGCGGTGATCGCCGGCATCGGCCTGGGGCTTGTGGCAAACGAAACGGTGATGGAAGCCGTGCTGGCGGTGAAACTCATCAGCGGGCAGATCATCTTCTTCCTGGTGCCGCTCATCATCCTGGGCTTCGTGGCCCCGTCCATCGCACAGCTGAAGGGAAACGTCTCCCGCCTGATCACCTTTGCCTTCATCCTGGCCTACGTATCGTCCATAGGTGCGGCATTCTTCGCCTTGCTGGTGGGCTACAGGGTCATCCCGTGGCTCGACATACAGCCTGCGGCTGAAGGGCTGCGCCAACTGCCCCAAACCGTGTTCAATATCGAGATACCTCCTGTGCTGAGCGTCATGTCAGCCCTGTTGCTGGCCATATTCATCGGGCTGGGCGCCATCTGGATCAAGGCGAAAGAAGTCACTCAGCTGCTGGTACACTTCCAGGAGATCGTGCTCCAGCTGGTGAAACGCATACTGATTCCCGTCCTGCCGTTCTTCGTGGCCGCCAACTTCTGCGCGCTGGCCTTCGAGGGGAACATCTCCCGCCTGGGCATCTTCCTGCCGGTCATACTGATCGTCATCGTGTGCCACTACGTGTGGCTGCTGCTGCTCTATACGGCAGCGTCCCTCTATAGCGGCCGGAACAGTTGGCAGATACTCAAGCACTATGCACCCGCCTACTTCACGGCGCTGGGCACCATGTCGTCGGCTGCCACGCTGGGCGTAGCGCTGGAATGTGCCCGTAAGAACCAACTGCTGGACAGGGAGGTGACAGACTTCTCCATTCCCCTGTTTGCCAATATCCACCTGTGCGGCTCCGTACTGACTGAGGTATTCTTTGTCTGTGTGGTGTCGCAGTTGCTGTACGGCCATCTGCCCGACCCGTCCACGATCTGCCTGTTCATCTTCCTGCTCGGCGTCTTCGCCGTTGGAGCGCCCGGCGTACCCGGCGGCACCGTGCTGGCCTCGCTGGGCATCGTGGTCTCCGTCCTCGGGTTCGATGAGGCCGGAACGGCGCTGCTCATCACCATCTTCGCCCTGCAAGACAGCTTCGGCACAGCCTGCAACGTAACGGGAGACGGAGCGCTGGCTCTCATGGTGAACCGCTTCAAGCGCTAACTCATGTAAATGGTAAATGGTAAATAAAAAATCCCCTGAACATCTTTAAACTGTTCAGGGGATTTTAATTATTTGTTGTCAATTACAGTGATCCGCCTGGGATTCGAACCCAGGACCCCAACATTAAAAGTGTTGTGCTCTACCTGCTGAGCTAGCGAATCAATTTTTATTGCTGTTAAGCGGGTGCGAAGTTAAACACATTTTCTTAAGATGCAAGGGATCTCAATCTAAAAGTTCGATTTATTTTTCATTCCCTCCTTCCGTTTCTTGATTATCAGTGCATTGTGGCAGCGTAATCCACGGCAAATAGCAAGAACTGTTAAATTATTGAGGCCCTTTAACAAACAACTCCCGATTATTTCTATATTTGTATTTAACAAAAGCATTTTTACGTATGCACGATTGCGAATTGGAAGATTTGGCATTAGACTTCAAAGAGTTACTATTCCTGCTGAGTGAGGCAAGAACCCGGAAAGAGCTTCTGCCCGTAACGGAACGACATATCAATCGCCTCATAAAAACAATGGAGGAGATCAGAGACCATATCGGTTTTTCTAAAACCGTTGAAGCTCCGGAAGAAAAGAAAGAGCAGGAACAAATTCCCCCGGCAACAATGTTGGGAGAACAGTTTAAGCCCGCCGCCGAACTGAGCAAGGGCTTGACGCTAAACGACACGTTCCGCTTCGCCCGTGAACTGTTCAACGGCGACAAAGACGAAGCCAACCGAGTATTGAAGGAACTCAGTCGGATGGATTCGTTGGCCGATGCCGTTTCGTACCTCTCCTCCCAAACCGAATGGGACGAAGAAAACGACGCGGTCAAAGACCTCATCGAGCTTCTGAAGAAATATTTCACAGCATAACTTATGGGGAAACTATACGTCGTACCGACTCCTGTAGGAAACCTGGAAGACATGACCTTCCGGGCGATCCGGATTCTGAAAGAGGCCGGCTTCATCCTTGCAGAAGATACGCGCACGTCGGGGATTCTTTTAAAGCATTTTGAAATAAAGAACGTGATGCTGTCCCATCATAAATTCAATGAACATAAAACCGTTGAAAGCGTTGTTAATAAAATAAAAGCAGGCCAAACGGCAGCGCTCATCTCCGATGCCGGAACACCGGGAATATCGGACCCCGGATTTCTTGTCGTAAGAGAATGTATACGGAATGGCATAGAGGTGGAATGTTTGCCGGGTGCGACTGCTTTTGTGCCGGCTCTTATCGCCTCGGGACTGCCAGCGGACAGATTCTGCTTTGAAGGTTTTCTTCCGCAAAAGAAGGGCCGGACAACAAGATTGAAGTCGCTCGCGGATGAGAGCCGAACCATGATCTTTTACGAATCGCCTCACCGGCTACTGAAAACCTTGATACAATTTGCCCAATACGTCGGGGCGGAACGCCGGGCAAGCGTTTCGAGAGAATTGTCCAAATTGCACGAAGAAACAGTAAGAGGCAGCTTAAGCGAATTGATAGAACATTTCACCCGCAACGACCCCCGCGGGGAAATGGTAATCATCATAGCAGGAATAAACAGTTAAATAGAACTTTACTAAAAACGTAAGCGTATGAAAAAATGGGTATTTTTATGGGTATGTGCAGCCACTATGCTGGTTTCATGTACAAGTGGAAGCAAAAAACTGAAAGCTGAAAAAGATTCGCTTTCAATCGCTTTGTCACAGCGTGACGCCGAACTTGATGAAATGATGAGTACGTTCAATGACATCCAGGAAGGCTTTCGTCAAATCAGTGAAGCTGAAAACCGTGTGGACTTGCAGCGTGGAACGATTTCCGAAAACGCAACGTCCGTAAGACAGCAAATCGCTTCGGACATTGAGTTTATCACAAAAACAATGTCTGACAACCGAACGCAAATCGCAAAGCTGCGGGCACAGCTGAAAAACAGCAGTACAAATTCCGCGCAATTGAAGAAAGCGATTGAAACGCTGCAAACCGAACTTGTCGAGAAAGCAAGACGGATTGAAGAACTGCAGGAAGAATTGGCCTCCAAGAATATACGTATTCAGGAATTGGACGCAGCGGTAAACAGCCTGAGCGCAGACAGGGAATCGCTCGTGGCCGAAAATGAAGAGAAAGCACGAACCGTTGCCGAACAGGATAAAGCGATCAATTCGGCCTGGTTTGTATTCGGAACAAAGTCGGAACTAAAAGCTCAGAAGATCCTCAAAAGCGGAGACGTGCTCAAAAGCTCAGACTTTAATAAGGACTACTTCACGCAGATTGACATCCGTACAACCAAAGAAATTAAATTGTATTCAAAACGGGCGGATATCCTGACTGTTCATCCGGCTAATTCTTATGTGCTGGAAAAGGAAGACAAGGGACAGCTGACGCTCAAGATTACAAACCCGACAGACTTTTGGGGGGTATCCAAATACTTGGTTATTCAAGTGAGATAATTGTCTGTTTTGCAAAAGTGCCGTCCTACCCGCACGGGTAGGACGGCACTTTTCATTTTCGCCAACGTAAGATCTACCTTAGTTTCTCCGTCCCAGAAAGATCATGATATAATAAACCAGCGTGGCCAGAGAACCCAATGCAGCTACCACATAAGTATATGCAGCAGAGCGGAGGGCATCCTCAGCTTGTTTATGATTGTACATGTTACTTATTCCGGAAGTGCTTAGCCATACCAATGCACGCCGGCTTGCATCAATCTCAACGGGCAAGGTGATGAAGCTGAAGAGGGTGGTCGTGGCAAACAAGATAATACCTGCCAGCAATAGCTGCGGGAAAGTATTAATCAACAAAATGCCGCCAAGTAAAAGCCAGGTCATCCATTGCGAAGCGAAAGTCACAATCGGAACCAGCTTGCTGCGCATGGCCAATGGGACGTAAACACGGGCGTGCTGAACGGCGTGCCCACATTCGTGTGCCGCCACTGCCGCCGCCATAATACTGTTGCCGGCATATACGGCTTCACTCAGATTCACCGTCTTGTTTGCCGGGTTGTAGTGGTCGGTCAACATGCCGGGAGTATGCGTCACCTGTACGTCATTAATCCCGTTGTCGCGCAACATTTGCATAGCCACATCGCGTCCCGTCATCCCGTTGGAAAGAGGGATTTTAGTGTATTTCTTAAATTTACTTTGCAGGTTCAACTGCACCAGGTAGCTCACCAGAGCAATACCTATAAATATAACCCATGAAAAAGGAATTTCCATATACGTACTCTATTTTAAATTTATACTCTAATTAAACTGCAAAAGGTTTGCCGGAAATAAAAGGTCTGCCACACTCATTCCTCAACATAACGTTCAATGGTCTGCGCCCTGTCGGGTCCTAAGGATACAATGGCGATTCTCACGCCTAACTGTTCTTCGAGGAACGTTAGATACAAATTAAACTCTTCGGGGAATTCGTTTTCGCTCTTCATTTTCGTCATGTCGATCTCCCACCCCGGCAGTTCCACATAAACAGGTTCTACAGGGCCTTGGATGTCGTACGGAAAACGGTCCGTTTCCCTGCCGTCTATTTTATATGCAACGCAGGCTTTGATCGTGGCAAACGAATCCAGAACGTCGCTCTTCATCATGATCAGCTTGGTCACCCCGTTCACCATGGTTGAGTATTTCAGGGCCACCAAGTCTATCCAGCCGCAACGGCGTTTACGTCCCGTTACGGAACCGAACTCATGCCCAAGCGTGCATATCCGGTCGCCAACTTCATCGAACAATTCCGTTGGAAACGGCCCTGCGCCTACGCGGGTGCAATACGCCTTAAAGACACCATACACTTCGCCGATGCGATTCGGCGCTACTCCCAAGCCTGTACATGCGCCGGCACAAACCGTGTTCGATGAAGTGACGTAAGGATAAGAACCGAAATCAACATCGAGCATTGTGCCCTGGGCGCCTTCGCAAAGCACTTTCTTCCCTTCGCAAAGCAGCCTGTTGATTTCATACTCGCTATCGACCAGCTTGAAGCCTTTCAGGTATTCGATTCCTTCAAACCAGGCTTTCTCCAATTCGCCAAGGTCGTATTCAACGTTCAGGGATTTCAATAGCTGTTCGTGGCGTTGCTTGGCCTGCGCATACTTCTCTGCAAAATGTCCCTGGATATCACCTGCGCGCAAACCGTTACGGCTGACTTTATCCGTATACGCCGGCCCGATGCCCTTTCCTGTCGTACCCACCTTCTCCTCGCCCTTGGCCGCTTCATAAGCCGCATCCAGTACTCGGTGCGCAGGCATGATCAGGTGGGCTTTCTTCGAAATAAAAAGCCTGTCCTTCAATTTATGTCCTGTAGCTTCCAATGCCTCCGCTTCCGCCTTGAACAAAGCCGGGTCAAGCACGACGCCGTTGCCTATGATATTCACTTTATCGCCTTGGAAAACGCCCGAAGGAATAGAGCGAAGCACATACTTCTGCCCTTCAAACTCAAGGGTATGACCTGCATTAGGACCACCCTGAAAACGCGCTACTACATCGTACCCGGGAGTCAAAACATCAACTAATTTTCCTTTCCCTTCGTCGCCCCATTGCAAACCTAACAGTACATCTACTTTCATTTTTCTTTTTTATTATAATTATGTTGTTCCCGTTTATTCTTCCTGTTACACTTATCGCATAATCCATAGATATACAGGGAATAATGCAACAGCCGGAATTTTTTCAACCGCGTACTTTCAATCGCCCCTTGCAGCGCTTCGTTCTGAAATTCCGTCACAGAGCCGCATTGCGTGCAAATCTGGTGGTGGTGTGCATCCTTGCTGTAAGACTTTTCGTATTGCGAAGAATGTGTAAACTGATGTTTAATGACCAACTTGGCATTGATAAGTAAAATAATAGTGTTGTAAAGAGTTGCCCTGCTCACCCTGAACTTCTCATGATCCATCATCCGGGAATATAACGAATCAATGTCGAAATGCCCTTCTAAGGAGTAGATCGTATCAAGTATGGCATACCGTTCGGGGGTCTTCCGATGCCCGTTCGCTTTCAGGTATTCGGTAAATATCTGTTTAACTATCTCTTTCACTTCCGGAGTTCCCATAGGGCGTTTATTCAAGCGCGAACAAAGTTAAACGTTTTTTGCAGAACGCAAGAGAGATGGGGAAGTTTTTTAGGAGCAACCCCTGTACAAGTTTATACGAAAAGCCTCCAATGGCAATTGACCTGCTTCTTATCCCCCCTGAAGCGTAATTTGCGCTATCTTTGCGCCCTGAACTAAAAACGTAAAGACATGAAGGAATTAACAGAAGCAGACTCTAAATCTGCAACTGAAGAAGGCAACAGGAAACTGTATATAGAAACATACGGCTGCCAAATGAACGTGGCCGACAGCGAAGTCATTGCATCAATCATGCAAATGGCAGGATATTCGCCGGCCGGAAAACCCGAAGAAGCCGATGCCGTATTCCTAAACACATGCTCCATTCGCGACAATGCCGAACAAAAAATCATCAACCGTCTGGAGTTCTTCCATGCCATGCGCAAGAAACGCAAAGGCCTGATCGTCGGAGTACTTGGATGCATGGCCGAACGGGTAAAGAACGACCTGATCGAACACCACCACGTAGACCTCGTTGCAGGCCCCGACGCCTATCTTGCACTGCCCGAGCTAATTGCCGCCGTTGAAGCCGGCGAAAAAGCAATCAACATAGAACTGTCGGCAACAGAAACCTACCGCGACGTAATCCCTTCGCGTATCTGTGGAAACCACATATCGGGTTTTGTGTCCATCACAAGAGGGTGCAACAACTTTTGTACCTACTGCATCGTGCCCTACACCCGCGGCCGCGAAAGAAGCCGTGATGCCGGAAGCATCCTGACCGAAGTGAAAGACCTGGTATCCAAAGGCTACAAAGAAGTTACCCTGCTGGGACAAAACGTAAACTCCTACCGCTTCGGGACAGACCGCGAAGCTATCACCTTCTCCAAACTCCTGCGCTTAGTAGCCGAAGCCGCACCTGAAGCCCGCATCCGTTTCAGCACTTCCCATCCGAAAGACATGAGCGACGAAACGATGGAAGTCATCGCCCAAGTGCCTAACGTCTGCAAACACATTCACCTGCCCGTGCAGAGCGGCAGCTCGGACATCCTGAAGAAAATGAACCGCAAATACACCCGCGAATGGTATCTGGAACGCGTAGAAGCCATCCGCCGCATCATCCCCGACTGCGGGCTAAGCACAGATGTCTTCTCCGGCTTCCATTCCGAAACCGACGAAGACCACAAACAAACCCTTTCCCTGATGGAAACCTGCCGGTTCGACGCCGCCTTCATGTTCAAATACTCCGAACGCCCCGGCACCTACGCATCCAAACACTTGAAGGACAACATCCCCGAAGAAGTAAAAGTAGCCCGCCTGAACGAAATTATCGCACTGCAAAACCGGCTGTCCGCCGAGTCTAACAAGCACTGCATAGGAAAAATATACGAGGTACTTGTTGAAGGAACCTCCAAACGCTCCAGAGACCAGCTTGTGGGACGGACCGAGCAAAACCGCGTAGTCGTATTCGACCGCGGCAACCACAGGGTTGGAGACCGTGTCAATGTAAAGATCACCGCGGCAAGCTCGGCAACCCTCAAAGGAGAACCACTAAAATGAACGTTCTCCGGAGCGCCCCGCTATCTGTGTTTATTATCATATTTCCTGACAATCTTCCGCTTGCCGGAAAGGCGGAAAGGAAAAGCCGGCCTTGCGGTACCCGCAGGTGTACCTTGTCCCACCCGCAGGGTACCCTTGCGGGTGGGACAAGGTACACCTGCGGGTACCCCCCAACAGAAGGTATCAGGGAAGGGGTGTCGGGCGAAGAAGGCTCTTTCAAAAAAAGCATACATCCGGCCGCACAAAAAGACCGGTTGCCCGCAGGTAACAGATAGAGCGTAAATGCCATTTCCCACCCCCGGAATACTATTAAAAGACCTTAATGAATTATGCCCGCATTGTATTTATTTGTTTCTTTGCATCACACTTAGGTAGTTATACCTTGTTTCCAATAGCATTTTAGTACTGTAAAGAGAACGAATGGATAAATTCACAATAAAAGCCTGCCCACAGTGTAACGGTACACGCCTAAAGCATATGATGACGTGTACGGATTTTTATGCTTCAGGCGATTCCTTTGAACTGTTCTCTTGCGAAGATTGCAGCTTCACCTTTACCCAAGGCTTCCCTGCCGGAGCAGCAATGAACAAATACTACGAAAACCCCGGATACATTCCCCATTCGGATACCCAAAAAGGAATCATAAACGCAGCCTACCACAGGGTACGCCAATACATGCTCGGTAGAAAAGCGCGGCTGGTAACGGAGGAAGCCCGCCGCCCGTCGGGCAAACTGCTGGACATAGGCACCGGCACCGGATACTTCCCCTCTACGATGGCCGCAAAAGGATGGGAAGTGGAAGCTACCGAAAAAGACGCCCATGCACGGGCGTTTGCCAAAGAAAAGTTCGACCTGGACGTAAAGCCCGAAGAAGCACTAAGCACGTTTGAACCGGAAACGTTTGACGTGATCACCCTTTGGCACGTGATGGAACATCTGGAGAAGCTGAACGAAACCTGGAGCCGGCTATACGAACTGCTCGCCCCGCGGGGCATCCTCATCATCGCCGCCCCCAACCACACATCCTACGACGCCGGAAAGTACGGAGCAAACTGGGCGGCCTACGACGTCCCCCGCCACCTCTGGCACTTCACTCCGGCAACCATGCAACAGTTTGCCTCCAAGCATGGCTTCATAATGGCAGAGCGGTATCCCATGCCCTTCGATGCTTTTTACGTATCCATGCTGAGTGAGAAGAACATGAAAAAGCCCTTCCCCTTCCTGCGGGGCATGTACACAGGGCTGCTGGCCGGGCTTGGAACGCTGGCGAAGAAAGAAAGAAGCAGCTCTATGATTTACATACTTAGAAAGAAGCACAATGAAAGCCAAGCAAAGTAACGCACCTTCCTATTTCGACATGCAATTTATCACCTCAAGCATCAGCACCATGCTGGTACTGGTGCTGCTGGGGCTTGTTGTGTTCTTTGTGCTGGCTGCGAACGAACTCTCGGTTTATGTGCGCGAGAACCTGAATTTCGTTGTACTCATCAGCGACGACATGAAAGAAGCCGATATACTCAACCTGCAAAAGAAACTCAATAAAGAGCCTTTCGTGAAAGAATCGGTCTACATCTCCAAGAAACAAGCCCTCCGCGAACAAACCGAAGCCATGGGAACCGACCCGCAAGAATTCCTGGGCTACAATCCTTTCAAAGCATCTGTTGAAATCAAACTGAACTTTGAATACGCCAACTCGGACAGCATTGCCAAGATAGAGCGATTCATCAAGCAGAACAACAACATACAGGAAGTCTTGTACCAGAAAGAACTGATCGATGCCGTGAACGACAACATCCGGAACATCAGCATTACACTCTTGGTGCTGGCCCTGGTGCTGACTTTTATCTCTTTTGCGCTAATCAACAACATGATACGCCTGGGCATTTATTCAAAACGCTTCCTGATCCACACCATGAAGCTGGTAGGCGCAAGCTGGGGATTCATCCGCAGGCCGTTCCTCCAGCGCAACATATGGAGCGGAGTGCTGGCCGCCGTGCTGGCAAATGCGATACTGATGAGCGCAGCCTACTGGCTGGTGTCTTATGAGCCGGAACTCCTGCGGGTTGTCACACCCGGAATCATGCTCTATGTGATGCTTTCCGTACTGGCTTTCGGCATCATCATCACCTTCCTGTGTGCTTACATCTCTATCAATAAGTACCTGAGGATGGAAGCAAATACACTGTACTATATATAAACCGGTGCTTAACACCCAACTTTCAAGAAAATATGGACAAACAAAAATTCGCCTTTGGCAAAACAAACTTTATCCTGTTGGCAATCGGAATGGCGATTGTTATTCTGGGATTTGTGCTGATGTCAGGCCCTTCGTCAACCGAAACGGCCTTCGAGCCTGATATTTTCAGTACACGCAGAATCAAGGTTGCTCCGGCAATCTGCTTTTTAGGCTTCATATCCATGATATACGCCGTACTGCACAAATCCGAAACAAAGAACACGGATGGGGTGGCTTGAAGCGCTTATCCTTGGGCTGATTCAGGGATTTACGGAGTATCTTCCGGTGAGCAGTAGCGGACACTTGGCAATAGGTGCCGCCCTGTTCGGCCTCGAAGGAGAAGAGAACCTCACCTTTGCCATAGCCGTACATGCGGCCACGGTATTGAGCACGGTCGTTATCCTTTGGCAGGAAATAGCGTGGATCGCTAAAGGCACGTTTAAGCTCCGGTGGAACGACGAAACGCGCTATGCCGTGAACCTCGTCGTATCAATGATACCCGTTGGCGTGGTCGGCATATGCTTTAAAGATGAAGTGGCGGCCGTCTTCGGCGGAGGACTGCTCGTTGTGGGATGGATGCTGCTTGCAACCGCACTCCTGCTAACGTTCTCCTGCTATGCAAAGCCCCGCCCGAAAGAAAACATATCCGTACGGGATGCCTTTATTATCGGGCTGGCCCAGGCTTGCGCGGTCCTTCCGGGGCTGTCTCGTTCGGGGACGACCATTGCCGCCGGATTGCTACTTGGAAACAAGAAAGAAAGCATTGCACAGTTCTCGTTCCTGATGGTGCTGGTTCCTATCGCAGGCGAGGCACTGCTGGACTTGTTGAAAGGAGGCTTCGGCCCTGCACAATCGGGAATCCCCACCCTGTCGTTGATCGTCGGGTTCATGGCGGCTTTCGTATCAGGTTGTATCGCCTGCCGCTGGATGATCAACCTTGTGAAAAAGGGAAAGCTGATCTATTTCGCCCTGTATTGCGCCCTTGCAGGGATACTCACAATCGGGCTTACACTCCTGCAACAATGACCGGCGGATGAATTTCAAGGAAGGAGAAATACTGTACTTTGATAAACCGCTGACGTGGACTTCGTTCCAACTTGTGCGTCATGTGCGCTACAATCTGTGCAGGAGACTAAGCGTTAAAAAGCTGAAAGTCGGCCATGCCGGAACACTGGATCCCCTGGCGACAGGGATCATGATCGTTTGTACAGGCAAAGCGACCAAACGAATAGAAGAATTCCAGTATCAGTCTAAGGAATACATCGCCTCCATACGGCTTGGGGCGACAACCCCTTCGTTCGATCTGGAAAAAGAAATAGATGCTACCTATCCAACGGAACACATCACGGAAGAAAGAGTAGCCGAAACGTTGAAAGCATTTACAGGGCAGATACAGCAAATACCACCGGCCTTTTCGGCTTGTAAGGTCGACGGCACCCGTGCATACGACCTGGCAAGGAAAGGAAAAGAAGTAGAGCTGAAGCCTAAATTGCTGGTCATCGACGAAATTGAACTGCTGGAATGTAATCTGCCCGAGATAAAGATCCGTGTGGTGTGCAGCAAGGGAACCTACATCCGCGCACTGGCCCGCGACATCGGCAAAGCCTTGGACAGCGGCGCCCACTTGACGGGATTGACCCGTACGCGCATCGGTGAAATCACACTGAACCGGTGCATACATGCGGATACATTTCCGCAATGGCTGGAACAACAAGAGATAGAAACAGAAGATAATAACTAAATAATTAATGAATATATGAAGCTATCACAATTTAAATTTAAGCTGCCGGAAGAAAAGATCGCTTTGCATCCGACAAGATACAGGGACGAATCCCGTCTAATGGTTCTTCATAGGGAAACCGGGGAAATCGAACACAAGATGTTCAAAGACATCCTGAGCTATTTTGACGACAAGGATGTGTTCGTCTTTAACGACACCAAAGTGTTCCCGGCGCGTCTTTACGGAAACAAAGAAAAGACGGGAGCGCGCATTGAAGTGTTTTTGCTGCGCGAACTGAACGCAGAACAACGCTTGTGGGATGTATTGGTCGACCCGGCACGCAAGATCAGGATCGGCAATAAACTCTACTTCGGCGAAGACGACTCCATGGTGGGCGAGGTGATAGACAACACCACATCCCGCGGGCGGACGCTCCGCTTCCTCTATGACGGGCCGCACGACGAGTTCAAAAAAACATTGTACGCATTGGGCGAAACCCCACTGCCACATTCCATTATCAACCGGCCGGCAGAACCGGCAGATGCAGAACGCTTCCAGTCCATCTTTGCCAGGAACGAAGGCGCCGTAACAGCCCCCACAGCCAGTTTGCACTTCAGCCGTGAGCTACTCAAACGGTTGGAGATCAAAGGCATCAACTTTGCATACGTTACCCTTCATGCCGGGTTGGGAAACTTCCGTGAAATCGATGTGGAAGACTTGACCAAGCACAAAATGGATTCGGAACAAATGACTGTTGACGACGAGGCTGTACGCATCGTGAACAATGCCAAAGACATGAAACGCAACGTATGTGCGGTAGGAACCACCGTCATGCGAGCCATCGAAAGCACGGTAAGCACCGACGGACACCTGAAAACATTCGAAGGCTGGACCAACAAGTTCATCTTCCCGCCCTACGAATTTACCGTGGCCAACAGCATGGTCTCCAATTTCCACATGCCGTATTCAACACTGCTGATGATCGTTGCCGCATTTGGTGGTTACGATCAGGTGATGAACGCATACCATGTGGCCTTGAAAGAAGGATACCGCTTCGGAACATATGGCGACGCCATGTTCGTCGTAAAATAAAAACGGATGGCGAAGGCATACCTCGGACTTGGCACCAACCTGGGCGATAAAGAGAAAAACCTTCGCGATGCCGTACAAAAAATAGGAGA
>JAITSN010000099.1 GCA_031287715.1 Mediterranea sp. (in: CFB group bacteria)
CATGAAAGAAAAATCAACCGGACGTCCGCTTTAGCCATGTTTTATGACATCGCTGTGGGAATCTTTATCAATAAAGACTTCAAAAATGCGTTAAGATCATTTGATGAGCTAATGAACAAGACCTCCGAAATCATAAGGCACGGTAGAACCAATCCCAGAAATCATAAAACAAAAAAGACTTATTACTTGAATAAGAAAAAATTATAGCTTAACTAAACGACATTGATTTACAATTTTCCATTTACCATTTAATACCGGTATAAATGAGATGTGGGATATGAAAGAAGCCCGCTACGCAGAAAAAAACGCGTAGCGGGCTTCTCTTTATATTCTGCCGCAGGCTAATTGTCAATTGTCAATTGTTCAATAGTTCCTTTACTTTGGCGGAGATGAGGCGTCCTTCGGCTAATCCGGCTAATTTTTTGGTGGCTATGCCCATGACTTTGCCTATGTCTTTGCCGTCTTTGGCTCCGGTTTCGGCGACGATCTCTTTCAGGGCTTTTTCAAGTTCTTCTTCGCTTAGCTGTTTGGGTAGATAGGTTTCCATGACGGCTACTTGCGCCAGTTCGGCGGCGGCGAGGTCTTCGCGTCCCTGTTCGGCGTAGATCTTGGCGGAGTCTTTGCCTTGCTTCACTAATTTTTGGATGATTCCGGCCGCTGCTTCGTCGGCAAGCTCGTCGTTTGCTCCCGGTGCGGTTTTGGCTTCGAGAAAATACTTTTTTATGTTTCTCAGTGTTTCGAGGGCTATTTTATCTTTGGCCTTCATTGCGTTTTTTATGTCTTCGCTGACTTGATCAAACAGGTTCATTGGGGTATTGTTTTGGGGTTTATAATTTCTCCGGCGATTGCGCCCGCTTTAGCTTTTCCGTTTTCCGCGCGGCCCGGTTTGGGCTTGTATTTCTTCGAGCTGGGTTTTGTTACGGCTGTAGACCGGTATATTCTCTATCATGGTGATGATTTCGTCGTTGTCCAGGTCTTCGGGTGTGAAAAGATAGATATGGCGGCGCTTTTTTTGCGGGTATTTGCTGTTGATCTCTTTTCCGTAGTAGACGATGCGGCGGTTTCGCTTTTTGTCTTCTTCCTCTTCCAGCTCGGCGGTGTATTTCTGCTTTTCGGAGATGCGCTGCGTGATGCGGTCGTCCATCTCTTTCATGTGGATGTCCTGGATACCGAAGCCGGTGGCCAGGAGGGTGACTTTTATTTTCTGTTCCAGCTTGTCGTCGATGGCCATGCCGAATTTTGTTTCAAAGTCGCGCGAGAACCGGTTCATGAAGTCTTTTATTTCGTCCATTTCGCTCATCATCAGCCTGTGCTGCGAGCTGTAGGAAATATTGAGCAGTACTTTCCTTGAGTTGAAGATGTCGTTCTTGTTGAGCAGCGGCGAATGTTGGGCGTTTTTGATGGCTTGGCTGACGCGGTTCCCGCCTTCTCCGTACCCGGTGCTCATGATGGCTACGCCGCCGTCTTTCAGCACGGTTTTCACGTCGTTGAAGTCGAGATTCACTTTTCCGTGCAGGGTGATGATTTCGGCGATGCTTTTTGCGGCGACCGAAAGGGTATCGTCTGCTTTGTCGAAGGCGTCATCGACGGAGAGTTCGCTGTAGATCTCGCTCAGTTTTTCGTTGTTGATAACCAGCAGTGCATCTACGTATTTGCTGATCTCTTCGACGCCGTCCAGTGCCTGATCGATCTTTTTATCTCCTTCCCAGCTGAATGGGATGGTGACGATGCCGATTGTCAGAATGTCCATCTCTTTGGCCGTTCGTGCAATGACCGGCGCTGCTCCGGTTCCCGTTCCGCCTCCCATTCCGGCGGTGATGAATACCATTTTTGTGCCGTCATCCAGCATTTTTTGGATGTCTTCAATGCTTTCTTCGGCGGCTTGGCGTGCACGCGCCGGTCGGTTTCCGGCACCCAGGCCTTCTCTTCCGAGTTGCAGTTTCACCGGCACGGGGGAGTTCTTCAACGCCTGGTTGTCGGTGTTGCACAGCACAAATGTTACGTTGTGTATGCCTTCGTGGTACATGTGATTGACGGCGTTGCCTCCGCCGCCGCCAACTCCGATCACTTTGATGATCTTCGGAGAATCCGTCGGAAATTCAAATTGTACGATTTCGTCTGCCATAATTTTCGGGTTTTGCGGATTATTGTAAATCACTTCAGGTCTTCGTCGGAGAAGATTTCGTTGGACAGTTTGTCGATGGCGGATTTGATCCACTTGCCGGGGCTTTTCTTTTCTTCCTGCCGGCGTTTTCTGTCTTCTTCTTTTTTTCGTTTTTCTTCTTCGGCTCTTTTCTTCTTTTCTTCGCGGGCTGTTTCTTCTTGCCTGCGCAGTTCTTCGTCGTTGTCGAACAGTCCTTTGGGCACTTCGTTCGGTTCTTCGGCTTTAGACAGGCGGCAACTTTCGGTTCCGGAAGCAAGCAGTCCGAGAAGTGTGTTTTGCGTTCCGTCTTTCAAGCCGGTGTATTGCTGCGGCGCTTCCACGCTGTAGTGCGGCGCGTTTGCGACCCGTATTTTTTCTGTTTTACTTTTCCTGCGGATCAGTTCGTCCATGTTCTTCAGGTTTGATCCTCCGCCTGTGATGATGATGCCCGAGAGGAGCTTGTCGGCATAGTCCGAAAGGTCGATCTGGTTGGATACGTTGGCTGCGATCTCTTCCGCACGGGCTTCGATGACGTCGTTCAGCACGTGGAGTTCCACAACGGTTTGGCTGTCTTCCGACTGTACGGTTTCCGGGCCTCCGGTTCCTGCTTCGTGGTCGAATATGGCGTTTCCGTAGGTTAGTTTCAGTTGTTCGGCTTCGCGTTCTTCCATGTGCAGCGATGTAATGTCGCGGGTGATGTTGTTTCCTCCTAATGGGATGACGGACAGGAAACGCAGGATGTTATTTTTGTAAACGGATACGGTTGTGGTGTCTGCCCCGAGATCAACCAGTGCGCATCCGGTGCGCATCTCGTTTTCCGTGAGCACGGCTTTTGCCGTAACGAGCGGAGAGGGAAATATATCGGCTATCTCGATTTTTGCCAGGGAGAAGCAGCGTTCCAGGTTTTTCCTCAGGGCAGTCCGCGCTACGATGTTCATGAAGCGTCCTTCGATGTGGTTTGCGGGTATTCCGACGGGTTCTGCTTGCAGGGTGTTTCCTACTTTGTATTCTTGGGGCGCAACGTCCAGGATGTCCATGCCTTTGGTGGCCATGCTCAGGTTCTCGTCGCAGATCGTGTCGATCAGTTCCTGGGAGATGATCGTTTCGCTTTTCAGGTCGCGCGCCACCGTGTGCTTTACGGTATGCAGCGATTGTCCGCTGATGCCTACATATACTTTTCCGATGGGGCTTCCCAGCGAACTTTCCAGCTTGTTGATGATGGATGTCAGGCTCTGTACCGTTTTGTTCAGTTTGAAGATCACGCCTTTGCGGATAAAGGAAGAGGAATCTTCTTTTATCCACGCCAGAACTTGGATACTGCCATCGCTATTCTTCCTTCCTGCTATTCCGGTTATCTTTGAAGAACCAAGCTCAATAGCAACGATATAATCTGTAGTTGACACCATAATATTCTAAGTTTTAATTGCCTTGCGACTGATTTTAATTTTATCTTTCATTACCTTTTCGTACAAATGATCTGATTGTCGAATTCCACGTTGATCCGTTCGTACTTATTCCACCCCACTGTGTTCAATCCTTTTTGGTAGAATTTCTTCAGGCGGTTTAGCTTGTTTTCGTATCCGTCTATCTTCCCGAGGAATATGATATGGTTGCCGACCCGCGGAACCAATTCGATTTCCCTTCCTTTCAGAACGTTAATCTGTTCGATTTGAGCATTCCAGAACGTATTCTTTTGCAAAAATAAGGCAAACCGGTATAAATCCGTCAAGGCGAATGACTTTTCTACGTTCCCTGTCGCCACCGGAAGGTGGGCAACACACTTTGCTTCGGCCGGTATAATGGCTCCTTTGCTGTCGACAAAATAGTTGTCGCCGTTCTTGCCGAATACCCGCAGGACGGGCATCCGTTGGGCTACTTCTACGTAGATTTTGCCGCCGGGTGTTTTGTAACACTCTACCCGGTCGATCAACAGGTGTCCGGCCAATACTTTTTCCATTATCTTCAGGTCGATCTCTTCTGTTTTTCTACCGATGGGGTGGGCGTTATTCTTTTTCAGGATAGCGGCCACTTCATTCCCTGTGATGAAGCCGGCGTTGACCGAATCCTTGATCACCAGTTGGATATTCCGGCAAACCGGGTCGTCCGGCTTGACGTTAAATACCGTGACGGCTACAACAAGGTAGGCCAGAATCGCCAGCACCATTAACGATAGAAATACCTTCTTTATCATCTGTTTTCCAGCATTTGGCTTATGCGGGGCACGTAATCTTCAATGTCGCCCGCGCCAAGTGTGATCAATACGTCTAACGGTTTGTTCCTGAGCTTGTCTTCCAATGCTTCTTTGCTGCACAAGCTGTTTTCTATACCCGGTTTCAGGTGTTGGTGGATCAGTTCGCTGGTTACTCCGGGGATAGGCTCTTCCCTTGCCGGATAGATGTCCAGCAGGATCACTTCGTCGGCCAGCGACAGGCTATCGGCGAACTCTTTGTAGAAGTCGTTGGTGCGGCTGTACAGATGCGGCTGGAAAACGACTGTTATTTTCCTTCCTATATATAATATACGAAGCGACAAAATGCTTTGCCTGATCTCGGAAGGGTGATGGGCGTAATCGCTGAGGAAAACCAGCTTGTCGGACTTGATCTTGAAGTCGAAACGGCGGTCCACCCCGCGGAAACTCTCCATTCCTTGCCGGATCTCTTCGTCGGTAACGCCACTCAGGTGCGCGACAGCCATAGCCGCCACGCCGTTCTCAATATTAATGCTTACCGGAACGCCCAGCTTAACATCGCCGATACGGGTATCCGGAGCAACAAAATCGACAACGATCTCACCCTTCCCGATACGGATATTCTCTGCGTGGAAATCTCCTTCGTCCCGGGAATAGGTGTAGAGCTTTACGCCCTCCCGCAATCTTGGTTGTAATGTGATGCCTTTGCGCATGACCAGGCAACCGCCCGGCTGAGTCAGCGAGGTGTAGTGGTCGAAGCCTTCTACGTAGGCGGCTTCCGTGCCATAGATGTCCAAATGATCCGGATCGGTTGATGTGATGACCGATATGTATGGCGACAACCAATGGAACGAGCGGTCGAACTCGTCGGCTTCAATCACCGTATAGGGGCTGCTTGGGGAAAGCAACAGGTTGGTGTTGTAGTTCTTGGAAATGCCGCCCAGAAATGCCGTGCAACCCACATGCGACCGGTGTAACAGATGCGCTATCATGGTGGAAGTCGTTGTTTTGCCATGTGTGCCGGCCACACACAGGCCTTTACTCGAACGGGTGATCGTGCCCAGCAGCTGCGCGCGCTTTTGTATCTCGAAACCGGATTCACGGAAGAAAGCCAGCTCGGATTGGTCGTGGGGAACGGCAGGCGTGAACACCACCAGGGTGTTTTCTTTATTCAGGCAGTTTTCCGGAATCAAAGCAACGTTATCCTCGTAGTGTATGCAGGCTCCTTCTTTGTTCAGTTCCCCGGTCAGTTCGCTTGGCGTACGGTCGTAGCCGGCTACATTTTTTCCTTTGAAAAGGAAGTAACGGACCAGGGCGCTCATCCCGATACCTCCGGCGCCAACAAAATAGACAGATCTTATGGTTTCTATATTCAACATCTTGATAGTTATGATTAGACGGTTACGGTCAATCCGCATGGATTCGTGCTTCAGCCAATTGCAATACCTCTTTGGCGATGGTATTGGCCGAATCGGGCAGGGCGAGACGGGCGATATGGCTGCTTAACTCTTTCAGCAAGGTTTCGTTAGAGATGGTTTCCAGCGCTACCGGAATCAACTTCTCCGCTGCTTCGGCATCCTTTATATACAGGGCGGCCTGCTTTTCGACCAGAGCAAGTGCGTTCCGCGTCTGATGATCTTCGGCCACATTGGGGGAGGGGACCAGGATCACCGGTTTGCGCAGCAGGCAGAACTCCGAGATCGAGCCGGCTCCGGCACGGGATATGATAAGATCGGCTCCGGCGTATGCACCGGCCATATCCTTGATGAAACCGGTGGTGTGGAGGTTGGGCATCTCCCCGGCTGCCTTCACTGTTTCGGCTGCCTGTTCGTAGTAGGACTTGCCGGTCTGCCAGATGAATTGCACGCCGGATTGCCTGATGGCTTCCAGGTTTGCCATAACGCACCGGTTGATGGTGCGCGCGCCGAGGCTTCCTCCCAAAACCAGAACGGTTTTCCGCGACGGGTCAAGGCCGGACGCACGCAGTGCGTCCGCGCGCGTGATCCGGGTATTTGCCAGATCCTGGCGGACGGGGTTCCCTGTCATGATGATTTTGTCGCCGGGGAAGAACTTCTCCATGTTGTGATAGGCCACGCAGATCTTCTTTGCGCTCTTCGCCAGCAGCTTGTTGGTAATTCCCGCATAGGAGTTCTGTTCCTGGATCAGGGTTGGGATTCCCATCATGCCGGCGCTTTTCAGTAGCGGGGCGCTGGCGTATCCGCCGACTCCCACAGCCACGTCCGGCCGGAATTGTTTGATGATCCGGCGTGCTTTGAGCTGGCTTTTGAGCAGTTTGAGCAGGACGGAGACGTTCTTCAGCAGGTTCTTGCGGTCGAATCCGGCAACCGGAAGACCAATGATTTCGTAACCGGCATCGGGTATGCGTTGCATTTCCATTCTTCCTTCGGCGCCTACGAAAAGAATTTGCGCGTCGGGCTGTAATTCTTTTATGGCGTTTGCGATGGCTATGGCCGGGAAGATGTGTCCTCCGGTGCCTCCACCGCTAATGATTATCCGTACGGGTCGTTCCATATTGGTTTAGTTGTTTGTTTCTTCAAATTCGCTGTCGCTGTTCAGGGCTTCGGCTGTGGGTTCTGCTGCTTGCAGCGCTTCTTCGGCTTCTTCGGCGGCTTTGGCGGCGGCGTCCTTTTCTCTTTCGAGACGGATGGTATAACGGCTTACGCTCAGGATCATGCCGATGTAGGCGCAATTGACCAGCGTGCTTGTTCCTCCTTTGCTGATCAGCGGGAGGGGTTGTCCCGTAACCGGAAACAGGCCCACCGCCACCAGCATGTTCAGTATGGCTTGCGAAACCAGCATCAGGGCGATGCCCATCACGAGGAAGGCGGGGAACGTCCGGTTGCATTTGCGTGCAATGCGCCCCGCCCGGATGAGCAAGCAGATGTAGAAGGCTACCACAAAGCCCCCTCCCGTCAGCCCCAGCTCTTCGATGATGATGGCAAAGATAAAGTCGGAGAACGCCTGGCTCAGGAAGTCGCGCTGGACGGAATTGCCCGGGGCTTTGCCCAACAGGTTGCTGGTTGCGATGGCGATATGTGCATGGGCGACCTGGCCGTTCTTGTCGATGTCGAATTTCGCCGCCGGCACTTTCTCGTCTTCAATGAAATTGACCACGCGGTTTTTCCAGGTGGTGAGGCGGTGCAGGAAAGGGATTTTGGTATCGGTTGGGACGACGAATGTGAGGCCTATGACAAACGATCCGATGAGCAGGATGCTGCCCAGCAGCTGCAACAGTTTCTTTATGGCGATCTGTCCGATAAACATCAATAGCACCACCACGCCGAACAGGAGTATGGCCGTGGAAAGGTTTTCGGGCGCAATGAGGGCGCATACCGTTCCGGTGATGATCATGATATGCTTGAATGCCTTGGAGTTGGCGCCTTCATCGCTCTGTCTTTTGGAAAGGATGAACGACGTGGCGATGATGACGGCCATCTTCGCCAGCTCGGAAGGCTGGAACTGGATGCCGAAGAAGGTCATCCACCGCGCCGCACCGTTCACGCGGTCGCCGGTAACAAACCCCATGACTGCAACAAAGATGAGCAGGATGACCGAGGTCGGGAGCAGGAATATCGGGAATACCTGAAACCATTTGTAGGGGATGATATGAACCACGATCACCACCACCACACCCACCATCAAGACGGTGGCGTGCTGTGTGATAGGCGCCCAGTGGTCGCCCGTCTTGTAGGTCAGTGAGCTGGCGGCGCTGAACACCTCGATGATAGAGATCACGCAGAGGAACAGGAAGATGATCCATATGACCCTATCGCCTTTGAATAAGCTCTTCAATAGATCCATTTATAATGCTCTTACGTATTCTTTAAACTGACTGCCCCTGTCTTCGTAATTCTTAAACAGGTCGAAGCTGGCACAGCAGGGGCTTAGCAATACGGCGTCGCCCTTTTCGGCCATCCGGTATGAGGCATACACGGCATCTTTCATGCTTTGCTTGTCGGCGACCGGCAGGCCGAACCCGTCGAAGAACCCGTGCAGCTTTGCGTTGTCTGTTCCCAGAAACACCAACGCCCTGCATTTTTCGCGCACCAAGCCGGCGATCTCCGTATAGTCGTTGCCTTTGTCGACGCCGCCAAGTATCAGTACCGTTTTTGCCGTCATGCTTTGCAGGGCATACCAGCACGAGTTGACATTGGTTGCTTTCGAGTCGTTGATGAACTCAATGCCCCGAACGCGGGCCACTTTCTCCAGCCGGTGTTCCACTCCTTTGAAGTCGGCAAGCGCCTTGCGTATGTTTTCTTTCGCAATGCCGGCCAGGTTGGCCGATATGCCTGCGGCCAGCGAGTTGTAGAGGTTGTGCGTTCCGGTGAGCGCCAACTTTTCCTGTTCCATATTGAAGGCTATCGGTTCGTTGATCACCAGCTCGCGGTCTTCCACGTAGGCAATGGCCCCGTCTTCTTTTACGGCGGCGAAAGGATAGAGGCTGGCATGTATGCCGTGCTTGTCCAATTGCTGTTTGATGATCGGGTCATCGTTCCAGAAGATGAACGCGTCGTCCGGCGTTTGGTTGCGGGTGATGCGGAACTTGGCATCGATATACTGCTGCATATCATGGTCGTAGCGATCCAGATGGTCGGGGGTGATATTCATCAATACGGCAATGTCGGCACGGAATTTATACATATTGTCCAGCTGAAAGCTGCTCAGCTCGATGATGTAGTAGTCGTGCTTGTCTTCGGCAACCTGCAAGGCGAGGCTTTTGCCGATATTGCCAGCCAGCCCCACGTTGAGGCCCGCACTCTTGAAGATGTGGTAGGTGAGGCTGGTGGTGGTGGTTTTTCCGTTGCTGCCCGTGATGCAAATCATTTTGGCATCGGTGTGGCGTCCGGCAAATTCGATTTCGGAAATGACGGGGGTGCCCTGTTCCTTGAGCTTCATCACCACAGGCGCATCATTGGGAATGCCCGGGCTTTTGATGACTTCGTCGGCGTTGAGGATGAGCGCTTCGGTGTGCATGCCTTCTTCCCACGGAATATCGTATGTTGCCATCAGGGCCTTGTACTTGTTCTTAATGACAGACTTGTCGGACACGAAGGTGTCGAAGCCTTTGATTTTGGCGAGGACTGCGGCTCCCGACCCGCTTTCGCCTGCTCCAAGTATTACAATTCTTTTCATTCTGTTCATCTATTCATACCACTTATTCGATTCAATACTATCTGTTGGTGCGAGGGTGCTTCTGTAAAGTTTTTTAGAAGGATGCCCCACTCTTCCCGGCACCCTTTACAGATGCCACTGGATACCTTCTGTTGGGGGGTACCATGAAGGTAACCTTTAGGCACCCTGAAGGTAACCTTTAGGGTGGCAAAGGGTAACCTTCATGGTACCTAAAGGCTACCTTGTTCCTACCGCCTTTCCGGAGGGTTGCATGAATGTCAGTATATATTGAAATCCGTTCATCTGTTATCTTATCTTTAATGTAATAATGGTAATGGCCGCCAGGATGATGGTAACGATCCAGAAGCGGACGGTAATCTTCGATTCGTGGAAGACGGTGGCCGGCTTGGTGAACACATACGTACACTTCGGGTCGAGGTGGGCCGTGGTGGTACGGAAGTGGTCGTGTATGGGCGTGCGCTTGAAGATCCGCCGGCGCAACCCTTTCTTCTTGCCTGTCTTGAAATAGTTTACCTGCAAGATCACCGACAGGTTCTCTACGAGGAATACGCCGCAAAGGATCGGTATCAGCAGTTCTTTGTGTATCGTAATGGCAAATACGGCAATGATGCCGCCAATGGTCAGGCTGCCGGTGTCGCCCATAAATACCTGCGCGGGGAATGCGTTGTACCACAGGAAACCGATCAGGGCGCCGATGAAACTGCAAATGAAGATAACGAGTTCTTCGCTCCCCGGGATAAACATGATGTTGAGGTAACCGGCAAAGGCGGCGTGGCTGGATACGTAGGCGAATATCCCCAGCGTAAGCCCGATTATGGCAGAGTTGCCTGCCGCCATCCCGTCCATCCCGTCGTTCAGGTTGGCCCCGTTGGAAACGGCCGTTACGACGAAGATGGTCACAACGACAAACAATATCCATCCGGCGGCTTGCGCGTGCTTGCCCATGAACCCGACGATGTCTGCATAATCCAGGTTGTTGTTCTTAAAGAAAGGGATTGTTGTTTTGGTGGATTTGATGTGGTGCGGGCGATGGACGATCTCTACGGCATCGCCTTCCTTTTGCACTTCCATATTCTCGCGGATAACCACATCCGGACTCATGTAAAGCGTCAATCCCACAATCAATCCAAGCCCCACCTGGCCAATCACCTTGAACTTTCCGTGCAATCCTTCCTTGTCTTTCTTGAAGATCTTGATGTAGTCGTCCACGAAGCCCAGCGAGCCGAGCCACAGGGTGGTGATCAGCATCAGGAGCATATATACATTGTCCAAGCGCCCCAACAACAGGCAGGGAACCAGGATGGAGATGATGATGATAACTCCTCCCATGCTGGGCACTTCCACTTTGCCCACATTGAACGGGTCGATGCTGACATCGCGTTGCACCTCTGTGATCTGCTTCCGTTTGAGCAGATTGATAAGTTTATTGCCGAAGATGGTGGAAATGAGCAGCGCCAGAATGATGGCCATCAACGCCCTGGACGAAACGTAATTGAATATGCCCGAACCGGGGAAGTCATATTCTTGGAGCCACTGGAATAAATAGTATAACATTGTTTCTTGTTTAGTTGTTGTGTTGCGGCTGTTCAGCCGGTTATTTCGTTAATGATCTCCTTGTCGTCGAAGTGGTGTTTCACCCCTTTCACGTCCTGGTAGTTCTCGTGACCCTTTCCGGCTACCAGCACCACGTCGCCCGCTCCGGCTAACATGCACGCCGTGCGGATCGCTTCTTTGCGGTCTACAATGGCGATGGTCTTTTTGCGGTCGTCGGCGTCCAGCCCTGCAAGCATGTCGTTGATGATGTCCATAGGCTCTTCGAAGCGCGGGTTGTCGGAGGTGATGACAACGCGGTCGCTCAGGCGGGCCGATTCTTTTGCCATGATCGGGCGCTTGCCTTTGTCGCGGTTGCCGCCGGCGCCGACAACGGTAATGATCTTGCCTTTGCCGTCGAGCACTTCGCGGATCGCGTTCAATACGTTGACCAACGCATCGGGGGTGTGCGCATAATCGACGATCGCCGTATAGCCGCCCTGCGGCGGGCGGATCGCGTCGAAGCGTCCTGCCACCGGACGCAACGTGCTTAGCGCAACCAGAACTTCTTCTTCGTTCTTGCCGAGCAATACCGCCGTCCCGAATACGGCCAACAGGTTGGAGGCGTTGAACCGGCCGATGAACTGTACAAAGAGTTCACGGTTGTTGATGTCAAGCAGCATACCGTCGAAGTGCGATTCCAACAGGCGCCCTTTAAAGTCGCTCAGGCTGCGTAGGGAATAGGTGTAGACTTTCGACCGGGTATTTTGTGTCATCACCAGCCCGTTCCTGTCGTCGAGGTTGGTCAGACTGAATGTGTTTTTCGGCAGCCCGTCAAAGAACTTCTTCTTTGCCGCGAGGTAGCCGTCCATTGTTTTGTGGTAGTCCATATGGTCGCGGGTGAGGTTGGTGAAGATGCCTCCCGCGAACCTCAATCCGCCGATGCGCTTCTGGTCGATGGCGTGCGAGCTTACTTCCATGAACACATGGCTGCATCCTTGGTCGGCCATCCGGCCCAGCAGGCTGTTCAAGGTAACCGGGTCGGGGGTTGTGTGTTCGGTCGGCAGGGCTTCTCCGTCAATGTAATTACATACGGTCGATATTAGCCCCGCTTTATGCCCGAGCTTGCGGAACAGTTCATACAGCAGGGTGGCAATGGTTGTTTTGCCGTTGGTGCCTGTTACCCCAACCAGTTCGATCCGTTGGGTGGGGTCGCCATAGAATGCCGTGGCGGTTTTGCCGGCGGCGTCTTCGCTGTCGGGAACCTGTATGTAGGTTACGTTTCCGGCTCTCTCGGCGGGCATGTCTTCGCAGAGGACGGCGATGGCGCCATTCGCTACGGCGGCGGGGATATAGGCGTGCCCATCGGCTTGGGTGCCTTTGGCGGCCACGAAGAGATGGCCGTTCTCCACCTTACGGGAGTCTATCTGTACTCCTGTAATATCGATCTCAAGCGAACCGGCGACCCTGATCACTTGAATCTTCTTGAGCAATTCTTCCAGCTTCATAGTTCTTGATGTGTGTTAGTTAATTCAATTCTATCCATATGGTTTGTCCCGTCCTGATCCGGCTTCCCTGCGGGATGGATTGCTTGCAGACCGATCCTGTTCCCGACAGGCGCACCTTCAGTCCTTTGCTTTCGAGGAGGTAGACGGCATCTTTGGCTCCCATCCCGATAACGCGCGGCACTTCTTTGTTCTTACAGGTTTCTTTGGCGTGCAATGCCACTGCGTCCGGATAAGAGTGGGTGCTTCCCCAAACCTCCTTGTCTTTCTTGCTTTTGAAGTCTATCCGGGCCGTTATGTCCAGGTCGTCCAAAACGCGTTTGGCTTCGGTCAGCTCTCCGGCTTTAACACCGGGTGCGATAAGGCCGGTGGTATCCATTGCGTTCCTGATGTCCAGCACGAGGTTTTTGGCATATACCCTCTCGGCGATCCTGCCGAACACGCTGCCCGCCATAAGTCCGCCGGATGCGGGAAGGCCCGGCTTCTGGATGGCCACGATGCAGCTGTATTTAGGGTCGTCGGCAGGGAAGTAGCCGCAGAAGCTAACCAGGTAGTTCACCGTGCCGCTTTTGTAGCCCGCCGCGCCCTGGGATATTTGCGCCGTTCCGGTCTTTCCCGCTACGGGGAACTGTGATGACCCGGCCGGCTTGGCAAGTCCTTTGCCGACCACCTGCTCCAGCATGGCCTGTATCTGGTGCAGCGTGCGTTCGGAACAGATCGAGGGGTTGATAACCTCCGTGGGGAACTCTTTTACTATCCCGCCGTTCCGCGCTATGGCTTTCACGAATTTCGGGCGCACCATCTTGCCCTTGTTTGCTATCGCATTATAGAAGGCCAGCGTATTGATCGGCGGGATTTGGGTTTCGTAGCCGATGCTCATCCAGGGTAGCGCCGTCTTCGACCAGCGGCCGTCTTTCGGCCGGCGGATATTGGGTTTGCCCTCGCCGGGGATCTGTAGGCGGAGCGGCTCGTTGAGGCTCATGCGGTGCAGGCCTTCGACAAACTTGTCGGGGTTCTTCCCGTAGTGCTTGTCGATCAAGTAGCTCACCCCGATGTTGGAAGACAGCATCAGTATTTGGGGCACCGTGAGATACTGGTTGCCGCCGCGGCGCCAATTGTGGTCGCGCATCGTGCGGCCATGCATCATCATCACCCCGTTGCCCGTATCCACCCCGTCTGCCGGACCGATCACCCCGTCTTCGAGCGCAACCATGATGGATGCCGTTTTGAATGTCGACCCGGGTTCTATCATGTCGCTGATTGCGCCGTTCTTGGTTTCCCTGTACTTGCCGTCTTTGCCTTTGGCCATATTGACAATGGCTTTGACTTCGCCCGTAGCCACTTCCATCAAGACGGCAACGCCTTCGCCGGCATTGATCTGGACGAGCTTGTCTACGAGGGCCTTCTCGCAGATGTCTTGCATATCAACATCTATCGTCGAAACAACATCGCAACCGTCCATGGGGGGGATGTCTGTTATGTCGAGATACTGGTTCTTCACCTTTTGCCGGTGGATGATCCCGTCGCGCCCCCTCAAGACGGAGTCGAACGCCAGCTCGATCCCGTTTATCGCGCCCCGCGCCGTGTCGGCGTAAATGTCGCCCAGCGTACGCGCTGCCAGCGACCCGAACGGCTTCTTGCGCCGGTTGTAGATCTGTTCGTGGAAGCCGCCTTTGTACTTGTTGAGGTTGAACACGGGCAAGCGTTTGACTTCCTTATATTGGATGTAGGAGATGCGGTCGGGATATATCAGGTAATTGCGGGCGCCGTTTCGCCTGCCTTTGAGCAAATGGGCCTTGAACTGCGCCGTGCTTTTGTCGGGGAATATATTGTGCAAGCCCGCGCTGATTTCATTCAGGTGGTTCATCAGCAGGGTATCCTTGCCGGTGCCGCCCGCCTTGAAGTCCATATAGATGCGGTATTCGGGAAGGGAGCTTGCCATCATGCTTCCGTCGGCCGACAGGATGTTGCCGCGGCTGGGCTTGATGATGATGTTCTCTTTCACAAAACGAACGGCTACGTCTTGCCAGTACTGCCGCTCGCCAAACATAATGATGCCGGCTTTGACGACAATGGCAATCCCCACCATCCCCAGAAGGAGGATGACAAAGAAGTAGCGGGTCATTATGTTTTTCCTGTTGGCCATTATTATTTGATCAGGTATGGAGGATGGGTCGCCGTTTCCAGCTCCGTCTCTTTCTTTACTATATATTCTTCGATATGCGATTGGCGGCTCTTCTCCATCAGTTCGGAATTGCGCGTCAGCGCGTCATACTTAATATCGATCAGTTCCTGTTTAAGCCGGTCGATCTCGATGATCTGCTGCTGGGCGGCATACCGGTTGTGGATATAGAATATCACAAACACCATGATGAGGATAAGGAGTCTGGTTTGGCGACGGAAAAAGTCGGTTGCCAGAATATCCCCTCCCAGGATTGTCCTCAGCGAAGGCCTTCGTTTCTTGATCTCTTCTTTCTTATCTTCCATGTTCGTCCTTAATCTTTCTTTTCGGCAATCCTTAGCTTGGCGCTCCTTGAACGCGGGTTCCGTTCAATCTCTTCCGGAGCGGGCACGATCACTTTGTTATTGACAGGGCGGAACGGCGTTTGCAGGTTGCCGAAGAAATCCTGCTCTTGCTTTCCTTCAATGTTTCCCGTTCGCATCAGGTTTTTCACCATCCGGTCTTCCAACGAATGATAGGTGATGACGACCAGGCGTCCGCCGGGCTTGAGCGCTTCCGCTGCCGCGGCAAGCATCTCCTTCAGCGCCGCCATTTCCTGGTTCACTTCAATGCGAAGCGCCTGGAACACCCGGGCCAGATCCTTCTTCTCCCGCTCCCTCCCGAAAAGGGGTTTAACAACGGCCAGGAACTCATCCGTCGTCCTTATTCTGTTCTTTGCCCGTTCGCAGACGATGGCCGCCGCCAGCTTGCGGCTGTTTTTAAGCTCGCCATACAAGTAGAACAGGTTGGCAAGCCGCTCCTCCTCATAGTTGTTCACGACGCCGGCGGCCGTAATGCCGCCCCGCCTGTTCATGCGCATGTCCAGCTCCCCGTCGAAACGGAAAGAAAAGCCGCGCCCGCTATCGTCAAAGTGATGCGACGACACCCCCAGGTCGGCCAATATCCCATCCACCTTTTCCACATTGTGGTAGCGCAGGAAATTGCCCAGGTAGCGGAAATTGCTGCGGACGAAAACAAAGCGCCCGTCGTCTATCCCGTTCGCCTCGGCATCTTCATCCTGGTCAAAGCCCAAAAGCCTTCCCTTTGCGCCCAGACGGGAGAGGATCTCCCTCGAATGGCCGCCACCACCAAACGTAACATCCACATACATGCCGTCGGGGCGGATGGCCATCCCGTCAACGCTTTCCTTCAGCATCACAGGAATATGATATGCCGTTTCTCCGTTTTCCATCAGTCTGCATTATTCTTCATGATCTCCTCCAGCGCCTTGCCGAACATTTCCGGCGACATGAACGGTTGCTCCGTCTTCTCCTTGGCCCAAATCTCAATCTTGTTGTCCACACCGATAAACCGCACGTCGCTCCGGATCTTGCACAGTTGCAAATACCGTTTGGGGATGAGGATCCGCCCGCCCGCATCGGGAATGATGATCTCCACGTCGCTCACAAACTGCCGGAACACCGACTGGTGCTCTTCGCTCCATTTGTTAAGCCTTGAGCGAAGGTCGTTCAGCTCTTCGTTCCATATACTTTCGGGGTATAGCGTCAGGCAATCCTGAAAAACATCCTTGCGCATAATGAGCCGCTCCTCGGAAGCAATCTGTAGCTGCTTCCTGAACTGCGCGGGGATGAAAAGCCGTCCTTTAGCATCCGCCTTGGCCTCAATATTACCCAAGAACCGGATCATTTCTGTCTTAATGATATGGAATAGAGTGTAAAAGTAGATATTCCTCCACAATTCTCCACTTCTTTCCACAAAAAACTTATAAACACCCCGCCGAAAATTTATCTGTTTGAAAATGAGTATTCTTTATGGTGGCGGATAACTTCGCGGGCGCGAAAGCCCCGTCCCGCTGTGGGAAACCATTTTCGCGGGCGTGAAAGCTCCGGTGCAATGATTCCGTCCGACGGTGGCAGTACGATTTAAATGATCAAGGCATAAAAAAAGGCGAAGGGGTACTCATTTGTACCCCTTCGCCAAGTTACCGGCATAGAACCGCCGGCATAAGACAGATGGTCAGCTAGTATGGAAATCAACGATGTAGAGCGTATCGTCTTCCGTATAATACAGTATTTTAACCTTTCTGCTAAAGCGCGAGTAGATCTTCTGTGGCAGACCACCCTGCATGGAAGGTTCAATATAGCCGTTATAAGGACGTATTCTTATCTCTTCGATGTCGTCGATGATAGTTTTGGTGATCTTTTCCGCCATCGCCCGCCCTTTTCGATAGTGGTATATTGTAAGAATATACTTCAGGCTGTTCAACGCATTTGCTCTCCAATAAATCTTTTCTATTTCCATAACTCAACCATTTTTTCAAGTTCTTGCAATGCTTCCTTATGGGTAATGTTGTCATCAGGTAACAATGAAGGCACTTGGTTTTCGATCTTTTCCATCTGGAGTTTTTCTGTTTCAACTTCTTTTTTCGATATGAGCTTATCAGCCAACTTGAAAAGAGTCTCCACATCTTTAGCCTCCGTAATCTTAGTCTTGATTTTACTTATCAGCTGTTTCTTTTCTTCTTTAAACTTAGTCATAGGCAATATTGTTTGTATATTTTGTATTGTTTGATACAAAGATAGATAAATTGCGGCAAAAACATAGAACTATATTCACAAAATTATCTATTTATGTTGTCTCCTATTGATTTTTCGCACCATATCGGAAAATAATCGATGGTAAATGGCAAATAAAGCAGCGCCTTATTGCCGCGCGGGCTATTCGGGCGTAAACTTGTATATAGCTGTCGGGATCATTATATTTGTAGCGCTAAAGGACAATGATTATCTGCGCAATTTATTTAAAAATCAAGCATGAAACCAACATTAGCTATTACCATGGGGGATCCGGCAGGTATCGGCCCCGAAATTATAGTGAAAGCCCTCAACGATAAAAAAGTATACGACAGGTGCAATCCGTTGGTTATTGCCGACGCCGGAGTGATGCGTAAAGCGGTCGGCGCATTGGGGTTATCCGTGCGGATCCGTCCGGTCGGCAACGTTGCCGACGCCGGATTCGAGTATGGATGTATAGACGTATATGATCTGAATTATGCCGGGCTGGACCGGCTGGAATACGGCAAGGTATCCGCCGAAGCGGGAGACGCGGCCTTCATAGCCGTCAAGGCGGCTATCGGGCTGGCCATGGACAGGGAGGTGGACGGAACGGTTACGGCGCCTATCAACAAGGAGGCGCTGAATCTGGCAGGACACCATTTCGACGGACATACGGAGATCTACGCGCACTTCACAGGCACGGAAAAGTATGCTATGCTGCTGGCCGACGAACACCTGAGGGTCATCCACGTTTCGACGCATGTTTCCCTGCGCGAGGCCTGCGACCGGGTGAAAAAACAGCGCATCATCGACGTCACCCGGCTCATGGCGGACGCGTGCAAACAATTCGGCATCGGGAACCCGCGCATCGGCATTGCAGGGCTAAATCCACATTCAAGCGACAACGGACTGTTCGGCTGGGAAGAAGAAACAGAAATCACCCCGGCGGTAAACGAGCTGAAGGGCATGGGATACAATGTGGATGGCCCCGTGCCCCCCGACACGCTGTTTGCCAAAGCGAAATGCGGGCAATATGACGGTTGTGTGGCCATGTATCACGACCAGGGACACATCCCGTTCAAAGTTGCAGGCTTCGGCTGGGATCCTCAAACGGGGAGGATGAATAGCGTCCAAGGAGTAAACATCACGGTGGGGCTACCCATCGTCCGCGTATCGGTAGACCACGGAACAGCATTCGACGTGGCGGGAAAGGGAATAGCAAGCCCGGACGCCATGTTGCTGGCCATCGACTATGCCGCACGCATGGCGGATCCGGAGCGCATAGCCTCAAGCCTGAAGAATTAACACAAACCAAAACTAACGTAATAAAGGAATAATGCTAACTATCAATCATCCATTGATCGTCATTGCCGACGATATCACAGGAGCCGCCGAAATCGCAGGTATCGGCTTCCGGTTCGGCTTCAAGGTAAACCTGATCATGTATAACGGAGAAGAAACCATCACTTGCCCGGAAGGATACGACATGCTGGTTCTGGCCACAGACACCCGTTCGATGACCGAAGCGGAAGCCATCGAAGAAACCGTCCGGATAGCCGAGGCCGTCAAACGCATGGGCTTTACCTTTATCTTCAAGAAAACCGATTCGGTGCTGAGAGGCCACATCGCCGCCGAACTGAAAACGCTGATGGACGTCACCGGAATCGAATACGCCCGGCTAATCCCGCAGAACCCAAGCATGGGGCGAACCATCGTGAAGGGAATATACTACATCAACCACGTACCCCTGAGTAAGACAAAATTTGCTTCCGACCCCGAGTTTCCGGCGGAAACAGCCGACGTGATGCTGCTGCTGTTCTACAAGTATCGCGGCTATAAATACCGCGGCACAATACTCACACCCCGAAAAACCACAGAAAGAAAGGGTATATTCCTGGCCGAAGCCGCCACGATAAAAGAAATCGAACGGCGGGGAGCGGAAATCAACGAAGGCGTATTGGCCGCAGGAGGAGCAGACTTCTTTACCGCCTGCCTCACCGTCAAGGGATACACGCCGAACGTCCTTGCACCATTTGAAGGCTTACAGGGCAAGCCGACGCTAATCATCCAGGGAAGCCCCAAGAGCAAGTCGCTGGCAAACTTTAGCTATATTCAACAGCAAAATACCATTCAACGTAACATGCCTATGATACTTTTTCACAGGGAAATACCCACACGATGGGCCGAAAAGCTGAAAAAAGAATACACCAGCCACGACTTAATGATTCTCCGCTTCGAAGATTATAGTTATAGAAAAAGCGAAAGAGCGCAGAAAGCACAGAAGTTAAGGGAAGAAATGGGGAAAGCCGTCATCGTACTCTTATCCGAACGCCTGCCGCAGGAACTGATCATCGAAGGAGGGGCAACCGCCTTTTCAATCCTGAAACGCACCGCCTGGAATACATTCGACGTGACAGGTGAAGTCGCCCCCGGAATCGTTCGGATGACGCCTGTCGGAAACCCCGGCGTTACCATAACCCTCAAGCCCGGAAGCTATCCCTGGGAAAATCTCTTCCTGTAAACAATATTACGCATCTCATCTAAAGAAAACAGTTATGCCGACACAGATCCGAAGAAGACTTTTATGCGCATCCCGAACCGCAACGGTCACAGCCCTCGTCATTCTTGCAACAGCCTCCGCAAAAGCGCAAGACACTTGCTGGCCGGAAGTGAAGAACGAAGCCAAACCGGCCGCCCGCTGGTGGTGGATGGGGAGCGCCGTAGACAAGGAAAACCTGACCCTCCTCCTGAACGAATATGCCAAAGCCGGCATAGGGGCGATGGAAATCACCCCCATCTATGGCGTGCAAGGGAATGAAGCAAACGATATTCCTTATCTCTCGCCCAAGTGGATGGACATGCTCAAGCACACCGAAGCCGAAGCCGCCCGGCTGGATATGCAGATCGATATGAATAACGGCACCGGCTGGCCCTTCGGAGGCCCGGACGTACGCATCGAAGACGCCGCCACCCGGCTGATCGTCGGCGAATACCGGCTGGGTGGGGGAAAGACGCACACGCTGGAGATAGCCGTCGAAGACGAAAAGCAAAAACCGTATGCGAAACTGCACCGCCTGATGGCCTTTTCGGAAAAAGGGCAGTGCATCGACCTGACTGCTAGCGTGACCAACGGCTTGCTGACCTGGACAGCGCCGGAAGGCGAGTGGCGCCTGGTGGCAGCGTTCGGCGGGAAAACCCTCCAACAAGTGAAGCGCGCCGCACCCGGAGGCGAAGGATGGGTGATGAACCATCTGTCAGCCACGGCAGTAAAGCACTACCTGAACAAGTTCGAGAGAGCGTTCGCCTCTTCCGGAGCCGGCTACCCGCACACCTTCTTCAACGATTCGTACGAAGTATACCAGGCCGATTGGACAGACGGCTTCTTTGAACAGTTCGCCGCCCGTCGCGGATACAAGCTGGAAGAACGCCTGCCGGAATTTCTATCCGCCGCCCGCAACGACACCACAGCGCGCGTCGTCTCGGACTACAGGGAGACGATGGGCGAACTCCTCTTAGAAAACTTCACGCGGCAGTGGACCGACTGGGCGCACGCCAATGGAACACAAACCCGCAATCAGGCACACGGATCGCCGGGCAACCTGATCGACATCTATGCCGCCGTAGACATACCCGAATGTGAAGGCTTCGGACTGTCGGACTTCCGCATCAAAGGCCTGCGCAACGACTCGCTCACCCGCCCGAACGACGCCGACCTGTCCATGCTGAAATACGCCTCGTCCGCCGCACACATCGCCGGACGACCATACACCTCCGCCGAAACACTGACATGGTTGACGGAGCACTTCCGCACGTCACTGTCGCAGTGCAAGCCGGATGTTGACCTGATGTTCGTCTCGGGTGTAAACCGCATCTACCTTCACGGAACAACCTACTCCCCCGTGCAAGATCCCTGGCCCGGATGGAAATTCTACGCGTCTGTAGACATAAGCCCGACGAACAGCATCTGGCGCGACGCCCCCGCATTTTTCTCTTACGTGACCCGCTGCCAGAGCTTCCTGCAAACAGGGCAGCCGGACAATGACTTCCTGGTCTACCTGCCCGTATACGATATGTGGCACGAACAGCCCGGGCGCCTGCTGATGTTCGACATCCACGGCATGGCCAAGCGGGCGCCGCGCTTCATCGAAGCCGTGCACCGCATCAGCAACGCCGGCTATGACATGGACTACATCTCAGACCACTTCATCCGTAACGCCGCCTGCGTCAATGGCCGGATCGCAACGCCGGGCGGAAACACGTACGCCGGGCTGATCATCCCGGGCGCCCGGCTGATGCCGGAGGACGTGCTGGCCAAACTCTTCCGGCTGGCAGACGAAGGAGCGACGATCATCTTCATCGAACGATACCCCGAAGATGTACCCGGTTATGCCAACCTGGCCGCCCACCGCGCCCGCTTCAAGAAAACCATCGAACGCAGAAAAACAAAGGCGACCGCCCGAAAAGGACGCGTGCTCTTCGGTACAGACTACGCCGCCACGCTGGCGCAGACCGGCGTAAAAGCAGAAACCATGCGGACGGAACTCGGCCTGAGCCTGATTCGCCGAACGAACGCCGACGGACACCACTACTTCATCAGCGCCCTGAAAGGGGAAGACACGGAAGGTTGGGTGCCGATAGCCGTTGAAGCCAAGTCGGCGATACTCTACGACCCGATGAACGGCGAAAGCGGAAAAGCACGCCTGAGGCAACGCAACGGACAAACCGAAGTCTATCTGCAACTGCCCTCCGGAGCATCCGTCATCCTGAAAACATTCGCCCGGGAAGACGTAAACGCCACCGCCTGGAAATATCCCAAGCCCGCTCCGGATAAGGACATCGAACTGCGGCGCTGGCATTTCTCCTTCCTGAACAGCGAACCGCCCACCACTCACCGGATAGATATGGACCGACCGCGTTCCTGGACCGGGCTGAACCTCGCCGAAGCCCAAACAACCATGGGAACCGGATGCTACCGGGCCTGTTTCGATATTCCCCCCAGAGACTGGAAAGAAGTCGAAGCCTGGATGCTCGACCTGGGCGATGTACGTGAAAGCGCCCGCGTGAAGATCAACGGCAGGGAAATCGCCGTCCTGTGGGCCGTACCCTTCCGCTGCCTGATCCGTCCCGAAAACCTGCGCCCGGGCGAAAACCTGCTCGAAATAGAAGTAACCAACCTCCCCGCCAACCGCATCGCCGAAATGGACAGGCAACAAATCCCCTGGCGCAAATTCAAGGAGATCAATCTGGTAGACCGTAACTATAAAACCACCGGATATGGCCACTGGGCGCCGGTAGAAAGCGGATTACAAGGGCCTGTGACCCTGAAAAGCCTCACGTTCTGAGTAAGGAGGAGAAAATTTCCCGAACTATAGAAGGAGGAAGAAAAGATAATCTTTTAGTTCCAGGCGCAGTTTCTTCAGTGCTTTTGTGATGTGAAACTCTACGCTTTTGACTGAGATGCCCAACTGTTCGGCTATCTTTCTGTTCGATGCGTTATGGTACCGGCTAAGTACAAAGATACGCCGGCTTTGCACCGGCAGGCGGTTGAGTGCCTTGTTGACGATCTGCTGTATTTCCGTGTTGAAGATGGATTCGGGGTCGCAGGCTTTCAATGTGGAGATGCGCAGTTCCAGCTCGCGTTGCCCGTGGCTGTTGATATTCTCTTCCGCCCGCAGGCGTACCTGTTCGTGGGCCAGAAGGTTGAGTGCTTTGTTCTTTATGATCGTAAGCAGCAGGCCATGCAGACTTGAGCTTTCCCGCCATTTGTCACGGTTTTCCCATAGGGCAGCCATGGATTCCATCAAAAGGTCTTCCGCATCGGGCCTGTTTTTGATGTATGAGTAGGCAAATGAGAGGAATTTCTCCCTGTTCTGTTCAAAAAACTCGGAAAAGGCGGTTATACTATTCCGGTGCGGCTCACGCGTTTCTTCCATCGGGGGGACATAAGGTTTAGACCGGGCAAAGAAACATATCCTTTTTGGATTATACAAGCATCATTTGTATTCCATTATGGGAAGTTCGCCCGATAAAGCACCTGAAGCGTTCATGGCCAGCGCTTCCATTTCGTCTTCACCCGGATAAACTTCAATTTCCGACAGGAAGGAGATGTACGGCTTCAGTTTTGAGATGATACCGTCCGAATGGGCCATGCCTCCGGTAAGTATGATGGCATCTATCTTGCCTTGCAGCACGGTGGCCTGGCTGCCGATCGCTTTGGCTACGTTGTAAACCATCGCGTCGATGATCAGCCCGGCATGTTCGTCGTTTTGGCGGATACGTTCCAGGATGGCCGGGACATCCGTGGTTCCCAGATGGGCGGCCAGTCCGGCGCGTCCTGTTAGTTGGTTCCGCAGTTCGTCGCGCGTGAACCGCCCGGAAAAGCACAGGTCGATCAAGTCGCCGGCGGGAAGCGTCCCTGCACGTTCCGGTGCGAAAGGGCCTTCGCCGTCCAATGCGTTATTGACATCCACGATCCTTCCCCGGCGATGGGCGGCAACGGATATGCCGCCTCCCAAATGGCAGACGATCAGATTGAGTGCTTCGTACCTCACGCCATGTTCGCGGGCATAGCGGCGGGCGACGGCCTTATGGTTCAACGCATGGAAGATGGAAGCGCGGGGAAGCAGCGGCGAGCCTGAGATGCGGGCGATGTCTTCCAGCTCGTCCACCACCACGGGGTCGGCGATAAAAGCCCGGCAGCCCGGCAGCAGTGACGCCAGCTCGCCGGCAATCAATCCCCCAAGATTGGAGGCATGAAAACGGGAAGCGTGCAGCAGGTCGTGCCTCAGCGCGTCGCTCACCTCATAAACCCCACTGGGGATGGGCTTCACCAGGCCACCCCGCCCAATGACCGCGTCGAACGCAAACGGGATGCGGGCGGCTTCCAGCTCGCGAAGAACCAGCTGCTTCCGGAAGCGATGCCGCCCGGCTACCTCTGCAAAAGAAGCCGGCTCTTCGGCGTTGTGGCGAACGGTATGCGCAAATACGGCCTCCGCGTCGTGATATACGGCTATCTTGGTGGAGGTTGAGCCGGGGTTGATCACAAGTATCTTTTTCATCCGATTGTGTTTTCGCATGTCAGGCAAGCCATCGCCATGCTGTAATACTTGGATAGACCCGAATCGCTGCGCGACGGCACCACCACCGGACAGACCGGACCTTGCAGAAGTCCCGCCGCCTCAGCCCCGCCGAACAGACACACAGCTTTATAGAACGTATTGCCCGACTCGATATTCGGGAAAACCAGCACGTCGGCCTCCCCGTCGACCGGCGAAGCGATGCCTTTAATATCGCCGCTGGCTTTCTCGCACGCCGTACGTACGTCCAGCGGCCCGTCGACCACCACATCGCCGAACTCCCCAGCTTCGGCAAGCTCCACGATATTCACATAATCAAGCGAGACGGGGAATTTTGCATTGACCTTATCCGTGAAATGTATCAATGCGATGCGCGGCCGCTTTATACCGAAGCTGCGGCATGTGCGAACGGCGTAGCCGATCATCTCTATCCGCTGCTGCAACGCAGGGCGGGGGATGACCGCCGCATCGGAGAAAAACAACAGCTTACCGTACGCCGGAATCTCCGTAACAGACAGATGGGTGAGGACTTTCCCTTTGGGAAGCAATCCCTTTTCCTTGTCCAGGACGGCATGAAGCAGTTCGTCCGTATGGATGATACCCTTCATCAGAATATCCGCCTGGCCCGCCCTGACAAGGCGAACGGCCTCCCGCGCCGCCTCATCGGGCCGGTCGGTGTGAAGCACCTCCACAAGGCCGGGGTACTTTTTTAGCGCAGGATACTTCTCCGGTACGGCAGAATCGCCAATCATCACAAACTCTGCAATCCCCTCTTCCAGCGCGCGCGAAACGGCATATTCCGTGTTACGGTCGTCGGCACAAACAACCGCAACGCGCCGCCTGCGTTTCAATCCCCTTAAATACTCCGTCAATTCGGCAAAACTCTTGATTGGTTTCATTACGATACTCTTTTCAGCAAATATCCGAAAAAATACGGAAACAGAACCAGCCTTAGGGATTAAAATGCCGGCGGCGGATAGCATTATGACACTTTAGCGGATGGGGCTGCTACTTATATCCTCCGGCCTTAGCGATGCGTTTGGGGATGTCTGTGTTATCCATCTTACCTTTGAACAGTTCCGATCCGGCACCGATGGCATACACGGGCACATATCCGGCAGAGTGTCCGCCGCTTATCCAACCCACGCCGGCGATGTCATTGAGCACTTCCTTGGCTTTGGCGGCCAGCGGTTCACTTTCGGTGTACAGGCTCTTTTCCATTTCCTGGTTCGCTTTCCTGGAAAAGGAAGATTCGTAGCAGTCACGAAGGAGCTTTTCGTGCTCCCACTTGACGGGCAGTTCCGTCCAAAGCCCCATAGTCTTGCCCAGAAGTTCTTTGATCTCTTCCCAGCTGGTACGGTGGCCTTTCTGCTTACGTAATGCTGTGATGGAAGAAGACAGCGTGCCGGTCGACTGCTTTTGATGCGCCAGCGCTTTCAGGTTCATTTCATACTTGCCTTTGCCTAAGCCAAGCCCACCGGTCTCATGGTCGGCTGTTACGACGATGAGGGTTTCCTTCGGATGCTTTTTGTAGAACTCATAGGCTACCTTAACGGCATTGTCCAGATCAACCACTTCCCGGAAAGTAGTTGCGGCATCGTTGTCATGGCAAGACCAGTCGATCATCCCCCCTTCGACCATCAGGAAGAAACCTTTGCTGTTGTTCCCGCCGAGGAAAGAAATGGCGCTTTCGGTTATCTGCTGCAGTGTCAGATCGCTTTCGCCGCGGTCTATCGCATAAGACAGCGAGCGTCTGCCGGCCGGTGCTTCTTCTTCCTGGATCAAAATCATCTTCTTTGCCGGGGAGGACTTCGCTTTGAAGTCTTTGTATCCTCTTGCTATGGTATAGCCTGCTTCTTCAAAGATGGGGAACACGCTTGGCGCTTCCTTTTTATTATATGTAGTGTTAGGTTTCAGGAAACCACTGCCGGCATAGAAGTCGAAGCCTGCTTTGGGCAGGTCCAGGGCGATCTCGTAATACATGCTGCGCTCGGGCTGGTGCGCGTAGAACGCCGCAGGCGTGGCATGATCGACGCTCACGCTTGTGGTTACGCCGACTTTCTTACCGGAACGCTTGGCCATTTCCGCCACCGAAGTAAGGCGTTGTTTGCCGCTGTCCAACCCAATGGCGCCGTTATACGTCTTCTCCCCGGTAGCCAATGCCGTACCGGCGGCCGAAGAGTCCGTGACCGAGTTAGTCGCCGAAAAGGTCGAAGCCACATTAATCACAGGGAATTGGGTGAACTGCAACGGCTTGACGCCTATCCGGCTTTCCGCTGCGTCGGCCAGGTACATCTCCGTGCCGTTCACCTGATTGACACCCATTCCGTCACCAATAAAATAGAATACATACTTCGCCTTTCCTTGTGCAAACAAAGCCGTTGCAAATAAGGCGAAAAACAATACATGGACAAGTCTCTTCATAATCATATAGTATAAAAATCAAACATGAGCAACAAAGATAATTATTTTGCTTACACAACCTAAGCAAGGCCGCTATTAATAAAGAAAGGTCGCCGCCGTCCGGAATTCTGTAATCATCCGGAATTATATTCGTAACTTTGTCTACCTTTGCCTAACTAAAATCAATCCACCAATGAGTAAATATAATGAGAAGTATAGAAAGAAGTATTATGTAGTTTGGATCGGGGTCACCCCGGGACTATACGATACCTGGACAGAATGTCTGCCCCAGGTGAAGGGTTATGAAGGAGCCAGGTATAGATCCTTCAGTACAAAAGAGGAGGCCGAGTACGCCTTTGAGCATCCAACCGAAGAACACCTCCGCAGGAGGACAAGGAAGAAAAAGGCGCCGCCGGCCCCGTACCCCGACTGTGTTATTCAGGACAGCTTATCCGTAGACGCCGCCTGCAGCGGAAACCCCGGAGCGATGCTATACCGCGGCGTACATGTCGCCAGCGGGCAGGAAATATTCCGTGTCGGCCCGATGGAAGGAACGAATAACATCGGAGAGTTCCTGGCCGTCGTCCACGGGCTTGCCTGGATCAAAGAAAAGGGGCTTGACATGCCGGTGTATACCGACAGTCTCAGCGCAATAAAGTGGGCCAGGGAGAAAAAATGCGGAACAACCCTTGAGCGAAGAGCCGGAACCGAACAGCTGTTCAGCATTATCGAACGCGCCGAGAAGTGGCTTAAAGAGAACGTCTATACGACCACGGTCATCAAATGGGAAACCAGGGAGTGGGGAGAGATACCTGCCGACTTTGGCCGCAAGAGATGAAGCACCCGCATAGCCTCCAAAAAAAATTCCCCTTAGCCACGCCTGGCCAGGGGAATTTACAAACAAAACAACAAAGAATGCCGTGATTCACATCAAAACACCTCAAAATATAGTGGTTTCTTTATTATGGTTTCACATTTAACGCTGTATTTAGTTTCACATTTACTTCCGTATTCCAATCTGTATCCGGATCTTCACCGGACAGTTCTTGATGAGTAGCGGTAAGTGGGCTATCCGCATCCGGATTGACGGCCCGGCTACATACCGTATCATTTAAGAACTATGCAAAGATCGGATTGTTTTCCCGATTAAAAAAGGTTCATACTACCGAATAAAACGTACTTTTCACCTATTCGGGCTATTTCCTTCATATAACACTGCTTTGCGTTGGTATAAAAAGGCTTCTTATACCACGATCTTCCATCTTTTTGTACAGGCTTCCATCTCATCCCGGATGCTAATTCGTTTCTTTGTATACAGAATGATAAACGTAAAAGACGAATGACGATGAAAAGATCCGTTCTAATGCTTGCGGCACTTGGTCCGCTGCTTGTGGCTGCACAGCAAACCGAAACGCTCTACCTCTCCGGAAAGGGGCTTGACGACACCAAGACATGGGAGTTTTATTGCAGCGGTGGAATGAATAGCGGTAAATGGATGGAGATCGGCGTCCCCTCACAGTGGGAACTGCAAGGCTTCGGTGAATACTCCTACGGCAGATGGTACACGATCAAGGGCGCCCAGCCCCCTACAGAGACCGGAATCTACCGGACAACTTTCCACATCCCTCCAGCCTGGAGGGGAAAGCAAATAACCATTGTCTTTGAAGGCTCAATGACCGATACCGAGGTGACGGTCAACGGCTTACCGGCCGGAGACATTCACCGGGGCGGCTTCAACCGCTTCGCCTATACCATTACAGACAAGATCGTTGAAGGAAAGAATGATCTGGAAGTGAAGGTCGCCAAAGAGTCGTCCGACAGGTCGGTGAACGCAGCCGAGCGGAAAGCCGACTGGTGGATATTCGGCGGCATCTACCGGCCGGTTTACTTGGAGGCCAAACCGCCCGTCAACATTGAGCGCATCGCCGTTGATGCCCGGGCGGACGGTACGCTGGCAGCCGAAGTCTTTACCACCCCGTTGGAAGAAGGCTACACCCTGGTGGCCGGCATCCGTCCGGTTGGAACATCCGGCAAAAGCATCACTAAAGCATCTGGCGAAAGCACCACTAAAGCATCCGGCGCAAGGCTGAAGCGGCAGACAGCCCGTATAAGTGCCGGCAACAAGCACACCGTACAATTCCGCTGGGACGGCATCCGGCCCTGGAATACCGAAACACCGGAACTGTACGACCTCACACTCGAACTTACCGACCAGCGCCGGAACACCATACACGTCCACCGCGAACGCATCGGATTCCGAACCGTAGAGTTCCGGATGAAAGACGGCATCTACCTCAACGGAACGAAGATCGTATTAAAAGGCATCAACCGCCATTCCTTCCATCCTGACGGCGGGCGCACCACCAGCAAAGCGATCAGCATCGCCGACGGCAAGCTGATAAAGGAAATGCATATGAACGCCGTCCGTACACACTATGCGCCGGACAAACACTTCCTGGATGCCTGCGACTCACTCGGCCTTTTCGTCATCTCCGAGCTGGCCGGATGGCAAAACGCCTACTCGACCGAAGTCGGATCCAAACGGGTGAAAGAGTTAGTGACGCATCAGGTAAACCATCCATCCATCATCCTCTGGAGCAATGGCAACGAAGGAGGCTTTAACGGCGCCATCGATCCGCTCTTCCGTGAGCACGACCCCCAGAAACGGCATGTGATCCACGCCTGGGCGGACTTCGACAACCTCGATACACACCACTATCCGACCTTCCTCACCGGAATCGCCCGCTTCATCAACGGATACAAGGTCTTCATGCCCACCGAGTTCCAGCACGGCATGTACGACCAGGGGCACGGCGCAGGCCTGGAGGACTTCTGGGCGCAGTACACCGCCCACCCGCTGTTCGCAGGCGGAGTAATGTGGGACTTCTCCGACAATGCCGTCAAGCGCAGTGACAAGGGAGGCATCCTCGACTCAGACGGATCAAACGGCGCCGATGGCATCCTGGGGCCTTACCGGCAGAAGGAAGGCAGCTACTACACCGTACGCGAAGTATGGGCGCCCATACAGTTCAATACCCTCTACATCACCCCGTCTTTCAACGGCAAATTCATCATCCGCAATGACTATCTCTTTTCCAACCTGAACACCTGCAAGATGAACTACCGGATCCTGACCGCCCCCTCTCCAGCCACCCGCAACGAGCAAAAAGTCATTGCAGCAGGAAGCATCACTCTGCCGGCCATCGACCCCCGCGAAGCCGGAACAGCGCATATGGACATGCCCGCCAACTTCTTTGAAGGAGACATCCTTGAGATCAAAGCGTGGGACAGGCACAGCAACGAGATCTGCACCTGGACGTGGCCCATCCGCTATGCCGGTGAATATACACGCGGGCAGCTGGCCAACATCACCGCCAAAGGCCACGCCGAAGTAAAGCGGCAGGACGGCAAAGTAAGCCTGGCCGCACAAGGCGTCACCATCACTTTCGACACCCTCACAGCACAGATCGACCAAGTGACCAACCGCCATGGAACCGTCTCCTTCACCAACGGGCCTATCCCCATCGGCATAAAAGCGAGGGTGAAAGACGTACGGTCATACACCGAAGGCCCGAACGCCATATTCACCGTCCGGTACTACGGGGGAATAGACTCCATCCGCTGGGAAATGACCCCTGCCGGACTTATCCGGATGCACGCCGTAATGCTGAACAAGGCCGGCAGCGGCACCGGCTTTGATGAAGCCATCTTTGAAGACCGGATCTCCAACTTCGGCCTCTCCTTCTGCTACCCCGAAGCAAAAGTGGAAGGCATGAGATGGTTCGGGCGAGGCCCCTACCGCGTATGGCGCAACCGCATCCACGGGACAAGCTACGGCATATGGGAGAAAGCCTACAACAACACCGTCACAGGCGCCGGCTACGGCAACCTCATCTACCCCGAATTTAAAGGCTATCACGGCAACCTCTATTGGAGCACCCTGGCCACCACCGAAAGCCCCATCACCGTATACGCCGGAAGCGACGGCATCTTTATGCGCGTCTTCACGCCGGACGAACCCGAAGACAACAAAGCCGGCTGGAGCGCCAACCCATCTTTCCCTGAAGGCGACATCTCCTTCCTCTACGAGATACCGGCCATGCGCTGCTTCAAGCCCCTGTCACAGCAAGGCCCGAAGAGCCAACCGTCCAACATACGCATTAAGAAAGGAGACCAAGGCATACATATGGAACTATGGTTTGACTTTACCGCCAACCCTTCCTTATTATATAAATAGGAAAGCGACAAAGAAGCAGCAAGAAAAATACCTACCTTTGTGATGGCCTAAACGATACAGGCCCCGAATCACAATGGAGAAATTTGAACTACACATCCTCGGCTGCGGCTCAGCCCTGCCGACGACCCGTCACTTCCCGACCTCACAGGTGTTGAACATCCGTGAAAAACTGTTCATGATCGACTGTGGCGAAGGATCGCAGATACAACTGCGGCGATCCCGCCTGAAATTCTCCCGCCTGAACCACATCTTCATCTCCCATCTGCACGGCGACCACTGCTTCGGACTGATGGGGATCATCTCCACATTCGGCCTCCTGGGACGAACGGCAGAGCTGACAATCCACGCTCCCGAAGGCGCCAAAAGACTATTCACACCCCTGCTTGACTTCTTTTGCGCCCACCTGCCGTACACCGTCTCTTTTCATGAGTTCAAACCCGGCGAAAAGCCCGAAGTCATCTACACCGACCGCTCACTAACAGTGACGACCATCCCGCTGAAACACCGCCTACCCTGCTGCGGCTTCCTCTTCGCGGAGAATCAACGCCAGAACCATATCATTCGTGAGATGATCGACTTCTACAGGATCCCAACATACGAGCTGAATAAGATAAAGAACGGCGCCGGTTACACTACCGCAGACGGACAGGACATACCAAACAACCGGCTGACACGCCCTTCCGAACCCGCCCGACGGTATGCCTACTGCTCGGACACCGTCTGCATAGACACCATTGTAGACCAGATCAAAGAAGTAAACTTGCTGTTCCACGAAGCCACCTTTATACACAAAGACCTCCCCAGAGCGAAGGAGACCTTCCACACCACCGCAGCGCAAGCCGCAACCATCGCTAAGGCCGCCAACGTAAAACAGTTAGTGATCGGGCACTTCTCCGCCCGTTATGAAGACGAAACAATCCTGCTGCACGAAGCCCGGGCCATCTTCCCCAATACCCTTTTAGCCAAAGAATCCCTTTGTATTCCGGTTTAACTGATAGCTCCCGTTTATTTCCTGTTTTTGAGGCCATTTAAAGGAAAAATGAGACCCTCATAAAAAAATATACCGGATTACTTGCACAGTTGAAATAAAGCGAATAGCTTCACCGCCGTAAAGCGAGCACGAACCCATATGGTAAATAATTATCAATTTATAATTTAACGTGAGTTCGATATAACAATTAGAACAGTATCAGCTGTTTATCATCGATAAAGTCAGCATAAACAGATGGTTTCTTTGGCAGGAAACTGTATGCCAAAATCCCAGCTATCAGGTTGGTAATGAGGTTTGTAAAACATCTGTGTCTGGTATGCTCTATTTAGCAGATGTTTTTGAGTTCATCATTGACAGATTCAATAATAGCTCTTTTGCTAAGAATTAATCTGTCTTGCAGGGGAAGTTCCCCACCTTTCATATTGTTCCTCATTTTGGTAACCAAATGGATTCCGTCAACAAAGAGTATTTCGGCTAGCGTCTTAGATATATAGCCCCTGTCT
>JAITSN010000112.1 GCA_031287715.1 Mediterranea sp. (in: CFB group bacteria)
AAACGCTTATTTTTTTTTCAAAGCACTTTCCCTCGCAGGGAAAACGCTTATTTTTTTTCAAAGCACTTTCCCTCGCCGGGAAAACGCTTATTTTTTTTTCAAAGCACTTTCCCTCGCAGGGAAAACGCTTATTTTTTTTTCAAAGCACTTTCCCTCGCAGGGAAAACACTTATTTTTTTTTCAAAGCACTTTCCCTCGCAGGGAAGACACTTATTTTTTTTTCAAAGCACTTTCCCTCGCAGGGAAGACATTTATTTTTTTTTCAAAGCACTTTCCCTCGCAGGGAAGACACTTATTTTTTTTTCAAAGCACTTTCCCTTTCAGGGAAAACGCTATGACGCCGTCGCATCCCTGTCCTACTAAGAAAATGATACGAAAAAAGAGATAAAACAATCTTTTTATTCAAAAAATTAGGAGGTTAAAGAATTAATGTCTAACTTTCGGCATTATTTATTTAAATATTAAAGTTATGAAGAAAAAAATTGAACCGTTTAGCTTTCATCACCTGAGACTCCCGGATTTTTTTGAATTTTCGTACTTCATCTTTGGCAACATCATCACGCTTGTCATCGCGCAACTCCTTGGCATCCTCAAGCCTTATAACGAAGCGAAAGCCTCATTTGACAAATTGGTAGACATCTTCCGGCGCAACCCGACGCTATTGCTGACCGAAAAGGTCGTGGAAGAGATCGCAGCGATCCGCCGAAAAATGATCCTCCTTAAAGGCATGTTTAAAGATGTATTGGCCGGCTCGGCAGGAGAAGAACTCAATAAGGCAAAGCTGTTGGAAAACGTGGCGCACCCCTATCTGAAAAATATAGCGCACGACACGCAGACCGCCCTGGCCGCCAACGCTATGGAAATGGCAGACGCTCTGCGCTCAGGCACTAACCTGTCAGCACTCACGCAACTCGACCTGAAAAACATCGTCGACGAAATTGCAACCCTGGCGCACGCAGTCGGCGAAAAACTGCTCGCACGCGGCGAAGAAAAAGCATTCAGAAAAGAACTCGGAAATGCCACCGACACCCGTAAAAAACTCGAAAAACAACTCCGGTACCTGCTCTATTCCGCCATCCCCGTGCATTATGATGAAGCCACCGGAGCATTGATCACCTCCTTTGAGCACACCATCAGCGACATCAACGGAGCGATCGAAAGTTTCCGCCATCTCGTCCCCGGTGGAGGCAGCGACAGCGACAATCCCGATGAAGACGAAGAAGACGGCGGCAACGAAAACGGCGGCAACGAAAACAACCCCAGCCAACCCGATACCCAGCCGGCAAATCCTCCAAGCGGCGGCGGCGGATTTACCGACCCGGATGCCTGAACAATGGATAATGATTTCCATCGCAGAAATTAAAAAACCCGTTACGAAAAAAAACACGTAATGGGTTTTTTAATTGTCAAATTGCAACGTAAATAGGGAGTGAGCCGCAACTTGCAGTTCATCCCTGTGAAATAAAGAGTAAAAAAGAAAGGGCTTGACACTCTCACGAGCTAAGGCCCCCATAAGACGAGTATATTATTAACAAGCAATAAGCGGACGAGCCGCAGCCTGCTGTAGTCCGGTCATTCGCATTGGTCCGCGTTTCAAAATGGTTCATTAAACGTTGGTTTAATGAACCACAGGTGCAAGCAAATTGAAACCCCTGTCCGAAACCCTTAAAAGATTAGTTTTAATACCGAAGAAAGGAATCGAAAACTCCGATTGGCAGGGATTATACGTGCAGTCGATGGAATTAGTTGTTATAGATTTTGTACTGCCGGCTAAAAGGGCTATTTTTGTGTGTCATTAAACCAACGTTTAATGAACCACTTCAAAAACACACATATATAAGTGTATATTTCAAACTCGCATCCGCAAAACTCGCATATCTTCTTTATCGGTTCTTTCGCTCTCATGTCTTTATCATTCCGCACTATTTTTGTTGCTCTACGTTGCAGTATGTAGCAAAGGGAGATTTTATGTTAGTCCATCTTAGTCCAAAAGGGAGATAAAACGCCGTCAGATGTGGTACAAATAATCTATGTTTTGTCTTGTGGTACATAAGTGGTACAGATATACGATAGATAAACGAATAACAAAGCAAAGGAACGATAATAAATAAAAGGAAAAACCGCTATAATAGAGCGTATTATAACGGTTTTGCGACAGGTGTTATTTCTTTGTTTATAGCCGGTTACTTGCCTATACAGAAATTTTTAAAGATATGTTCCAGTACCTGATCATTTGTAACCTCACCTATGATGTCATTCAGGTGGAAGATGGCTTCCCGTATGTCTTGTGCCAGGAAGTCTCCGGAGATGTGTGTTTCTAATCCTTGTTGTACGCGGTGTATGGCTTCTGCGGCCTTCGTTAGTGCTTCGTAGTGGCGTACGTTGGTTACGATCACATCGTTTGAGGTTACGGCGGGCAGGTGTGCGGCGTCGACCAGCATTTGTTGAAGCCAGTCGATTTGTGTGCGTTGCTTTGCCGAGATGAAGATATGCCGTATGTTTTCCTTGCTTGTAAGGCCGGCCCATGCGGTTGTTTGTTCCTTGTCCGGTTCGATGGGTAAGAGGTCGGTTTTGTTCAGCACGATGATCAGTTGTTTGTTCTCTACTAATGGTAGAATCTTGCTTGCGAGCTGTTGGATTTGCTTGTGTTCATTCCGGCTGTCCGTTACCCAGAGCACGATTTCCGCCTGTTCGATTTTCCGGTAGGTGCGCTCGATGCCCAGGTTCTCGATGAGGTCTTCCGTATCCCGGATGCCTGCCGTGTCTATGAAGCGGAACGTTACGCCTTTTATGTTCGTTGTGTCTTCGATGGCGTCGCGTGTGGTGCCATGTATGTCGCTGACGATTGCCTTTTCTTCGTTGAGCAGGACGTTGAGCAGCGTCGATTTCCCTGCATTTGTTTCGCCGATAATGGCTACCGGAACTCCGTTCTTGATGGCATTTCCTGCATTGAATGAGTTGGCTAAGCGTGCGATGACGCTTTCAATATTTCCGGCCAGCCGGCACAGCTCGTTTCGATCGGCAAATACGACATCTTCTTCGCTGAAATCAAGTTCCAGCTCAATCATGGAGGCGAAGTTCAGCAGTTGCCTGCGCAGTTCGACGAGTTCTTTGCTGAAGCCGCCTCTCATCTGGCTGATGGCGAGGCGGTGGGCTGCCGCTGAAGTGGAGGCAATCAGATCGGCAACGGCTTCGGCCTGGCTGAGGTCCATCTTCCCGTTCAAGAAGGCACGTTGGGTAAATTCTCCCGGACGGGCTGTCCGGCAGCCGTTCCTGATGAGGAGTTGCATGACTTGTTGCAGGATATATGGCGATCCGTGGCAGGTAATCTCTGTGGTGTCTTCGCCGGTATAGGAGTGCGGGGCACGGAAGAGGCCGACGAGCACCTCGTCCACCAATTCGTCTCCGTCGCAGATACGTCCGAAGGTGAGTGTACGGGGTGCTTGGCCAGCAAATTCTTTCCCGCTCTTTGCCGGAGTGAATATCTTGCCGGTAATGTCCACGGCCTGCGGGCCGGAGACGCGTATGGACGCTATGGCGCCTCCTTGCGCGGTGGCTATGGCGCAGATCGTATCCGGGGTCGTCATTAAATGCGGTCGAGTACGGTCTTGATCAATACATCGATCGTGTTCCGGTATCCGGTATCGGCTTCTTTGGCCAGGCGGTTGGCGATGACCATGCACACGGTGGTTGCTTTGTGGCCCATCAACTTAGACAATCCGGCGAGCGCGGAGCTTTCCATCTCGAAGTTGGTGATCCGTTGCCCGTTATATTCAAAGGCTTCGATCTTTTCGTTTTGCTTCGGGTCGGCCAGCGGAATGCGAAGTTCGCGCCCTTGCGGACCGAAGAACCCGCCGGCTGCGATGGTTACACCGCGCACCATTTCGTCTTTTGCGATGCGGTCGCAAAGTTCGGGGTCTGCATCTATGACATAGGGGGCGGGGTTGCCGGTGTTTCCGGTCCAGCCCATGTGCGTCAGGAATGTTTTTTCAAACTCAAGGTCGCAAACCTCGTTGCGGCCGGCGTAGAAGTTCAGCAGTCCGTCGAAGCCGATGGATCTCTGCGAGCAGATGAACGTTCCCACGGGAGTATCCGGTTGCAGTCCGCCGCATGTGCCGATGCGTACAAGCTCCAGCCGGCGGAACGTTTCTTTTTCTTCCCGCGTGTTGAAGTCGATATTGGCCAGCGCATCAAGTTCGTTCACCACGATGTCGATATTATCGCATCCGATTCCGGTGGAAAGAACGGTGATCCGTTTACCCTTGTACGTTCCCGTGCAGGTTTTGAACTCGCGGCTTTCGACTTCAAACTCTTTATGATCAAAGTGTGAGGCGACGGGGGCCACGCGGCCCGGGTCGCCCACGAGGATCACTTTGCCGGCCAACTGTTCCGGTTTCACATGGAGGTGAAACACGGAACCGTCTTCGTTAATGATCAATTCGGATGGAGGGAAGTATTTTTTCATGGATGTCAGCTTAATGGCTTTGATATGCCGGAATTGGGCTTGGCGATGTTTTCGCGCATGGAAGTATCCGCTTCGATGTTCTTCATGCGGTAGTAGTCCATGATACCCAGGTTGCCGCTGCGGAAGGCATCGGCCATGGCTTTGGGCACTTCGGCTTCGGCTTCGATCACTTTGGCACGGGCTTCCTGCGCCTTGGCTTTCATTTCCTGTTCGGTGGCTACCGCCATTGCGCGGCGTTCTTCGGCTTTGGCCTGGGCGATATTCTTATCGGCATTGGCTTGGTCCATTTGCAGCACGGCGCCGATGTTTTTACCAATATCAATATCAGCGATGTCAATGGACAGGATCTCAAATGCGGTGCCTGCATCCAATCCTTTGCGGAGAACCACTTTGGAAATGGTATCCGGATTCTCGAGCACGGCTTTATGGTTGGTGGACGAGCCGATGGACGAAACAATACCCTCGCCCACACGGGCCAGAACCGTATCTTCGCCGGCGCCGCCAACCAGCTGGCGGATGTTGGCGCGAACCGTCACGCGGGCTTTGGCTATCAGCTGGATGCCGTCTTTCGCCATGGCCGTAACCGGAGGCGTATCGATCACTTTAGGATTAACCGACATCTGAACGGCTTCGAATACGTCGCGTCCGGCAAGGTCTATCGCCGTTGCCATCTGAAACGACAGCTCTATGTTTGCTTTGGAGGCCGACACAAGCGCGTGCACCACTTTTTCCACATGGCCGCCGGCGAGGTAGTGGGCCTCCAGCTCGTCGCGGGTGATGCCGCTCAGCCCGGCCTTGTGGGCCTCGATCATCGCCGGAACAATAATGTAGGGAGGCACGTTACGGATGCGCATCAGGAACAGCTGCACCAAAGAAATGTTGACGCCGGAGACTTTGGCGGACAGCCAAAGGAAGAACGGTACATAGTGAAAGAACACGGAAAGGAAGATAATAACGCCTGCTACTATCGCAAGGGTGAAATACGTTGAGTTCATTATGTTTTGGTTTTAGTGAATAATTCGTTTACTTGTCTTCTTCAACCAGGATCATGCCGTCGGCAATCCGCGACACCACCACCGGAGTTTTTTCGTCCAGGAAGCCGTCCGTAGACTTGACTTCCACGAACTTCCCGCCGATCTCGGCGTAGCCGATCAGCGCCAGCCGCGTCGTAGTGACGCCTTTTTCGCCCACGCGGATGCTTTGCTCAACTTCCTTATCGACCTTGGAGTCGATGTTTTGCTTCAACGAAATCTTATCCAGCATTTTCGAGCGCATGAACAAGATGACGGATCCGACACAGGCCGCTACCGATACGATCAGCGTAATAAAACCAGCCGTAGACCCCATATAGGCAAAGGCGTAATAGTTGGCATAAACCAGGGCGGCAACGGCGGCAATGCCTGCGAGGCTGATTCCCGGGATAAGAAATACCTCCACGAGGAACAGCACAATTGCCGCCACGATCAGAATAATAATAATAACGATGTCCATAGATTATTTGTTTAGAGATTTAATTTCTTCGTTGCGCACGCTAACGCCAAGCGCATCCAGCTGCCCGCCCATCGTCCGCACCCGTTCTTCCAGGTCGAGGATACCTGCGCCCATCCTGTTCCTGTCATCCTTGCCGGCGCCGGCATACGTGCTGCGCAATTCATCGAGCTTATCGACGAGCGCCCGGCAGTCCTTCTCCATTTGCCGGTAATTCCCGAATAACTCTTTGGCGCGGGGAGAACGGAAATCGTCCGCATGATGGTAGATGTAACGGTCGTTGATGACGAATGTAAACTCGTATACCTTGCGCTCGCTCTGCGTTTGCGCCCTTGCAGCGGCGAGCCGTTTGCGGGCTTCGGCCGCCACGGTCCCGTCTTTCCACGTATCCCGTATTGAATTTAGCTTAGCCAGGTTGCGCATCTTCTTGCGGTCCATCGCCTCATAATTATAGGCTGAGCGGGAGGCGTTGGGCACAAATACATAGATGCAAACCTTATCCTTAGGCTGGTTCCGGTCGGTCGCAAACCATCCCAGGTTATTATATTCGTCGATGACATACATATAATCGTTAGCCGGCGAATTGAAGGGCATCCCCACGTTCTCCGGCGCAAGAAACGTTTCGGAGCGGCTGTTGTAGCGGGTCACAAAGATGTCGTACCCGCCTGTGGAATGTGCCCCGTCCGATGCGTAATAAACAGTCATCCCGTCCGAAAGCACAAACGGATAATTCGTATTCCCCCCCGCGTTGATATTTTCCGGCAACTCCGTTTCCTTGCTCCATTCATGCAGCAATTTATTCCGGCAGAAGATGTTCAAGCCGCCGCCGGCGCCCGCCTTGCCGTAGTAGATCCTGTTCCCGAGTTCGTTCTCGTACACCGTACCGCCGCCCCCGCCGGCATTGAAGAAATCAGCATAGGTATGTATCCTGCCCGCTTCTTCACTGATTTTATAAGCGCTAAGGAAACCGGCCTTGTCTACCACAATGCTATCCACAATGCAAACATCCTCCACGCCCTTGATCATGCGGGCTTTGGTTTTGCTTTTTTCTAAGGCGGCTTTGACTTTTTCGACCGGCTGTTTTTTACCGGCCAGTCCTTCTATATATTCTTCAAATGCTTCGACGGCTTCCTCAAAGCGATAAATCTGATCGTAGGCCTGCCCCAGATAAAGAGGCGCATTTTGTATCTTTTTCTTCGCGGCAAATTCAAGATAGCGGGTTGATTTGTCTATTTCGCCCGTCTTCAGGCAACACACGCCATACCAATAATTATAGTTTGCATTGTTCGGTTGCGATTTCACATACCGTTCGAATACCGGCTTGGCTTTTTCGTACAACCCTTTGGTAAACATCGTCCTGGCCTGGTCTAACGTTTGCGCAGATACGGCGTTGAACACGGGGCAAAAAAGCAATAAGGTTATATATTTCAGTTTCATAAACGATTATTTTCTAACTAACCATCTCCAAAAATACGATTTAGAATTGATAATGGACAATGGACAACGGACAATTTTAGAATGGACAACGGACAATGGACAATTAACAATAGACTTTATTGCAACTGACAATGAATATAATTAGCACCATCCATGAATCCTTTAATTTATTGTTTATATATCTGTTGAAAATGCCGCCGGAGGCTACGGAAGCATTTTCATCCTGGTCGAAAACGCCGCCGGAGGCTACGGAAGTATTTTCATCCTAGTCGAAAATGCCGCCGGAGGCTACGGAAGCATTTTCGTCCTGGTCGAAAATACTTTCGCTGTCAGCGACGGCATTTCTTTGGCTATTGAAATGCCATTCCGGCCAAATTTGACGCAGGCGCTCAAAAGCAATAAAGTGTATCCGTGGGGGATACACTTTACTGTTTAAGGGTTTAGGTATTTAAAAGTTTATTTGGCCCAGAAGATCTTGGTGTAGTAATCGTCGTTGCCGTCCATGGCTTGTACTTGCGCGTTGTAGTTGGCGGTGTTGTTGCTGCGCTCCGAATGGGGATAGCGTATGCGTTGGGGAGCGTTTTTCAGCAACTGGGCGCCGTTGTCGACGGGGAAGTATAGCACGGGGTAGCCGGTGCGACGCAGGTCGTTCCATGCTTGTAGCGGTTGGATGAAGCCGAAGTTCAGCCATTTCTGGGTGACGATGGCTTCGAGCTTGTCGCCGGCGGCTTCCCATGCTTTGCCGGCGTAGGCTGTGATGGTGTCGTCGCCCGGGTAGGCCAGCTTTGTTCCGTAGGTGCTTGGGCTGATCTCGTTCTCATTGAAATAGAACTGTGCCGAGTAGAGGATGCCTTTGATGTATTCTTGCTTGGCATCGCCGTTTGCCCATCCCCGCAGGTAGGCTTCGGCTTTGAGGAAGGCGACTTCGGACGCGGTGATGATCGGACTTATAAATGCTGTGTTGTAGCCCACCGTTGTGGAGTCGATGCGCGAGTAGGCCCGTTCTTCGGAGGATTTCTGGACGTTGTCGTATTGTTGCGCGTAGGTTTCGTTCTCCGGATCAAGGCCTTTGTACAGTCCGTCTGCATTTTTCGAATACAGGACGGGCAGGCGCGGGTCGTTTTCGCCGGCAACGGCTTTGGTGAGCGCATTGATCATGGCTTGGGAGGCGTTGATGTAGTTGGCATCCATGTAGCCTGTGCGGAGATCGTCGGGGTTGAAGAAGTTGGGCGTATCGTCGGCGTTAGACAGTAGCCGGATGGTCTTGGTGTTGTCCGTTGCTACCGGAAGATTGCCATTGATCATCTCGGCTATTATCTGCTTGCCTTTTTCCGCCAGGATTCCCTGTGATGCTACGCGGACGGCCAGGCGCAGGCGGAGTGAGTTGCAGTAGGCTTCCCATTTGTCTAAGTCTCCGCCGTTGATGAAGTCCTGTTCGGGCAGGGCTGCTGCTGCTTGCGCGTTCAGGTTTCCGTTCAGGCTGTGGATGCTGGTATACAGTTCGCCCAGGCGATCGAGCATCATGCCGTAGAGCACATTGGCTTTGTCGTAGGCGGGGTAGCTGCCGGCGACGTTGCCTGTGATGTAGAGGTATCCGGCTTTTTCGAAGGGTACGTCACCCCAGATGTCTACGATTTGCGAGAGGTGGTCGTAGACGAATACTTCGGCCAGGTCTTTGAAGATGCGGAAGGTGGCTTGTTCCTGCCCACTCAGGCCGTCGTAGACATGTTGGAGCACGCGGAACTGTGTGAGGGTGTTGTAGAAGTTCACCCAGCGGTCGTTGGCGTAGCTGTCGCTGACGCTATAGATCTGTCCTTCTTCGTTGAGGAAGCCGATGGTTTGGGCGTATACGCCGATCGAGTAGTTGTCCCACGTCCACGCGCGCCAGTAGGAATTGAACGTATAGACGCGCCCTGTATGGAACACTCCCGTCATCAGTTTGTCGCAGGATGCACGGGTGGTCTTCGCGGGGTTGTAGTAGCGGTTGGTATATTCGCTGTCTGCGCAGGCGCTGACGAAGAGCGCGGCAGCCAGGATGAGGTATAGATGTATTTTTTTCATATTCTTCATATATATAATATATAGGTAGGTGAGTATTTAGAATGTGGCCCGTAGCGACAGACCTATCGAGCGGGTGGTTGCTGTTGAGCCGCCCATCTTGGCCTGCGTGATCCAGCTGGTGCCGTCTGTTGCTTCGGCGTCGAAGCCCGGCAGGTTTTTGTAGACGTAGAACAGGTTGCGTCCGAACACCGACAGTTGGAGGCTTTTGCATTGTATCTTCGAGAGGATGGATGCCGGCAGGTTGTAGCCGATGGATAGTTCGCGGCACTTGAGGTAGGTGTTGTCGAACACGCCCAAGTCGTAGTGTGTAATGGCGTCGTTCGGCCCGCTTCCCCAATTGTAGTTCCAGTTGGCCCATTTGTCGGCGGCGATCATCGTTGTGTTGGGCTTTCCGTCGGTGACGCGCACGCCCGGCAGGATGATGCCGTTGTCGTAGATCCGTTCGCCGTTGGGGCCTGTTGTTCCTTCGTAGGGTGTTACAACGTCGTTGTTCAGGTAATAGGTACTTCCGTAGCCTTCGCCGTCGTGGTACTTCAGCGTTTCCTTGAGGGCGCCCTGTCCCATCATGTACATCCATCCGGTGTTGAGGACGGCTCCTCCGATGCGATAGTCAAACGACATATCTAAGGTGAAGTCTTTGTAGGATAGAGTTGTTGCCACGCCTCCCACGAGTTTGGGCATGGCGTTGCCTACTTTGACGGGTTCGCCGGTGAGCTTGTAGAAGCCGTTATCCATGACCAGGTATTCGCCGTTTTCGTTCTTGTCCGGTACATAGGCGTAGATGTCGCCCATCGGCCGGCCTATTTTGGAATAGAGGTAGGCTGCTCCGCCGTCCCACTTCGAGTGTTCCAGCTGGTCGATGCCGTCGGCGAGCTTGCTCACCACGTTCTTGTTCCATGCCAGATTGCCGCGCAGCGTCCATGTCCAATCGCGGGTGGCGATGGGTGTTCCGTAGAGGGAGAGTTCGAAGCCTTTGTTCTTCAGCTCGCCCACGTTGAGCCAGATGCTTGTTCCTCCGGCGGAGGACGGCATGGTGGTGTTCAGGATCTGGTCTTTCACCGTATTGGTGTAGTATGACAGTTCGAAGCCGAGACGGTTGTTGAAGAATTTGCTTTCCAGCCCCAGCTCCCACTCGAATTTCTTTTCGGGGCGCAGGCCTTCGTTGCCTACTTCGCCTTCGACTCCGTTGTATATCCATCGCCCGCCTACGGTTTTCTGGGTGTAGGCTTTCGATCCTTTATATATCTCCGGTGCGTTGCCTACTACTCCGTACGAAACGCGAACCTTTCCGTAGTCGTACCATTCGGGCAGCTTGTCTCTCAAGAGCGAGGTGTAGATGAAGCTTCCGTTGACCGACGGATAGAAGAAGGCGTTCCCGCCCGGGGCCAGCGTGGAGATCTTTTCCCGTCGGGCCGTTCCTTCGATGTAGGCCCAGTCGCCGTAGGACAGGCTCAGCATCCCGAACGTGGCTGTCTTGAGGAAGTCTTTGATCTCTGTGTTGGCGCTTGGCGTCTTCTTGCTGGCATTCAGGTGGAACCAGTTTTCGACGGAGAGGCCGCCGTTGGTTCCTGCCGAGACGTTGGTTTGTCTTTCCTGGCGCCCTTGCCAGCCGATGGTTGCATCCAAGCCCAACTTTTCCGTCAGCTGCTTGGTGTAGTTCAGCATGGCGTCGCCGTAGACGATGTCGTAGCGGTTATTGTGCAGGCTGTAGTAGCCGTATTCGCCGAAGACGATGGATTGTTGAACGGATTCCTTGCTCTCGATCTTGCCCACTGACAGGTCGGTGGCGATGCGTCCTTTCAGCGTCAGTCCCTTGGCGATCTCCCAACTTGGGGTGAGGTTGGCCATCAGGCGGCTGTTGTTTTCCAGGTATTCCTTGCCGAGGATGTGCCAGTAGTATTCGTCGACTAAGGCACTGCAGGGCGGGCCGTACTCAAAGCCTTCGTCGGGCGTGAGATGGCTGGGACTGTTGTACTTCTGGTTCTGGTATCCCAAGCTCGTCACCGTGTGCCGGCGCAGGTAGCTGATGTCGTCGAAAGGCCCGAAGAACCCGCCGAAGTTATCCGTCAGCCGGCTGATGCGGTAGGGCCTGTTCTTGATGTCCTGGATAAGAAAGGTAGCGCCGTAGCCGAGCTTGATATTGTCCGTCACATTTTGGCTACCCGTCAGGTTGAAGTTGTGCTTCTTGAATGTGGAGTTATACTGCGTGGGCAGGTTGTCCACATACGTGTAGGAGAAGCGTATGTTGCCCTTCTCGTTGCCTTTTGTGATGGCCACGTTGTATTGCTGGCTGAAGCCGGTGCGGAACACGTCGCTCCACGGGTCGGCCGTGATGGGCCGGTACTTGCGCACCGTGCCGTCGAAGTAGAGCACGTCGCGGCCGTCGTACTTCGGCCCCCAGTAGCTGTAGGTCGGCCTGAGTGCCGTGTAGGTCTTGCCGTCGCGGCCTTGCAGGGTGCGGAAGCCATCGGGGTCGTCGCCGCCCGAAACGCGCGATTCCACCCTCGCTCCCGGGCCGTACTTCGTTTGGTATTCAGGCATATAGGCCACCATGTCGGCTGTGATGCCGGCATTGATCTCCACGCCGAATCCGTTTCCTCCCTTGCCCGATTTGGTGGTGATCATCACAACACCGTTGGCCGCTTCCGAGCCATAGAGGGCCGAAGCGGATGCACCTTTCAGGATGGACAGGCTCTCGATGTCTTCCGGATTGATGTCGGCCAGGCCGTTCTGTTGGATGCGTTGGTTTTCCCAGTAGCCGCTGTTGTTGGTGTCGCCGTTGTGGACAGGCACGCCGTCTACCACAACCAGCGGCTGGTTGGTTCCGGTAATAGAACTCAAACCGCGCACGTTGATGGAGATGGAACCCATCGCACCACCCGGCGCCGTCTGGATACGCACGCCCGACGCCTTGCCGTAGAGGGCGGCGCCCAAGCTGGGAGCAGCCGTTTTGTTCAAGTCGCCCGCGCCGATCGTACTCACGGCATAGCCCAACTTCTTGGCGTCTTTCTTGATGCCGAGGGCGGTCACCACCACCTCACCCAGCTGTTGGGCGTCGTCTTCGAGCACAACCGTCAACGGCCGGCCCTCAAACGCCACTTCCTGCGTCTTGTAGCCTATAAAGGATACAACGAGGATGTCGCCGGCCTTCGCATCGGCAAGGGCGAACGTGCCGTCGAGGCCGGTGATGGTTCCGTTTGTCGTTCCTTTTACATAGACAGATGCCCCGATTACCGGCTCGCCGGTAGCATCTTTCACTAAACCCGAACACGCATCGCTTTGTTGTGTGATGCCCGCGCCGGCCGTTTCATGGCTGGTGGGACTCGCCTGCGCCGTCCCGATGAGGAAATACGCCAAAAGTAGCAATGTGGTCTTTCTTATACCATTTTTCATCATTTGTTTTCTTTTTAAAAGGTTAATAATTCAATGAACTCTATAGATCTCCCCAAGGGAATATTTCACAGTGTGATGAAGCCGGAACCCGCTCATGGACGGCCCTTCCATTTTCTGCTGTCTTATTTGCTTGAAAAACGGAAGCGCTGCTATCGGCCGTGAAGTGTCCGAAATGCCGTGCAGAACGGCACAACCAAGTATTGATGGAACTTGGTAATTACTATTCCTGTCCGGAAAAATCGCCTATACACATTCTTGTGTATTCTTAAAATACGTATATCTTTGTCCAAGTTTCAAGAGAAAGAGGCTGTTGTTCTTTCTAAAAAATGCTACTAATGAAAAAAACATTGAAATTACTGCCGGCTTGCTTTATCACGGGCATTGGTCTGATAGTCGCTCAAACCGTAAGTATAACAGGTGTTTTTCAGCCTCATTTCTACCAAGTTCCATCAAGACTTTGCTTTTAACCGGTAGATGTCCCGAAAGTGTGTGAAAGGTGTATGAATATATCATTGCTCTTCCGGGGAGGAAAATCTTCTTGTTTGCAGGTGGTTTGAGGAGCGCATAAAAAAAGAGGGCCACGCTTGGCCCTCAGCAAACAAAACAACAATTAACACCTTAAATTTGTATCTGTACTGTACTAAGAAGAGTACGGCACGAAGGTACAACCTTTTCTAAAACTAACAAACGTTGCGAACATTTTTTTTCTCCTGCCCTAAATTTATTTGCAAGATGCAGAACGCGAGCGCATAAACATATAAAAAGAAGGCCGAGCCCGACCCCCGCCAACGTTAAAAACGTTTGGGAAAAGCATGAACTAAAGGTACAACCTTTTCCAAAGCCAACAAACGCTGGATACAAAATGATCAAAGAGGATAATTTCATACAATTCCACACAAAAACACCCTAAATACAATTGACAATTAACAATCGATAACTGACAATTTTGTATTCAACGGCAAAGGGTAAATGGTAAAGGGTAAATGATAAGTTGTCCATTGCCATTTGTCAATTGTCATTTATCCATTGCCAATTTGCCAATTGTCCATTTGCCATTGTTCAAACATCCGGGTCAGTCAATCCGCCGCCATCGCCGCCGCTTTAGGGTTCTGCGGGCTGTGTACCGTGTTCTTCGGAGTAGCGTATCGGTGGCGCTGCAAAGCTCTTTTTGAAACTCCTTTTCTTGGCCGCATAAGAGCAATCTTTCATTGGCTTTCTCTTCGGGGATGGAGCTTTCGAGTGCTCGAAAATGGTTTCCACTTGCTCGGGAAGTGCTTTCGAGTGCTCGAAAATGGTTTCCACCTGCTCGGGAAGTGCTTTCGAGTGCTCGAAAATGGTTTCCCCCAGCTCGGGAAGTGCTTTCGAGTGCTCGAAAATAGTTTCCACCTGCTCGGGAAGTGCTTTCGAGTGCTCGAAAATGGTTTCCCCCCGCTCGGGAAGTGCTTTCGAGTGCTCGAAAATGGTTTCCACCTGCTCGGGAAGTGCTTTCGAGTGCTCGAAAATGACAGTAAGCCCGGCCTCGGTAGCCCCAAAGTTGCGGTTCATAAAAACAAAGCCGTTTCGTGATGGTTTGCGATTCTACTGGGTAAATATTCCATGGATGATGACATTTTTTTTATTATATATTTGGCCTTATTTGCAAATTTTGTTATTTTTGCCTTCGTTCGTAACTAAAATTAAACCTTTAAATGAAACTTCGCACAACATTTAAAATAGCCACGATAACCTCTGTCATTCTATTATGTATGGGGCTTGCCCTCTCTTTTTACATTAAGATGAGCGTAACAGAGCGTGCCGGAGATTTCGATCTCTATACGCTTGTTCCTCCCGACAGCAAGGTGATTGTTGATATGGACAATATGGTTGGCCTGATGTTGCGCATCAACGAACTGAATTGTAGCAAGGATGATCATTTCCTATACTTCTCCCGTTTTTTCTGTTACCTGAAAGACCACATCTATACATTGCTTGACCATACTCCGCATGGATTGAGCAAGCAGATGAACAAGGTGCTGATCAGTTTTCACGAGCCTAACGGTGATCGGGATCAGGTGTTCTATTGCCGTTTGGGTGCGGGCGACTATGAGTTTGTAGAGCAGTTCATCCGCAAATACTTTGTCAGTTCGTTCCCTTCCCGCTTTTTTGACTACCGGGGAGAAGAGATCCGCATCTATCCCATGTCCGACGATACATTTCTGGCTTGTTACGTAACAACCGAATTTCTGGTGGTGAGCTATCATAAAAAGCTGATAGAACAGGTCATTGACGCCCATTTATCGAAGGAATCGATCCTTTCGGACAGCAGTTTCTCCAAAATCAGGTCGGAGTACCGCATGGTAACCCCTGCCACGATCTATGCCTGCATACAATCGGTGGCGATGGGGAAAGAGAGCGATACGCTCCGTTATCAATCCAATCTGGGCAACTGGACGGAGTTCAATGTAAACCTCAACGGCGATGCCATCTACCTGTCGGGGATCAATTATGACGCAGACACCTGCGCTACCTTTATCAATACCCTGCGCACGCTCAAGCCTGTGGAAGACTTTCCGGGAAATATGCTGCCCGCGTCTACGTTCTTCTTTTCCAAAATATCTATTTCCGATCCCAACAGAGTGCTTGGCTTCACGTCGCGGCATACCTATACGAAAGCCTCCTACTCCAACGCCACGGCGGTTGCGGACGAGGCTGTTTACGGGTTTCTGCAGGAATATGCCGGTGACGATGCAATGACCTGCATGTTTCATTCCAAAGATACTGTCGCCGGGGATCCCCATGCGGTGATGAACATTCTTCTGCGCGACCGCCCCGGAATCAAGAAGGCGCTGGACGAGCTGTGCCCTTCCACCCGTCGCAACAAAGATGTATATGCCCTGCCCCGCAATACCTTGTTTGCGCAACTGACCGGAATCACCGGCGATTCGTTGCAGACGTACGCCTGCATATACAAGAACCGTTTGCTGATCGCTCCCCATGCAGAGGATCTACAGGCCTATATCCGGTTGGTAGAAGGAGAAGAATCGATTCTGGAAGGCACTCCGCATTATGAAGATATGATATCTACCTTGTCGCAAACCTATAATTATATGATGATGGCCGATATGGAAGAAGTGCTTCGGCAACCGGAGGGTTATGTGCGCTTCATTCCTAATCTGTTTTTCCGTTATGGCCACTTCTTCCGCCACTTCATCCTCACTGTCCAGTTTATTTGTGTGGATGATGTCGTTTATCCCAACCTGATCCTGACCTATAAAGGCGGCGAAATTCATTAGGAAAACCAATCCCAATTGTTATCTTTGCTAACGAGAGTGTAACATAAATATTTAAACAGTAATAAAAATGAAAGATTTTCTGAAATTTACATTAGCTACCATTGTAGGGATTGTATTATCTAATATTGTGATGTTCATCATTAGCATCATAATTTTTGTTGGGGTATTATCCGGTACCGAAACCGAAACCGTGGTCAAGAAAAACACCGTAATGATGCTCGACTTGAACGGAACACTGTCCGAACGGTCACAGGAAAACCCTTGGGACAAGCTGCTGGGCGACGACAACACAACCTACGGGCTGGACGACATTCTGGCGTCGATCAAAAAAGCCAAAGAACATGAGGACATAAAAGGCATATACATCCAGGCGTCATCGCTGGGAGCGTCCTTTGCTTCATTGCAGGAAATACGCGCGGCTTTGGTTGACTTCAAAGAAAGCGGCAAGTTCATATACGCGTATAGCGATACGTACACACAAGGACTATACTACCTGTCGAGCGTGGCCGACAAAATTATGCTGAACCCCAAAGGAGTAGTGGAATGGAAAGGGATTGCCGCCCGTCCGGTATTCTTTAAAGGACTGCTCGGAAAGATCGGCGTAGACATGCAAGTCTTCAAAGTAGGCGCCTACAAATCGGCCGTCGAACCGTTCATCAATACGGAAATGAGTGCGGAAAACCGCCAACAGGTAACAGAATTTGCAACATCCATATGGAACAACTTAGTTGACGAAGTTTCCCAATCGCGCAGCCTGAGCACCGAACGCCTCAATGAATTGGCAGACCAAATGCTCGCGTACAGCCCCGCGGAAAAAAGCGTAGAAGCCGGATTGATAGACACGCTGATCTACCACAACGACGTACGCAACTACATCAAGTCGCAAATCGGCATCGATAAAGACAACAGCCTCGATCTGCTGAGCGTGAAAGACATGGCCAACATCAAAAAAAATGTGCCTAAAGATAAAAGCGGAAACGTCATAGCCGTATATTATGCGTATGGCGACATCGTGACCACGGCAAGCTCCATGAGCGACAGCGAAAGCATCGCTTCGGAAAAAGTGATCAAAGACCTGCGCAAGCTACAGAAAGACGAAGACGTTAAAGCAGTCGTATTCCGTGTAAATTCCGGCGGAGGAAGCGCATTCGCCTCCGAACAGATATGGTATGCCGTCGAAGAACTGAAAAAAGAAAAACCGGTGGTTGTTTCCATGGGCGACTATGCAGCGTCGGGCGGATACTACATCTCCTGCGGCGCAAACTGGATCGTGGCGGAACCAACCACACTGACCGGCTCAATCGGCATCTTCGGCTTGGTACCCAACGTAAAGGGGCTGACCGACAAACTTGGCCTGAGCTTCGATGTGGTGAAAACAAATAAATTCTCCGACCTGGGAGCGACGGGACGCCCGATGAACAACGACGAAAAAGCGCTGCTGCAAGCCTATGTCAACGAAGGCTACGACCTGTTTATCACCCGCTGCGCGGAAGGCCGCAACACGACCAAGGAAGCCATCGACAAAATCGGGCAGGGACGCGTGTGGACCGGAAGCAAAGCATTGGAACTCGGATTGGTGGACGAACTGGGCGGCATAGACAGAGCGCTGGAAGTTGCGGTGGAAAAAGCAGCCATTGACGGATACACCGTACTTAGCTATCCGGAAAAAGAAAACTTCCTCAGTTCGCTGCTGAGCAACAAACCAACCAATTACATTGAGGCAAAATTGCTGAAAAACAACCTGGGAAGCTACTACAAAGAATTTAACCTGCTAAAGAACCTCCAAAGCGCCGACCGCCTCCAAGCACGGATCCCGTTCGACCTGAGCATAGAATAAAAAGCATTGCCGCGCATGGAGGAGCGTCCTGCTAAAATAAACAAGTGGCTATATCCCCTATCTTTCCTGTACGGAATGGGAGTAAGCCTGAGAAATAAACTCTTTGACCGGGGGATCCTCCGGTCAAAGAGTTTCGACATTCCGGTCATTTGTATTGGAAACCTCGCCGTAGGCGGTACGGGAAAAACCCCGCATACCGAATACCTGATCAGGCTGCTGCAAGATAAATACCACATCGCCGTACTGAGCCGCGGATACAAACGGAAAACCAAAGGTTACGTACCGGCCGGCCCGGAAAGCAGCGCGCAAAGCATTGGCGACGAACCCTACCAGATCAAAAACAAATTCCCGCGCGTCAGCGTAGCCGTAGACGAAAAGCGCGTCCGCGGAATAGAAAAATTATTGAAGCAGGAAGACCCGCGGGCAGAAGTGATCCTGCTGGATGACGCTTTCCAGCACCGCTACGTCAATCCGGGACTAAATATCCTGCTCACCCGCTACCACAGATTATTCTGCGACGACACCCTGTTGCCCGCCGGCCGGTTGCGCGAACCGAAGAAAGGCATGAACAGGGCGCAGATCGTCATTGTCACCAAATGCCCGGCAGACATCAAACCCATAGAATTTAACATCATCGCCGAACGGCTGCAATTGGACCCCCATCAGAAACTGTTCTTCTCCTCCTTTCAATACGGGCGGCTCACCCCTGTTTTCCCCCAAACCGGCGCCGCAGAAAGAGAACTCCCGTCCTTGGAAAACGACGAGCACATCCTGCTGGTGACAGGCATTGCCTCGCCGGCAGTCATGGAAAAAGAAATACGCAACTATACGCCCCACGTAGAACTGCTATCGTTCGGCGACCACCACAATTTCAGGAACAAAGACATTAAACTCATCACAGAACAGTTCAATAAGACGAAAGATAAAAAGCTGATTGTCACGACCGAGAAAGACGCCACCCGGCTGGCCGCCCATCCCGCCGTTGGCGAAGAACTTAAAAAACATATCTATGCCCTTCCAATAAAAACAAAGATATTACAGAACCAAGAAGATACGTTCAACAAATTTATTACAAACTATGTTAGAGAGAATAAAAGAAACAGCATCCTTTCTCAAAAATAAGATGCACACAGCCCCCGAAACGGCAATCATTCTGGGAACAGGTCTGGGAAGCCTCGTTGGCGAAATAACCGGAAAATACGAGATCAGCTACGAAGAAATACCCGACTTCCCGGTCTCGACGGTAGAAGGCCATAGCGGAAAACTCATTTTCGGAAAACTTGGAAACAAAGACATCATGGCCATGCAAGGACGCTTCCACTACTACGAAGGCTACTCGATGAAAGAAGTAACCTTTCCCGTACGCGTGATGAAAGAGCTGGGCATCCGGACATTATTCGTTTCCAACGCAAGCGGTGGAATGAACCCTGATTTCCAGATAGGCGATCTGATGATCATCACCGACCACATCAACCAATTCCCCGAACATCCCTTGAGAGGCAAAAACCTCTACGGCGACCGCTTCCCCGACATGAGCGAAGCCTACTCCAAAGAACTGATAGCCAAAGCCAAAAAGATCGCCCGCGAAAAAGGAATAAAACTGCAAGAAGGCGTATACGTAGGAGTACAAGGGCCTACCTTTGAAACCCCATCCGAGTACAAACTGTTCCGCATCATGGGTGGCGACGCTGTGGGAATGTCTACCGTACCGGAAGTCATTGTCGCCAATCACTGCAAGATCAACGTATTCGGCATATCCGTCATTACCGACCTGGGAGTAGAAGGAAAGATCGTAGAAGTGTCGCACCAAGACGTGCAAAAAGCAGCCAACGCAGCACAACCCCTTATGACCGACATCATGCGCGAACTCATCAACCGTGCATAACCCCCATTCCATATGAGAACAGAAATAGCATCACTCGGTGAGTTCGGCCTGATCCGCCGGCTCACCCAAGACATAAAACCGAAGAATAAATCCACCAAATACGGCGTGGGCGACGACGCAGCAGTACTTTCCTACCCGGACAAAGAAATTCTGGTCAGCACAGACCTGTTGATGGAAGGCGTACACTTCGACCTGACCTACGTCCCCTTGAAACACTTAGGATACAAGGCCGCCGCCGTGAACTTCTCCGACATCTATGCCATGAACGGCACCCCCAGGCAAATAACCGTGTCGGTCGCCATATCCAAACGATTCTCCGTAGAAGACCTGGAAGAACTCTATGCCGGCATAAACCTGGCCTGCAAACGCTACAACGTAGACATTATAGGCGGCGACACCAGCTCCTCCCTTACCGGGCTGGCCATAAGCATTACCTGTATCGGCGAAGGAAAAAAAGACCACATCGTATACCGCAACGGCGCCAAAGAGAACGACCTGATCTGTGTTACCGGAGACCTGGGATCCGCCTACATGGGCCTGCAACTGCTGGAACGCGAGAAAGCCGTGTTCAACGGCCAACAAAAAGCACAACCCGACTTCGAGGGAAAAGAATATCTTTTGGAACGCCAACTAAAGCCCGAACCCCGCGCCGACATCATCAAGCGCCTGGCCGAAGCAACGATCGTCCCCACCGCCATGATAGATATTTCGGACGGCCTCTCGTCCGAACTCATACACATCTGCACCCAAAGCAACGCCGGCTGCCGTGTATACGAAGAACACATCCCGATTGACTACCAAACCGCAGTTATGGCAGAAAAATTCAACATGAACCTCACCACCTGCGCAATGAACGGCGGCGAAGATTATGAACTGCTATTTACAGTACCCATCGCCGACCATGAAAAAATATCGGCAATAGAAGGCGTCAAACTAATCGGGCACATCACCACCCAAAACCTGGGCTGCGCCCTGATCACCCGCGACGGACAAGAATTTGAGCTGAAAGCCCAAGGCTGGAATCCATTAGAATAATTGACAATGGACAATGGATGGTTTGCTGTTGGGGAATGGCCTTTTGGCCGGTCAAATCTCTATCTGTATAACTGCGCCGTAGGGCGGGATTGAGCTGAAGGCGTCTTCGGGTTTCAATAGCCCTGCGTAGATTTGGGCGCAGACAAGCACGCCGCCATGTGCGAAAACGGCGATGTGCTTGTAGCCCCGCCGCTTCATTTCGTCGATGAAGGCTGAGACGCGCCGGTATTGCATCATGAATGATTCTCCGCCGGTGGTGGGCACGTTCAGGTAATCGTCGAACCATTCTTGCATCCGGGGGTCGGCGATGCGGTCGAACGGTTGCATTTCCCATGCTCCAAAGTCCAGTTCTTTCAGGCGGTCGTCGCGGATGGCGCCGGGGTAGCCGCAATAATCGGCGAGTTTTGTGCAGCGGGATAGCGGGCTGGTAAATACTTGGTCGAAAACTTCTTGAGCGATGCACTTGCGGGTAATGGCGGCTTCTTCGGGGAAGGTTTCTTTTAGCGGCACGTCTGTTTGTCCGTAGCAAATGCCTTTGGGGACATCGACCGAAGTGTGCCGTATCAGTTTTATCTTCATCGGTTTGCGGATTAGAGGGGGCGGTTGTGGATGAGCAGGACAATGCCGAAGTAGAACGAGAGTTCGCACAACAGGGCTGTTGCGCCGCAGCAATCGCCGGTGTATCCTTGCAAGCGTTTTTTCATGAGGAGGTACAGCAGAAAGAGTACCGGTAGGGGCGGTATGGCGGCCGGCCACAGGTGTACCGGCAGCAGAAGCGGCAGGGGGGCGGTTCCGCAGAGCAGGGCAAACGTGAATGCGCCGGCGCTCATCCGGGCATAAACGGTTTTGATTTTGCAGTCTTCTTCTTTGCGGGCGTAGGGAAGCAGGCTGATGAGTTGGCCGGCAACGAATTTGCTCCAGGCATCGCCGGCGATGATCGCGCAGCAAACTAACGGCAGGGGGATGGCGCCGAGCAGCGTCCACAGCAGCAAAAAGTAAAGAATCAGGCCTGTCACCCCGTAGCTTCCGGTGTGCGAGTCTTTCATGATGACCAACATGCGTTCTTTGGGGGCTTTGCCGCCGAATGCGTCAAAGAAATCGGCCAGCCCGTCTTCGTGCAGCGCTCCTGTGAGGCAGAGGCGGCCGATGATTGCCGTCAGTATGGCTATGTTTGCGGGCAAGATCATTGATGATAGCCACAATATGGCAGCGGTAAAACTTCCGGTCAGCCATCCGGCGAGCGGCCAGTAGTTCACGACGTGCTTGAAGTTTTCGGCGGGTACTTCTTTTATTTTCCAGAGGGGCAGGCGGGTGAAGAAGATAAGGGCTGCGAGTATTTTCATCGTTAAAAATATTTGGTGACGCGGGTTTCCTGAAAGCTATCCATCTCATTGATCATCCGTACGGCCGAATCGACGATCGGGTAAGCGCAGAGGGCGCCGGTACCTTCTCCCAAACGTAGTCCCAGATTCAGCAGCGGCTCGGCTTTCATGTGTTCCAGCAGCCGTTTGTGCCCTGTTTCATCTCCCTGGTGGGCGAATATGGCATAATCTTGAACTTGCGGGTATAGTTTGGACGCTGCAAGGATGCAGTTGGTCATAATGAAACCGTCGACGAGAATGATCATTTTCTGTTCGGCGGCTTGCAACATACCGCCAATCGCCATAACCATTTCGAAACCGCCGAAGCGGGAAATCAGATCGGGCGGCGTGTTGTTTCCCGGATAGTTTTCCATGGCTTTTTTCAGAATGGCATATTTGCGGCGAACGCCTTCGCTGTCCAAGCCACTGCCGGCTCCCACGCAGTGTTCAAGAGGGATGCCGGTGAAGCTGCTCATCCAGACGGAAGATGGCGATGTGTTTCCGATACCCATTTCGCCGAAGCTGACGATATTGCATCCTTCGTTGAAGCTGTCGCGCACGATGGCCGCGCCGTGTTCCAGGCACTGTTCCATTTCCGTCTTTGTCATCGCCGGCCCATGGAGGAAGTTTGCCGTTCCCTTACGCACTTTGCGGTCGATGACTCCGCTGTCGGCAGGGAAATCATAATCGACGCCGGCGTCCACTACTTTCAATGCGAATCCGTGCTGTTTGCAGAGGAAATTCACGCCTCCTCCGCCTTTGAGGAAATGAAGGGTTTGCTGCCAGGTCACTTCTTTGGGCGACAGACTGACGCCTTCGTCGGCAATGCCGTGGTCGGCGGCAAAAACGATGTGTTGCGGGTTCTTCAGGGCCGGGCTTGTTGTTTGCTGGATCATCGCTACCTGCAAAGCGATGTCTTCCAGCCTTCCCAGTGCGCCTTTCGGCTTGGTCAGGTTGTTGATTTTGCAGACGATTTCCTCGCGGATTGCATCGTCCGGTTTCGTGATATTGAATCGTTTCATGACGCTGGTTATACTACATTATTTGATTTTCACCGGAATGCCCGATACCATAAAAACAACCTGGTCGGCTTGTTGCGCGATGTATTGGTTTAGCCATCCTTGCAGGTCTGTAAACTTGCGCTGTACTTCATTTCCTGAAACCCCTCCCATGCCGATTTCGTTTGTAACAAAAATAAATGTGGCATCCGGTGCCGTAAACTTGTCGAATTCGGCTTTCAGGGCGTCGAGGGATTTGTCGGCATCGGATTGGAGATCAAAAAAGAAATTGGCAGCCCACAGCGTCACACAGTCGATCAAGACCACGCGGCCTTCCGGTTGGTGGCGGCTCAGTTTTTTTTCTTCTTCGATAGTGATCCATTCTTTCCCCCGGGCGGCCTGGTGGCGGATCACCCGCCGGCGAAACTCTTCGTCCCAGATCCGGGATGTAGCGATATAGACAGGGGTTTCCGAAAGAGAAAGCGCCAGCTTCTCAGCGTAGCTGCTTTTTCCCGAGCGCGAACCTCCGGTAACAAGAATGATTTGTTTCATGTGGTTTCAGGACAAATGAGTGAGCGACAAAGATACTGTTTTTCAAAAACAACAGTACAAAAGCCCTATCTTTGCCGACTGATTTTAATATGTTTGAAGCTATGAATGAAATAAAGATCCGGAAGACATCCGGCTGGTGGGCATTAAGTCCGCTGGCCGTCTTTTTATGCCTTTACTTAGTTACGTCCATTCTCGTCAACGACTTCTATAAGGTTCCCATAACGGTCGCCTTCCTAATATCATCCTGCTATGCCATAGCCATTACCCGCGGTTTGCCGTTGGATAAACGGATATATCAATTCTCGGCCGGGGCATCCGACAAGAATATCATGCTCATGGTATGGATATTCATCCTTGCCGGAGCCTTTGCACAAAGCGCAAAAGAAACGGGCGCCATTGATGCAACGGTAAACGCAACGCTACTCCTCCTGCCGGGCAACCTTCTGCTTGCCGGCATATTTATTGCCGCCTGTTTCATTTCGTTAGCCATCGGAACCAGCGTAGGAACAATTGTCGCCCTTACCCCGGTGGCTATCGGGCTGGCAGAAAAAACCGGCATCGACCTTCCCTTCATGGTTGCTATTGTTGTAGGAGGGTCATTTTTCGGCGACAACCTCTCTTTTATTTCGGATACGACCATTGCTTCGACGAAAACGCAAGACTGCGCCATGAGCGATAAATTCCGAGTGAACTCCATGATTGTTGTCCCCGCAGCCATACTCGTACTATGTATATATGTATTCCAGGGGCTTTCCGTATCCGCACCGCCGCAGACCGAAAGCATCGAATGGCTGAAGATCATCCCCTATCTCGTTGTACTCGGAACAGCCATAGCCGGCGTGAACGTCATGATCGTCCTGGTGCTGGGCACGCTGCTTTCGGGCGTTACGGGTATCGTCACAGGAAGTTTCGGCATCTTTGAGTGGTTCGGGATCATGGGAAGCGGCATCATTGGAATGGGAGAACTCATCATCATCACCCTGCTGGCCGGAGGGATGCTCGAAACCATCCGCTACAACGGGGGCATCGACTTCATCATCGCCAAGCTCACCAAACACGTCAATAGCAAGCGGGGAGCAGAACTAAGCATCGCCGCCCTTGTGAGCATCGCCAACCTTTGTACGGCAAACAACACCATTGCCATCATCACCGCAGGGCCTATAGCCAAAGACATAGCCCTCAA
>JAITSN010000032.1 GCA_031287715.1 Mediterranea sp. (in: CFB group bacteria)
GCGCACCTAGCCTGCAGCGAGCTGCCCAACGGCCCGCTAACTCTTACAGTACCGGAACGGCTGTTGGTGTCTGTATTGGTTGAAAACATCACATCTATTTCAGCATTGCCTGTGCCGGAAGTCTGACTGAAACTAAGCCAGCTTGTTTTTAAGTCTTACGATTAATAGATGGGCATTTGTTGCCCCACACGTTGCCCCACAAAAGAAAAACCCTTGGTCGTCTGCTGATAATCAAGGGTTTAAATTTACAATCCGTACTCGGAGCGGGACTTGAACCCGCACAACCGCAATGGTCAAAGGATTTTAAGTCCTTCGTGTCTACCATTCCACCATCCGAGCATCTTTTCAAAGAACGAGCGAACGCGGGATTTAAACCCGCTAACGCTCTTTATTTTCCGAGTCCAAAACTACGTCCTTTTTTTAGAACCACCAAATTATAGATAAGCAAATGCCCGGGGTTTCAAAGCGCCGGACGGTGGAGGGCAGGCTTTAGCCGTCATAAGAACGGTGGGTTCAGATGTTTTCTTTGAGCTTACTGTTCATGGCTGCCGCCGCTTTTCTTCCGTCGCCCATAGCGAGGATCACAGTCGCCCCACCCCGCACAATATCACCTCCGGCATAGATGGCCGGAATGGACGATTCCATGTTTTCGTCTACTTTAACCGTTCCCCATTTGCTCATCTCCAAGCCTTTGATGGAGCTTGGAACGATCGGGTTGGGAGATACACCGACACTAACGATGGCCAAGTCGATGTCGATCGTTTCCGTAGCTCCCGGAATAGTCACAGGCCGGCGGCGTCCCGAGCCATCGGGTTCGCCTAACTCCATTTTCTGTAGGATTACTTGTTTTACTTTTCCCTCTTCGTCGGCGATATATTCTATCGGATTATGTAGTGTCAGGAATTTAACGCCTTCTTCTTTCGCGTGTTTAACTTCTTCAATACGTGCCGGCATTTCTTCTTCCGAACGACGGTAAACGATCATTGCTTTTTCTGCGCCGAGGCGTTTGGCTGTGCGCACGGAGTCCATTGCCGTATTGCCTCCGCCGATAACCGCTACGTTTTTACCGAAGGCGATCGGGGTGTCTGATTCCGGATTGGCGGCGTCCATCAGGTTAACACGCGTCAGGTATTCGTTTGATGACATGATGTTGATGGAATTTTCGCCCGGGATGTCCATAAAGTTAGGCAACCCGGCGCCGGACGCCACGAAGAATCCCCGAAAGCCTTCTTCTTTCAGTTCTTCTACGTTGACGGTCTTGCCAACAATGCAGTCTTTTTCAAATTTAACGCCCATCTTGGCGAGGCTCTCAATCTCTACATCTACAATGCTGTTTGGCAGGCGGAACTCCGGAATACCGTATTTCAATACGCCTCCGATTTCGTGCAGTGCTTCGAATACGGTGACGTCGTATCCGTATTTCACCATATCTCCGGCAAAGGCAAGGCCGGCAGGGCCGGAACCGATCACTGCTACTTTTATTCCGTTCCTGTGTTTGATGCCGGGTATGAAGATTTGCCCGCTTTCGCGCTCGCAGTCGGCGGCGAAGCGTTCCAGATGGCCGATGGCAACGGCTTCCTTTCCCATTTTGAGGTGGATGCATCTTGCTTCGCATTGCTTTTCCTGCGGGCAAACACGTCCGCAAACGGCAGGTAGCGCGCTTGTTTCTTTCAATGTTTTGGCGGCCTCGAGAATTTCGCCGCGTTCTATGTTTTTGATGAAGCGGGGAATATCAATCCCAACCGGACAGCCTTGCACGCAGCCCGGATTTGCGCAGTCCAAGCAGCGTTTGGCTTCTACCTTGGCTTGTTCTTCGGTCAATCCTTTGTTTACTTCTTCCAAACGGTGCCCGACGCGGTATTCCGGAGCGAGTTCGTTCATGCAAACGCGGTCGATGCTGCTGCGGTCTTTGGGCTTCATGCTTTTGCGCAGTTCTTCGCGCCACGGCGCATTGCGGTCTTTCCTGTCGGGTTTTTTTGTTGTTTCGCAGGCCGTTCCGTTCAGCTTAGTCATTTCTTCGCGCTCGATGGATTTGAATGCGCCCATGCGTTTCAGCATCCCGTCGAAATCCACCTGGTGGCCGTCGAACTCGGGGCCATCCACGCAAACGAAACATGTTTTTCCGCCTACGGTGATGCGGCAGGCGCCACACATGCCGGTGCCGTCGACCATGATGGTGTTCAGCGACACATCGGTCGGGATATTATATTTCCCTGTGAGCAAGCATACAAACTTCATCATGACGGCGGGGCCAATGGCGAAGCACTTGTCTATCTTCTCGCGTTTGAGCACCTCTTCTACGCCTTCCGTCACGAGTCCTTTCTTTCCGTAAGAACCATCGTCGGTCATGATGATTACTTCGTCGGAATTTTCGCGGATTTCCTTCTCCAGGATGATGAGTTCCCTGTTGCGGCCGGCCAATACGGTCACCACCCTGTTGCCGGCGGCTTTCAGCGCCTGAACAATGGGCAGCAGCGGCGCAACACCCACGCCTCCGCCGGCGCATACCACCGTGCCGAAGTGTTTGACGGATGTGGCTCGCCCCAACGGCCCAACCACGTCGGTGATGCTGTCGCCCGCCTTTAACCCGCTGAGGCGTTTGGACGAGAGGCCGACTTCCTGCACAACCAGCGTGATTGTTCCCCTCTGCGTGTCTGCACCGGCAATGGTGAGCGGCACGCGCTCGCCCTTTTCGCCTACCCGTACGATGACAAAGTGCCCCGCCTTGCGCGACCGGGCAATAAGCGGTGCTTCAACTTCAATCTTGAATACTTTGTCGGAAAACTGTTCCTTGCCAACAATCCTGTTCATTATCTATAACTTGTTCGTTTGTCGTTATTATTCCGTTCAATCAATCTTGTCGAAACCGCAATAGGGAACCAGCGCCTCCGGTATGCGGATGCCCTCCGGGGTTTGGTTGTTTTCCAGCAGCGCGGCGACGATGCGGGGAAGCGCCAGCGCCGAACCGTTCAACGTATGGCATAGCCCGGTTTTCTTTTCGGCGGTGCGGTAGCGGCATTTCAAGCGGTTGGCCTGGAAAGACTCGAAGTTGGAAATCGAGCTGACTTCCAGCCAGCGCTTTTGTGCGGCTGAGTATACTTCGACGTCGAACGTAATGGCGGAAGTGAAACTCATGTCGCCACCGCACAGGCGAAGAATACGGTAGGGCAACCCCAGCTTTGCAACAAGCCCTTCCACGTGGGCGACCATCTCGCCCAGCGATTCGTACGAATGCTCCGGCTTGTCAATGCGCACAATCTCCACCTTGTTGAACTGGTGCAGGCGGTTCAAACCGCGCACATCTTTTCCGTACGATCCGGCTTCGCGGCGGAAGCAAGCCGAGTAGGCGCAGACCTTGACGGGAAGTTCTTTCTCTTCCAGGATAACATCGCGGTAGATGTTGGTCACGGGAACCTCGGCCGTTGGAATCAAGTACAAATTGTCGATGGCGGCATGATACATCTGCCCTTCCTTATCCGGCAAATTGCCCGTCCCGAAACCGGAGGCTTCGTTCACCACGTAGGGCGGTTCGATCTCCAGATAACCCGCGTTGCGGGCTTCGTCCAGGAAAAAATTGATCAACGCTCGTTGCAAGCGCGCCCCCTTACCTATATATATAGGAAAGCCCGCCCCGGCAATCTTGACGCCAGCCTCAAAATCAATCAGGCCGTACTTCCTTGCCAGCTCCCAATGAGGAAGGGCGTCGGGAGGAAGACCCGCATCGCGGCCCCCCGTGCGTTCAACAACATTGTCCTCAGCCCCGCAGCCTTCGGGCACCCCTTCGTGCGGAACGTTCGGAACGGCATAAAGCAACCCCTGCAACTCCGCAGCCGCCTCGCCGAGGGCCGCCTCCAGCGCCTTGCTTCCCTCTTTCAGCTCGCCCACGCGTGCGCGCGCCGCTTCCGCCTCATCCTTCCGGCCATCCTTCATAAACTGCCCGATAGCCCTCGAAAGCGCATTCACCTCCGCCAGGCTATTGTCCAACCGGGTCTGGATATCCCTTCTCTTCTCATTCACCCCGATAATCCGGTCTATGGTTTCTTTGGCATCCTTGAAATGCTTTTTCTCCAATCCGCGCAAAACGGCGACGGTGTTCTCTGTAATTTGTTTAATAGTGAGCATATTGTTAATCTTAGTAGTTTTAAAGAAGCACAAAGATAAAAAGAATTACTTGCCCGTGCCCAGCCCGATTACCATATATTCCGACTGTGTGCCGATGCGGAACTTGCCGCCCCACAGCCCGATGCCCGAGCTTACATAGAAATGCGTGTCCCCCTTCCGCCGATAGCCGTGCGACACCTCATATACCGCGTCTGTGATCCAGGAAATGGGCCACACCTGCCCGCGATGCGTGTGCCCGGAAATCTGGAGATCCACGCCGTGAGCCGCCGCCACCTCCAGCTCAAAAGGCTGGTGATCCAGCAAAATGACCGGCTTAGACCGGTCCAACGGGCCGGTCAGCTCACCAACCGGCTTCCTGCGGCGCCTCGAACGGTCATCGCGCCCAACAATATAAAACGCATCGTCAACCAGCACAAACGTATCCCGCAGCAGGCAAATACCCGCCGAATCGAAAAACTCCGCGCACCGGCCCGCGCCCGCGATATACTCGTGGTTGCCCATAACGGCATACACGCCATATTTCGACCGAATCCGCCGGAACACCTCCGCCATGCCCTGATCATACAGCGGGCGGACGTCGAAGTCCACAATATCGCCCGCAATCAGCACAACATCCGGCCGCTCCCTGTTCACAAGTTCCACCCACTCCGCAAGCTCGTCCCTGCCGATGCGGCTACCCAAATGCAAATCGCTCAACGCCACAATCTTTATGCACGCGGCCCGCCCGCAGGGCTTGTCCACGGCAAGGCTCAGTTCCACCCGCTCCTTGTTCCGGTATTTCAGGTGCCCGTACACGAAAACCGCAGCAACCAGCCCCACAACTAGCGCAAAGCCCGCCAAGTTCCCGTGAAAGATAAAACCGGCGGGAAACCCGGGAATAACCCGCAAAACATCCAACAAAAGAAACAAGATCAAGAAATACACCATCATAAACATCCACGACGAACCAACCGCGTACATAAACGAACCAACCCCCGGCGGAAACAAGTCGCGCCCAAGGAAATAACCGAAAAAACTCAAAACAACCACCACGCCGGCAGCCGCCACCACGCCCCTAAGAATCCCCACCCCCGGAAGCATGTAGGCCAACCGGTAAAAAACATAAGAATTGACGCCCAGGAAAAAAACAATCATCAGCACAACATAAACCGGCTTCATACGCAATATCAAGATTAGTTATTCAGTGGCAAAAGTAAACCAAAAACATTGATCCTTGACCATTTATATAACGAATACAAAATGGTAAATGTATAAAGCGCCGAAACACTGCCGAATCATTTTGGATTCCGAACCAAATTGATGAAATAGGGCGTAACACAAAGTATGTCCAAGAAAGGAAACTGCCGCGACAACGCTATGGTTGAAAACTTCTTTGGTATTATGAAGTCGGAACTCTTGTATAATGAAACATTTGAATCTGCCGAGAACTTCATAAAAGCTCTATCAGAGAATATATTGACTATTATAACTATAAATCTGAGTTCGACGAAATTTTTCTAATACGAAGTTTAGGTAAACAGCCACATTTTCAGTATATTATAGCTGATAATCAAACAAGTAACCAAAAATTATTAACATGTTTACCCGTGATAAAATTACTGAAATATTCTGTATTGCAGATGATTTCTGCAAAGAATTCAGCTTGGAGGTCAAAAAGCATCAATTGGAAGGCCGAATAGCAGAACGGAGCTATTATCGACCTTCCCGCATGAGTGAAAGTGAGATCATAACGATCCTGATCTATTTTCATTTAGAGGGTTATAGAAATTTCAAACATTTTTATCTTTTCTATGTTTGTGAACATCTACAGGATGAATTCCCTAACCCGGTATCCTA
>JAITSN010000034.1 GCA_031287715.1 Mediterranea sp. (in: CFB group bacteria)
AGTCTGTACTTGCTTGCTGGTATGACCATTACGACGGTTACCAGACATGCGTTCCTGCTCGTCCAGGTGAACTTCCATCTCTCCTTCCAGGGCGGCATTCAGAATGTTTTCCAACAATGGGGCAAATGCACCATCCTTGCCTAATAAAGACTTGCCTGATTTCAGTTGTTCTAAGGCTTGCTTCTTGATACTTTCAAAATCAAATTCTTTTTTCATATATAAACTGTGTTACAAAAATAATATTTTTCTCTCCTTTGACACAGTTTGTTTTTACAGCCTCTTCCTGCGCATGGGAAAGTTGATCCCAACTCCGATAACCACTCAGATATTCTTTGTATTGACGCTCAAACTCATCCCCCTGACATGAAAAAAACGCTCAAGAGAGCGGGCCGTAATCGGGTATTTCTCCAAGCAACCCTTTTAAAAAAGCCGCAAACTCTTTCGAGTGGCGGGTACCTTGGGCGACCAAACCCCAGTCTTTCGATACACTTTTGCCTGTTGAATTATACAACCATCGCCGACGGCGAACATGCAAATGGACACGCCTGTCACGTATCGGAAAATCTTGAATACTTCCGCCCTCATAAAAACCATTGGGAGAAAGGTCGGTAGATTTATAACCGGTGGGAACAACTGGCTTTTCGTCCAAATACAGATGAAGTTCCCGTCTATCTGTCACGGCTTCTTCTACTACGTCAACCAAATCAAAAAACAGGGCGATATCCACCGGAAGAATGAGTTGAAACAACTTTACATAAGAATTTTCTGCTTTCATAGACTACAAAGATAATCATTCCCCTTTTTTGACCTATAGAACAAACACAGGGTTTTGCAGGTGAGCCTGTTTTTTCCTGACTTCGTCGCTCAAAAACTCCTTATTTAGTAATAAGCAGGTAAACAAATACTTGTATTTTTGTGTCACCCGATATTGGGTGACACGGAGATGAAAATCATGTTTATACGTAAGAAAAAGTATCCTTCAGGAAATATAGGAGTGATTGTGGCGGAGAAGCTCGGTGGCAAGATAAAAGAACTAATCACCGTTGGCATCTCCAGCGATTCCTGCGAAATAGAACGTTTTGTAATTCAAGGTAAAGAGTGGATAGAGAAGGAACAAATTCGTCGTCAACCACGGTTGGATTTATTCGGAGAAGAACGTAAGACCTGTGAACAGGAACCGGAGGAGGTTGAACGCGTACTTTCTCATGTCAGCAACATTCTGCTGAATGGAACAGACTTAATTCTTGATCAGGTATTTGACCGTGCAGGTTTTAACAGGGTAGAGGATGAGATATTCCGCAAACTGGTCAAGGCTCGATTATTTTATCCTGCAAGCAAGGCTGCCACAGTTGAGTATCTGAAGAAGCATTTTGACGAAGATGTGAATTTGTCTAAAATATATCGTTATCTTGATAAACTCAGTGGTCATCAACATGAGATAGTCCAGGAGAACAGTGTTCGACACACATCAAACTTATTTGGAGGGGATATTGGCGTACTGTTTTATGATGTCACAACATTGCATTTTGAAGTGGATTATGAAGATGAACTGCGTAAAAGCGGATTTTCCAAGGAAGGCAAACACAGTCATCCGCAGATTATACTCGGGTTGTTGGTAAGTCTTGATGGCTACCCTTTGGCTTACTGTATTCATGAAGGCAACACATATGAAGGTCATACTATGCTTCCGACAATCAACGGATTCGTAAAGAAATATAATCTTGGCGATTTTATTGTAGTGGCTGATTCGGGTTTGATGAACAATGCAAATATAGCCGCACTGGAGGCAGAAGGTTATAAATACATTCTCGGAGCTAAAATAAAGAACGAAAGCAGTAAGATAAAAGAATGGATTCTGCAACAGCCGAAAATGAACCGTCAAATGCTTGAATATGACAAAGGAAGTGGTCGTCGCTTACTGGTCGGCTATACGGATGATCGTGCAAAAAAGGATGCTTACAACCGGGAGAAAGGCCTGCACAGGTTAGAGAAATCTTATAAGAGGGGGACATTGACTAAAAGTAATATCAACAGGCGAGGCTACAATAAGTTCCTTACAATGGAAGGTAATGTGAAAGTCAGTATTGACTATGGGAAAATTGAGGATGATTCACGCTGGGACGGGTTGAAAGGATACCTGACAAATACAAGTATCCCGACAGAGGATGTTTACTCGGCCTATCACAATTTGTGGCATGTGGAAAGAGCATTCCGCATAGCAAAATCAAAGATTGAGATACGTCCAATGTTTCACTTCACTCGTCGTCGAATCGAGGCACACGTTTGTATCTGCTTTGTCGCATTGAAAGTCTATAAAGAGCTTGAGCGTATACTGAAAACGACAAGTATCGGGCTCAGCGTGGACAAAGTGCCGGCATTGGCACAAACCGTAACAACAATCCAAATACGATTACCCCAAAACAAAGAAACTATAAGCAAAACTATGCTCATGCCAAGACATCAGCGTATCGCTAAATTATTTGATGAAAATTTCCGGGTGACACGATGACGAAGTCAGGAAAAAGTGGCTGCAATAACGTTAAAGGAGTGGAACCCGGCTTCTTCAACCTTATTATACCATCGGGCCATATTTAGGCGGGCGCTGTCTTTGATGGAACGTTTATTAAATATCATCCGCAGGCTGTGGGAGAGCGAATAAGCTTTCTCTATGTCGGGATATTGCTCGAACAGGATTTTGGAGCGTTTGCGCTGGGAATCCGTCCATTTCTCCCCTGACTTGAAAAGCAGGTAACGGCTTCCGGCTAACAACTCTTTTCGGGTATCTCC
>JAITSN010000011.1 GCA_031287715.1 Mediterranea sp. (in: CFB group bacteria)
CTTCACCACCGCCGACGGCGAGGAAAAGGTTTACGGGCTGCCCAATACGGTTACCTTCAATGCGGGCTATTCCTATTCGTTTACCTTTGTGCTGAATGCAGCTACAAAGGTCGTCGACGGTATGACCAATTGTTATATCGTTGCTCCGGGCGCCGAGGTGACGTTCCCTGTTTCGCGCGCTTACACATATGAAAACAAAGCCTTTACCACCACATTGCATACAGACGGCGAGTATACCGGAGCGTTTACCGCAGCTATAGTTTGGGCTGATGCTTTGGTTATCAACGGTACGCCTTCTGTTTCCGGTTCCGGCAATACGGCTGAGGTAACGGTGAAAACCAATGCTTCCGTTACCGGTAATGCTGTGGTGAAGATCTTCCGATCGGATAATGGAGAAACAGTCTGGTCTTACCATATTTGGGTGACTGATTATACGGGCGCCGAAACTTTTACCAATACAAAGAACACCAATAATAAGAGTAGTCCCGACGGGTATTTCGTCTTTATGGATCGCAATCTGGGCGCAACTGCTGCCGGGCTTACCGCTGCCGCCCGCGGTTTATTCTACCAGTGGGGCAGAAAGGATCCTTTTCCTGCTACCTTGGCTCCTGGTGCTACCCAGCCAGGTGGTGGTTCTTTCACAGCGGTCGAAACAGATGCTACTGTTGGTACGGTTGCGAATACCATCAAGAATCCGAGTGTATTCTATACTGCAGACTCTTACTCTTCTTCGGAATCCGATTGGCTTTATGCTTCCCGTGATAGTACGTTGTGGGGCCATTCATATAATGGTGGTACAAAGACGATTTACGATCCTTGTCCTTCAGGTTGGCGCGTTCCGGTCAACTATGGTATGTCAACTGCCACCGGCCCTTGGTATAGAATGCTTTCTACTGGTAGCGGTTTTTCCAGTGGTTACAATTGGGGCACTAATGCGTTGTACCCCGCCACCGGGTACCGCTACCGCAGCAGTGGGAATGTCGTCAACGTAGGCATCACCGGGAACTACTGGAGTGCGTCGCCGTTCGATAGCATCAACGACTTCGCCTCGTTCATGAACTTCGAAAGCACCATCACCAACTCGCAAAACGGCGCCCTTCGGGCGTACGGGTATCCGGTGCGTTGTGTTCAAGAATGAAGCCTCACCCCGTGCCTTTGTTTTTAGCATTAGCATTACAGGCAGTTCATGATGTGAATCACAACTGCCCATTATATAAAACTAGATTTCGCACCGACAGCCTCACCCCAACCCGGGTCAAAGGAGAGGGAGTATTCAAGTAAAATGTGTTTTATCAAAATCACATCAAGACGCAGAAGGATTTTGCGAAATCCGCCGGAGAACATTACATTTGTTCGGTCGAAATAAAGCCAATGAAACCAATTACACGTCCGCAATTTCTGATCGCTGCGCCTGCCTCGGGAACAGGAAAGACATCCTTGAGCATGGCGTTAATGAGATCGTTTGCCCGTAAGGGAAAGATAGTCCAGCCTTTCAAGTGCGGGCCGGACTACATAGACATCCGCTTCCACGAAATCGCCGCAGGGCATCCGTCTGTTAATCTGGACACCTTTATGGCTTCCGAAAAACATGTGAAGCAACTGTACCGCTGCTATTCGGAGGCAGCGGACATCTGCGTCGCAGAAGGTATGATGGGGCTGTTCGACGGATACGACGGCCGGAAAGGATCCGCTGCGGATATTGCCCTGCTACTTGAGCTTCCGATCGTCCTGGTGATAGATGCAAAGTCCGCATCCTATTCGGCAGCCGCACAGATCTACGGCTTCAAGAACTTCGACCGCCGGCTGCGGATCGCCGGAGTGATCTTCAACCGCACCGGATCGGAACGGCACCGGATGAGCCTGGGCAAAGCCTGCGAAGATATAGACATACCCTGCTTGGGATACATCCGCCGCAACGAAGAACTCCGCCTGAAATCCCGTTACCTGGGGCTTGACATCAGCCGCAAAGAAAACAGGCAAACCATCGAAGCATGGGCCGACTTTATCGAAGAGCAGGTAGACACGGATCTACTGCTGGAGCAAACCATGTGCCCGCTCCCGGTATGCGACGCCCCCGCCGCAAAGCCGCAGAACGGCAGGCTACGCATAGCCGTGGCCAAGAACCGGGAATCATTCGCTTTCATCTACGAAGAAACGCTGGCCAAACTGCGGGAACTTGGAACAGTAGTCTTCTTCAACCCCGAAACCGCCAAGAAGCTGCCGCGCAACATCGACCTGCTCTATCTGCCCGGCGGATACCCGGAGAAAAGAGCCGGCGAACTTACCGGCAACTATTATATATATGAAGACGTCCGGCAATACATCGAAAACGGCGGCCGAACCCTTGCCGAATGTGGCGGAATGATCTACCTGAGCAAAGGAATCGCCGACGAAAAGAAAACCCGCTCCATGGTCGGCATATTCCCCTTTACCGTCACAACGGCAAAAGACAAAAAACGCCTCACCTTAGGATACAGGCAGCTTGAATACAACGGGCAGCAGCTCCGCGGCCACGAGTTTCACTATACACAGCTTGAAAACGACCGGACGGCCGCGCCCTCCGTAATCCAAGTATATAATGCGCTCGGAGAACCTGTTGCAACGCCGGTCTTCCGGTATAAAAACACCATCGCAAGCTACACACACCTCTATCTCGGCCAGGCAGACATCCTGCAACTGTGGAACGACCCCAACACCCCGAATAAACCATGAAACGCATATACACCCGGACAGGAGACCGCGGAACCACAGGCATCCACGGCGGCCAACGCGTAGACAAAGACGATATACGAATCGAAGCCAACGGATGCATCGACGAACTGAACGCCGCCATCGGCATCATCCGTTCCCTTCTTCCGGCAGAACACGCCTGGCAAGAAATGCTCCGCCACATACAATATGAGATCATGACCGTAATGAGCCACGTCGCCACGCCGTCGGCCATCCGCGAAAAAAACCCCAATATACTTTCCGGCAACCTCGCCGCCTACTGCGAACAACAGATAGACCGGATGGCCGCGCAGCTGGAAGACAACAGTTACTTCGTCCTCCCCGGAAGCGCCCCCGTATCCGCCCAATGCCATTTCGCACGCACCGTAGCCCGAAGATCCGAACGCCGCCTGTGGACGCTGAACCGGAAAGACCCCCTCCCCCACGAAATACTCGCCTTCATCAACCGGCTGTCCGACCTGCTCTTCGTCATGGCGCGCCTCGACATGCAACAGCAAAACCTGCCGGAAGAACGCTGGCAATCATTCGCCTACAAACACAAACGCACCGCAACGGAAACGCCGGACGAAAAAACAGGAAAACAACCCCAATGAGCAAACAACAATTGCATCCCATCATGTTTGCAGGCACAGGAAGCGACGTAGGCAAAAGCATCATCGCCGCAGGATTCTGCCGGATATTCAAACAAGACGGATACTCCCCCGCCCCCTTCAAAGCCCAAAACATGGCCCTCAACTCCTACGTCACCCCCGAAGGACTCGAGATCGGGCGAGCGCAAGCCGTCCAAGCAGAAGCCGCAGGCATACCCTGCCACACAGACATGAATCCGCTGCTACTGAAACCATCATCAGACCACACCTCACAGATCGTCCTCAACGGAAAACCCGCCGGCAACAGCAACGCCTACGACTACTTCCGCAAAGAAGGACGGGAAGAACTCCGGCGAGCCGTTTGCCAAGCCTACGACCGGATAGCCAAACGCTACAACCCCATCGTCCTCGAAGGAGCCGGAAGCCTCGCCGAAATCAACCTCCGTGAAAGCGACTTGGTCAACCTACCCATGGCCATACATGCCGGAGCAGACGTCATACTCGTCGCAGACATCGACCGCGGCGGAGTATTTGCCTCCGTCTACGGCTCGATCATGCTGCTCAATGCCAACGAACGGCAACACATCAAAGGCATACTCATCAACAAATTCAGAGGAGACATCCGGCTGTTCCGACCCGGAGTAAAAATGCTCGAAGAACTCTGCGGACTACCCGTCCTGGGAATCATACCCTACTATACCAATATATATATAGAAGAAGAAGACTCCCTGGCCCTTCAAACAAAACAGGCGCAAGCAGCCGGCGGAAAAATAAACATCGCCGTGATCCTGCTCCGCCACCTGTCAAACTTCACAGACTTCAACGCGCTGGAACGAGACCCGCGCGTACACCTCTTCTACACCAACAACACCGGAGAGATCGAAAAAGCAGACATCATCCTCATTCCCGGAAGCAAAAGCACCCTGGCAGACCTCTGCGAACTGCGCCGAAACGGAGCGGCACAAGCCATCATCCGGGCGCACAGCCAAGGAACAACCGTGATGGGGATCTGCGGCGGATACCAACTCATGGGACAAGAAATATCCGACCCCGAACACCTCGAAGGACAAATCGAAAAACTGCCCGGCCTGGGACTACTGCCCGTCGTCACCCGCATACAAAAAGAAAAAGTCACCCGGCAAGTGAAATTCCGCTTCCGCCACGCCCAAGGCGACTGCCAAGGATACGAAATACACATGGGAACAACCGCGCCCGTAAACGGAACAAACCAAGCGCCGGAATCTCACCTGAACATTATCTCCGGAGAATCGCGAACAGACGGATACTTCAAAGACCACACCTGCATGGGAACATACATACACGGCATATTAGACAATCCGGCAGTCATCGACTACCTCCTCAAACCCTTCGCTGGCAAAACCGGAAAAACAACCTTCGACCACAGAACATTCAAAGAAGAACAATACGACAAACTCGCCCAGCACATACGCAACCACGTCGACCTCCCACAGATCTACAACATCCTGACAAACCATGATTAAAGGACACGGCGACGACATCTACGCATACAACCGCCCCATCACCAGCAACTTCAGCTCCAACGTATGCTACGGAGCAGACCTGGACGGACTCAACCGGCACCTCTGCAACCGGATCCGAACCATAACAAACTACCCCGAACCCGAACCCTACACCTTAGAAAAAAAACTCGAAGCACACCACAACCTGCCAAACGGAACAGTCTGCGTCACCAACGGCGCAACAGAAGCCATCTACCTCATCGCACAAACATTCAGAGGAGCAAACACAACCATCCTCATCCCCACATTCAACGAATACGCAGACGCCTGCCGCATACACGGACACCAAAGAACCACCATCCGGGAACCACAACACCTACCCCCACACACACAAACAGCATGGATATGCAACCCCAACAACCCCACAGGAACCGTCTGGGACAAAGAACTGCTCACAACACTCATCCGCTCAAACCCCAAAACCTGCTTCATCATCGACCAGGCATACGAACACTTCACCCAAAAAGAACTGCTCACACCCCAAGAAGCCCTCAACCACCACAACCTCATACAACTCCACTCAATGACCAAACGATACGCCATACCCGGACTGCGATTAGGATACGCCACAGCACAAGCCGGACTGATACAACGCCTGCGGGAAAACAGAATGCCCTGGTCCGTAAACCGCCTGGCCATCGAAGCCGGACTATACATCACAGAACACGGCATCACTCACACCACAGACCTGCAAACACTCCTGGCCGAAACCCAAAAACTCAAAAAAGATCTGGAAAACACCCAAGCCATCGACGTATGGCCCACAGACACACATTACATGCTCGCCCGACTACATCGCGGCCAAGCAAAAAAACTAAAAAACTACCTGGCCGAAGAACACGGAACACTCATCCGGGACGCATCAACCTTTGAAGGACTAAGCCAAGAATACTTCCGCATAGCAACCCAATCACCCCAAGAAAACAAACAACTCGTAAAACACATCAACCAATGGATAACCCTCTGACCGCAATCATCGCCACCACATTGCCCCTGCTCATCGGATGGGCAGCCGACAAAATCCTCGGAGACCCCCCGCAACTCCCCCACCTCGTCGTCGCCTTCGGCAAAACCATCGCCTGGGGAGAACACCGCCTCAACAAAGGCGCCAACCGGACACACAAAGGAACAGCATGGGCCGTCGCGCTCATCCTCCTGACCTGCGCCGCAACCGCCATCCTCCTGCACGCCGCAGCGCAACTCTCCATCCTGCTGCACATCACCCTCAGCGCCATACTCATCTTCTACAGCTTAGCCGGAACAACACTCATCCGCGAAGTCCGCCAAACCTTCCGGGAAGTAGACCGCTCAATCGACCAAGGCCGGCAACAACTCGCCCGGATCGTCGGCCGCGACACCGCCCGATTAACCGCCCGGGAAGTACGCACAGCAGCGCTCGAAACACTGGCCGAAAACCTCAGCGACGGCGTCATCGCACCCCTCTTCTGGTACCTCATCGGAGGCATCCCCGCCATGCTGACCTACAAAATGATCAATACACTCGACTCCATGATCGGATACAAAAACGAACGCTACCTCCAATTCGGGCGAACAGCAGCCCGCATAGACGACATCGCAAACTACATCCCCGCACGCCTCACCGCAGCGCTCATGCTCCTGGTCAGCCGGCAATGGCGTCTCATCACCTTCCTGCGCAAATACGCCCGCCAACACACCAGTCCAAACGCCGGCTGGCCGGAAGCCGCCTTGGCAGGAATACTCAACTGCCGCTTCGGAGGCCCCCACAACTACTTCGGAAAACCCCTCTACAAACCTTACATCGGCCACAACGAACGCAAACTCACCATCAGCGACATGCAAAAAGCCATCCAAATCAACCGCCGCGCAGAACTAACCATGATAACAATCCTGGCAGCCATTCAAATCCTCGTCGCCTGCCTCTAAACAAACAATCAATAGACAATTTTTTGGGCGTTGCCTGCGGCCCAGGCCATCCGCTGCAAGTCCTCGCTTCGCTGCACTTCGTTTCGCTCCGTTCCGGGCTTTCCGCTTCTGTCCTTAACGCGGCTGCGCCAACACACCTCATCTCTTCATTTACAATTTACCATTTACCATTTAATACCGGCGTATATTGTGTTAGGCAAGGGCTTAAATTTTGTATAAGCTATTGATAAAGGTTAGGCAAACGATTATATAATATTTAAGAGACGGGCAAAGTTTTGCCCAATGCTTGTACAAAATTTAAGCGTTTGCCTAAACTTTGGCAAGAGCTTATATAAAATTTAAGCACTTGCCTAAACTTTGGCAAGAGCTTGTACAAAATTTAAGCACTTGCCTAAACTTTGGCAAGAGCTTGTACAAAATTTAAGCGCTTGCCTAAACTTTGGCAAGAACTTATATAAAATTTAAGCGCTTGCCTAAACTTTGGCAATAGCTTATATAAAATTTAAGCACTTGCCTAAACTTTGGCAAGAGCTTGTACAAAATCTAAACGCTGAAGAAAGTATTCGATGGAGGGTTGAAGATTCTTTTCATTTACCATTTAATACCATTTACAATTTACGCCGGTATTAAATGGTAAATTGTAAATGGTAAATGTGTTATTCGTGCTTGTGAAGCTCCCATCCCAGGTAGCTCTCAACGGCTTCGGAGATGATGCCCCCGACGTTGCCGCGGCATACGGCTACGTGGTGCTCAAAGCCGTTCTTGCAGATGTACTTCATCAGGTTTTGCAGGTCGGGGACTTCGGTCACGGCAATGCAGCCGTCCATGTTATAGGGGTCGTCGGTCAGCCGGCCTTCGCCCATGTAGGATTTGATGATGCCTTTGGGGTCGTCGGTGGAGATTCTGAAATAGGTGAACGGGCCGGCGGCTACCTTGCCTTTTACTGCGCCGAAGGTGTGTTCTGTTCCCATCGTGCGGCTCAGGACGCCGAGGTTGCCCAGTTCCGGTTTGTTGTTGATAAAACTCCGGGGGAAGTTTCCGCAGTGTGTGCAGACGCATTTGTTGCGGTCTTCGGCGAAGTTGTTGTTCCAGTCGGCCAGTGCGGAGGCCTGGCCCGAGGCCAGCGTGAGGATGTACATGGATATGGCGCCGGCGATGTCTACTTCGCAAGCGCTTGGGATCAGTCGGTCGCCCAGCATACTCATGGTCAGGCAGGCTGCGCAGCCGTAGTTGGCTTGCAGGGAATCCCAGCACTGGATGGCCACGGCGTCGATGCTGTTTGCTGCGATCCATTCTTCTACCGCCAGGCCGAACTTGGCTTGTTTCATCAGTTTCTTTTCGTAGCCGACGGGCACGGTGGCGTAGTTGTGGATCTCGTTGATGCGGTCGAGCAGTGTGCTGTCGGTATCGCCGATGGCGTCGGCCTTGCCGATGATTTCCGACAGGTCTACCGGTACGACGGTGATGCCTGCCCGCTGAAGGATCTTTTCGGATGCGCGCACGGTTTGGAATCCTGCCGGTCGGGCGCCGATGGCTCCGATGCGGGCGTTGCGGATGCGGTTCACCACGCGGCAGACGGCGCCGAAGCGGTGGATGTCTTGAAGCAGCAGCGGGCTGTGGATGGAGTAGGTGTGCAGGGTGGTGTCCGTAAACGGGATGCCATACTGGTAGAGGTTGTTGCACACGGAGAGCTTGCCGCAGAAGGCGTCGCGGCGGTTGTCCAGGTCGACTTTGCTGTTGTCGTCGTCGCAGGCCTGCACGAGGATGGGTACGTTCAGGTTTGCTTGCCGGATGGCGGTGATCACGCCGATTTCAAAGCCGAAGTTGGGCAGCGTCACGATGATGCCGTCGATGTGTTCGCGGTTTTCCTTGAAGAGGTTGGCGCATTTCACGCCGTCTTCCCGGGTTTCCATACTTCCCGAGCCGGTCGGGGTGTCTTCGTCGTCGAGGATAACGTAGTCATAATTGTTCGCGGTCAGTACGTGCGTCAATGTCTTGCGGACGTCCTTGGCCAGTGCGGAGTTGAAATAGCTGCGGGTAGCCAGGATGATGCCAAAGGTTGTTTTCCCGTTCTTCATAATGGGGTTGCTTTTAAATGGGTTTATACTTAGTTATTACATAGCTTTTACAGATTGTTCTGCCGTCCGGCCGATGGCTTCGAGCCAGCCTTGGTGGAGTCGCGTCCGGCTTTTTCCGTCCATACGGGGGGAGATGATCTGTTCCGTTTTCCGGAGCGCCGCAACTTCTTCCGTCGATTTCCAGAGGCCGCGGGCCAGGCCGTTCATGATGGCTGCGCCGAGGGCGGATGCTTCTTCTATGCCGGAGCGGTTTATGGTGGCGCCCAGCATGTCGCTTTGGAATTGCATCAGGAAGTGGTTTTTGGCAGGGCCGCCGTCTACGCGCAGCTCTTTCAGCGGGATGCCGGCCTGGCGGGTCATCAGGTCTACCAGATCTTTCACCTGGTAGGCGATGGCTTCGAGCGCCGCCCGTACGATATGGGCTTTGCCGGTGCCCAGCGTCATGCCGTATATCAGGGCTTTGGCTTGCGGGTCCCACCACGGTGCTCCCAGTCCGGCAAAGGAGGGAACGAAATACACCCCGCCGTTATCGGGTATGCTTGTCGCCAGCGATTCTACTTCGAGCGGGCTGCCGATCAGTTGCAGTTGTTCTTCCAGCCATTTGATGGTGGCTCCGGTGCAGTGGACGTTGCCTTCAAAGGCGTAATGCACCTTTCCGCACGCTGCAAACCCTACCGAGGTGACCAATCCGTCGGGGGCCGCGGCGGCTTTCCTGCCGATATTGACCATGACGGAAGAGCCTGTGCCGTAGGTGCTCTTGCCCATGCCCGGGTCGAAGCACATCTGTCCGGCCAGCGCCCCGTGCGAATCGCCCAGCATACCGGCAATGGCAACCGGCTTGGGGAATATGTCTTCGATGGTGCTTTCGCCGAAGACCGAATCGCAGGGCCGGGGTTCGGGCATCATCGAGCGCGGAACGGTGAACAGGGCCAGCAGTTCGTCGTCCCAATCCAGCTTATGGATATTGAACAGCAGGGTGCGCGAGGCGTTGGTATAGTCTGTGGCGTGCACCTTCCCGCCGGTGAACTTCCACAGCAGCCAGGAGTCGATCGTGCCTCCGAGCAGTTTGCCTTCGGCGGCGAGCGCACGTGCGCCCTCAACATGATCAAGTATCCACTTTATGCCGCTCGCCGAGAAATACGGATCGACAACCAAGCCGCTTTTGCGCTTGATGGCTCCGGCGTATCCCCGGTCAATCAAGTCGGCGCAGATGTCCGCGCCGCGCCGGCACTGCCACACCACGGCGTTGTAGACGGGTTTGCCGGTTTCTTTGTTCCACACCACTGCCGTTTCGCGCTGATTTGTGATCGCGATGGAGCAAACAGCGTCCGGCTCGATGTGTCCGCTCCCTGCGGTTTGCCTCACCGCCCGTAGCGTATTGGCGTAGATCTCTTCCGCATCATGCTCCACCCATCCCGGTGCCGGGTAGTATTGTTCGTGGGTTATCGTCGAACGGTAGATTAATTCGCACCTGTCGTTAAACAGTACGGCTTTCGTTGCCGATGTGCTCTGGTCGATGGCTATGATATAATTCTTCATGACGTATCAGTTTCGATAAAATTCAACAGCGGTGTGGTATATGCCTTCGGCGTCGATCCCGTAATGGCGGAAGATCTCCAGCGGCTTGCCATGTACGGCGTTCTCGTCGGGAATACCCATTATTCTGACGGGCACGGGATGGTTCCGTACTACCGTCTCGGCCACGATGGCGCCCAAGCCACCAAAAATGTGGTGCTCTTCTACCGTAATGATCTTGCCGGTTTCCTTGGCGGCCTTGACGATGGCGGCGGTATCGGCGGGCTTGAGCGTGTGCATGTCGATGACGCGGGCGTTTATGCCCTGCCCTTTCAGCTTTTTGGCCGCCTCGCAGCAGTGGTAGACCGTTTCGCCGGTGCCTATCAGCGTCAGGTCGTTGCCGTCGGCCAGGATGTTGGCCTTGCCGATTTGGAAGTCGAAGGCATCGTCCTGGTATACGTCGGGAACGGCATTGCGCCCCACGCGCACATAGGCCGGATGATTGTCGTTCACCAGCCGTTCCACCAATTTCCGGGTCTGGCGGGCGTCGCAAGGCAGGATGATCTGCATCCCGGGAAACGTGCGCAAAACGGCAATGTCATGCAAGCTGTGGTGCGTGGCGCCCAGCGCGCCGTAGCTCACGCCGCCGCTCACGCCAAGTATCTTGACGTTGTTCTGCGAGTAGGCCACGTCCACCTTGACCTGTTCCAAGCTGCGGGCCACGTAGAAGCAGGCCGGGCCGCACACGAAAACCTTCTTCCCGGTCATGGAAAGGCCCGCGCTTACGCCCACGGCGTTTTGTTCGGCAATGCCCACTTCGACAAACTGCCCCGGAAGCTCTTTTGCAAAACCACCCAACGTGACCGACCCTCTCGCGTCGGACGTTACCACCACAATATCTTTATCTTTTCTGCCGAGTTCCAGCAACATATCCGTAAAACTCTGGCGGCAAGGAATCGTCTGTTTCATTTTCATCTTTCCATTAAAACGTTGCGGCACGCTGCAATGAGGGCATCCCCCTCTTCGATGCACCGGCGGTATTCATCTTCGTTGGGCACGCCGTGGTGCCATTTCAGCACATTCTCCATACACGAAAAGCCTTTGCCCTTGGTCGTTTCGGACAGGATAAGATGGGGCTTGCCGTTCCGGAAGTCGATGCCGTCCAGCGCTTCCACGATGCACCCCATGTTGTCGCCGTCAACCCCGATCACATCCCAGCCGAAAGCCTCCCAGCGCTTGGCCAGCGGTTCGAGCGACATAACGCTTTCGGTTTCGCCGCTAATCTGCAACCCGTTCCGGTCGATGATAGCCACCAAGTTATCCAGCTTGTAATGGCTCCCTGCCATAGCCGCTTCATAAATAGAGCCTTCGCCCTGCTCGCCGTCGCCCATCAAAACAAAAGTCCTATACGTTTTCTTGTCCATCACCGCAGCGATAGCCAGCCCCACCCCTATGGGCAACCCGTGCCCCAAAGCGCCGGTGTTCACCTCAATGCCGGGTACCTTGACCGTGGGATGCCCTGCCAATGGCGATTTGTAGGCCCCATACGTGTGGAGAAGCTCCGGCGTGATAAACCCTTTTTCTTCCAGCACGCAATAGAGCGCTTCCACACAGTGCCCCTTGCTCATGACAAACCGGTCGCGGTTTTCCATCTCCGGCTGCCGGGGATCCACCTTCAACGTATGGAAATACAAGGCTGTGAGCACGTTCAACGCAGACAATCCCCCGCCGATATGGCCGGCCTTTGCCTGGTAAACAACCTCCAACAGCCTCTTTCTCATTCTTGCCGCCGTATATTCCAGCCGGCAAATCTCTTCTCTTTGATCCATATTAATTTTATATCAGCTAAAACAAAAGAAATAATAAGCCAAAAGTAAATAAACGAAAGACTAAAGCAAAGGAAGTAGAAAGTTTAATGCTATTTTAACGTAAGCACCGGTATAGAAAGATCGGATATAATTAATTTATTGGAAGCGGCCTTCCGCTTCCGGACGGCTAACTTTCCTTCACAAGGAGACGGTAAAATCAACGCCGAATTGTATATTTGCAGATATTACTCATATATTTAATGTATACGCTATGATGAATAAACTTAATCGCGTACTCCTTGCGGGTACCATCGCCTTGGTCTGCGCTTCGTGCCGGACCGAAGGGCTAACAACCGACTACCAGGTCATACCTCTTCCCAAAGTGGTGAACGTGACGGAAACCGAACACTTTCGGCTAAGCAGCAGCACCCATGTGGCCTATCCTGAAAACAACGGCCTGCTCAAACGCAATGCGGAGCTGCTGGCCGGATACCTCAGCCAATCTACCGGCTCTGTGCACAAGACGAAAGCCGTTGCCGAAGGCGAACGGCCGAAGAACGCCATCACGCTGGCCATCAATCCCGACATCGCCAATAAAGAGGGATACGTGATCACTGCCACCACCAAGGGCATCACCATCGAAGGCCAAACCGGTAACGGCGTGTTCTATGGCATGCAAACCCTGCGCAAAGCTCTGGCTTTCCCCGCAGAAGCCCAAGGCGCGGCCATCCTGCTGCCGTGCGGAACCATCGAGGACGAACCCCGCTTCCCCTATCGGGGGATGCATCTCGACGTGAGCCGCCATTTCTTCCCCGTGGAGTTCGTCAAAAAATACATCGACATGCTGGCGCTCCACAATATGAACACTTTCCATTGGCATCTGACGGATGATCAGGGCTGGCGGATTGAGATCAAAAAACATCCCAAGCTGACAGAAATAGGCTCCGTGCGCAACAGCACCGTTATCGGACGCAATACGGGAGAATACGACAACACTTCGTACGGCGGATTCTACACGCAAGACCAGGCGCGCGACATCGTAGAGTATGCCGCCGAACGCTACATCACCGTTATCCCCGAAGTCGACCTGCCCGGACATATGCTGGCCGCACTTGCCGCCTATCCGGAAATGGGATGCACCGGAGGCCCGTACGAAACAGCCACAAAGTGGGGAGTCTTTGAAGACGTACTCTGTCTGGGCAACGACCAAACCATGCTGTTCCTTGAAGATGTGATGGATGAGATCGCCGACATCTTCCCCTCCACCTACATACACATAGGAGGCGACGAAGCTCCGCGCGTGCGCTGGAAAGCCTGTCCCAAATGCCAGGCGCGCATCAAAGCCGAAGGCCTGAAAGCCGATCGGGAACATACAGCTGAAGACCGCCTGCAAAGTTGGTGCATGACCCGCATTGAAAAACACCTCAACGGCAAGGGACGCCGGATCATCGGCTGGGACGAGATACTCGAAGGAGACGTTGCGCCCAATGCCACCGTCATGTCCTGGCGCGGATCGGAAGGCGGAATCAAAGCCGCACAGATGGGGCACGATGTGATCATGACCCCCAATACGCATTGCTACTTCGACTATTACCAATCGACACATAAGGAAGAAGAACCGCTGGCTATCGGAGGACATCTGCCGCTGGAAAAAGTATATGCGCTGGAACCGACCGCTTCGCTCACCGAAGAACAGGCCAAACATATCCTTGGCGCGCAAGCCAACCTCTGGACGGAATACATCCCCAGCACGGAGCATCTGGAATACATGGCCCTGCCCCGTATGGCCGCCCTTGCCGAAGTGCAGTGGACCATGCCGGAGAAGAAAGACTACACGGACTTCACCCTTCGCCTGCTCCACCTCACGAAGCTCTACAAGGCGAATGACCTGAACTACGCCAAACACTTCTATCCCAAGTCCGACCGCGTAGCTACAGCACACTAAACCCTCAACGAAAGGGAACAAAAAAGAGCAGCGGGCTTTCGCCCGCTGCTCTTTTAATTTATGAAGAAGGGTTAGTATTTGAGATAACCATACCTGGCGCGGTCGCCCAACTTTTCTTCGATACGGAGAAGCTGGTTGTACTTTGCCATGCGGTCCGAACGGCTCAACGAACCGGTTTTGATCTGTCCGCTGTTGGTTCCCACGGCGATGTCGGCAATGGTGGTATCTTCCGTTTCACCCGAACGGTGGGAGGTTACGGTGGTAAAGCCATGGCGGTGGGCCATCTCGATGGCGTCCAGCGTTTCGGTTAGCGAACCGATCTGGTTTACTTTGATCAGGATAGAGTTTGCACAATTCTTCTGGATGCCTTTAAGGAGAAACTCAACGTTGGTCACAAACAAGTCGTCGCCAACCAATTGGCAGCGGTCGCCGATGCGTTTGGTAAGCTCGCCCCAACCGTCCCAGTCGTTTTCACTCATGCCATCCTCAATTGAGTCGATCGGGTACTTGCCGATCAGTTCTTCAAGATAAGAAACCTGCTCGAGGGAACTTCTCTTCGCACCGTTAGCGCCTTCAAACTTGGTGTAGTCGTAAACGCCGTTCTTATAGAACTCGGAAGCGGCGCAGTCCAGCCCGATCGTAATCTCTTTCCCTGCGGTATACCCTGCAAGTTTGATGGCATTTATGATACACTCCAAAGCGTCTTCGGTGCCGTTAAGATTGGGAGCGAAACCGCCTTCGTCGCCTACGGCAGTACTCAAGTGGCGGTCTTTCAATATCTTCTTCAACGCATGGAACACTTCAGCGCCCATACGCAAGGCTTGACTGAAGGACTTGGCGCCGACGGGGCGGATCATAAACTCCTGGAAAGCGATCGGAGCATCGCTGTGCGAACCGCCGTTGATGATGTTCATCATGGGAACAGGCATCACATACGTGTTTATACCGCCGATGTACCTGTAAAGAGGAACTCCCAAGTAATTGGCCGCGGCTTTAGCTACCGCCAGAGACACGCCCAAAATGGCGTTGGCGCCCAGTTTCGACTTGGTTTTCGTGCCGTCCAGCTCTATCATCGTATGGTCGATACCCCGTTGGTTCGAAGCACACATGCCAATCAGACGCGGAGCAATGATGGTGTTGATATTTTCAACAGCTTTCAATACGCCTTTACCTCCATAACGGGACTTGTCTTCATCGCGCAGTTCCAACGCTTCGTGCTCACCTGTTGATGCGCCCGACGGAACCGATGCACGACCCACGATGCCGTTTTCCAGCACCACATCTACCTCTACTGTGGGATTGCCTCTGGAGTCGAGGATTTCCCTTGCAATAATTTTTTGTATCTTCATTTTCTTTCGTAATTTTTGAGACGGCCAAAGGTACGTAATTATTTCGTTTGCCATATAACTATCCTGGGGTATTGGTCTGAATTTCCCAATAAGCCCGGACGGATATTCACCGAACTGTTATATCTTGCCGGCCAGAAAAGCGCCCGCCCACACGGCAAGTATTCCCAACAAGATACTCAAAACCAAATAAGAAGCCAGCGCAAAGTACATCCCCTCCCTGAGCAGGAAAAGGTTTTCGTTGGAAAACGTGGAAAACGTTGTAAAGCCGCCGCATAGTCCCATGGTCAAAAACAAACGGGTCTCGGCGGAAAGATGAAAACGGGCGGACAAGGTGTGGAAGACTCCAATGAGAAGGCACCCCAGCACGTTGATGACGAATGTAGACCAGGGGAAGCCCGAAACAGGGCCTCTGCCATTGATAAACAAATGGAGAAGGAAACGAAAGACACTTCCCAATCCTCCGCCTAAGAAGACGTATACAATTTCTTTCATAACAGTAGGTTTGAATGGTCAAATGTACAAAAACAGTTCGATTCGTGTTTGCTGTTGCGGTACGACACAAGCTGTTGCCGAAGGAAAATAAAGATACGAAAGTTCGGAGCAAAAAAAAAGGCCACTCTCACGAGCGACCAATCTTTTGTTAACCTTAAATCTAATACTATGAAAAACACGGTGCGAATTTATCTGATTTCTCCATCACTTCAAAACATTCTGATTCAACTATAACATTGATTAAGAAAAAAGGCGCAAAAAGTTAGCTTTATCCCCATATTCTTCACGAATTTTAAGGCTAATGGTCCGCCGACTCAAATTCCAAACTGGCCATGATGAACGAACCTATTGCTTTACCTTCGTTTTGAGTAACAGTGACGTCCTTACCGCACAAGTAATAATTGATCGTTCCGGTTCTGGAAGGGTTTTTGGCCGGGCCTAACCCTGCAGACGCGCAAGACTGGATGATCCTCAAGTCACCGTTTTCTTCTTTACGGATAAAGTTGTCCAACAGCCCCTTGTATGCTCTTTTTGCAATATCCAGATAGGTTTCCCGCTCCAGAACACCTAAACGTATTCCTTTCAGATAAGCATAGGTGAACATGGCCGACGCCGAGGCTTCCAAATAATTAGGCTTATCGCAAGCGTTGTAGACTTCGCCATCAACGGTATCACCGATGGGATCGCTCTGCATTTGATTGTCGTATTGCAGCAATTGGTACCACGATCCGGTCTTCCTGTCCTGATACAATGCCAATCCTTCGGCAACGTCATTTGCGATGGAAACAAGTTTCGGATAGTCGGGATGCGTATCGGGCATCAGTTCCAGAACATCAATCACAGCGGCGAAGTACCAACCCATTCCTCTACCCCAAAATTCGGGAGAGCAACCTTTAAATTCTCCGTCCGGACGCGCCCAGAACGAATTTGGATCGGCAGGGTCGGCAGACCAGCCGTGATAGTTCAGCTTTTTGTTTTTATCATATGTATACCGGTGTATTGTCGTAAACTGGAGGGCAATGTCCGACCACGACCGGAGATTGTCTTCTTCTCCCAGCTCTTCGCCGAACACGGCTTGCCATTCGGCATACATGGATGGCCCCATATACAATCCATCCAGCCACATCTGATTCGGGTAAACGGCTTTATGGAAGAATCCGCCCGCACCCGGTTTGGAGCTATCAATACGTTTATGGTGATATTTCAATTTATTTCTAAGGAAGGTGGCGCATGCTTTATATCGTTCCGCATCTTCTTTGTTTCCTTTCTTTTTTTCGGTTTCATACAGCGTGAAAAGGATCTTTCCGGCCGCCAGGTCGTCAACATTACTTTCTCCTACGCTTACCGTATCCCGGCCATTCAGGCAGGAATCGGCGTAAGCCTTTACTCTATCGTAATAGTGTGTACGTTCGGGATATTGTTTCCATACCTTCAACATGCTGAAGGCGACCAAACCGGATACGTAATCCCAACGCGCCGTAGCGAGTTGTTGCTCGTACCTGTTGTTCCGAAATGTTTTCAGCACAACGGACTCGATCATCTCCTGTGAATAGAGCACAGGCGGTGTATCCGGTTGCTTGCATGAGAAAAGGAAAGAAACTGAAAGTGCGGCATACAAGATCTTTTTCATGGGACAATGTTTTAATGGTATTCATTTATTTTTTATCGGATTAGCAGGCCAAAGATAGGACAAAAATCATAATGGCATATGGAAAATAAGTAAAAGTCACGCAAAAGGCTTCCAAGTAAGAAAGGAAGCGAGTTACGTGACTTTTTACTTTTAAAGAACTCATTCTAAATTAACAAACTAAAAATAGCTTATCGACTAAACTTATAAAAATGAAAAAACACTTCAGTAAAAAAGATGACGACTTATCACAAGCAGTCATCTTTCGTTAAACCTTAAATCTAATACTATGAAAAACACAGTACAAACATAATAAAGTAAACCACCTTATACAAATATCATAACTTTAAACAATTTTTTATAGCATTGATTAACAGATAAGACCGGTTTGCTTAGCATAAACTCAAAAAATGTAAATTTATGCTGCTGCGTTTGGAGTTATTCTATCGTCTCGAATAATTTCATCAGGTTTTTGTAATAAGCGATCATCCTGCCGTAGTTTTCTAAGGAGATATGTTCGTTTTCATTGTGGATGGTGCGTTGCTCGTATTCGTTCAGACAGACGGGCATTATGCGGTATACGTTCTTGCCGGTTGTTTCATACCGCTGGGCATCGGTAGCCGTTAGAGCGATGCAGGCAACCATTGACGCTTCGGGGTAAAGTCTGGCGATAGCATTTTTGACAGCGCGCCAGGCGCGGGTTTTCTCCGAAGAAAGGCTGGAGGGTTCACAGGAGGTATCTACACGGATGTCGACGTCGTAGCCGTCGCAGATCTCTTTCACGTGATTCACGACTTTTCCTACCGAATCGCCGGTCAGTATGCAGAAGTTCACTGTAATATCGGCTGTGGTGGAAAGTATATTCGGGGCATTGCTGCCTTTTACCATCGTTACGGCTGTGGTGGTGCGCACGAGTGCATTGGTTGCCGGATCTTGCTTCAGGAGTTTCAGCAGGGGCGCTTCGAGTAGCCATTGATTGGCAATGGCCATGCGGGAGATGAAGTTCATATCTCCTCCGACATTATCCAGGAAGGTTTTGACAAGCGGTATGATGTCGGCAGGAAATTGCTTGCTGTTCAGTTTCTCTATGATCTCTGCGGCAAGGACCAAAGAGCTTTTAGACGGCGGCATGGAAGAATGTCCTCCCTTTTCTTTCACGGTGATACTGATCGTGCAAGATCCTTTTTCTGCTATGCCCACCAATGCAACCGGGCGGTCGATTCCCGCAACGCCAGGTGCGGTGACCACGCTTCCTTCGCCATAAACGGCATCGAAAGTGATGTTGTTTTGCTTAAAGTATTCTGCTATTTTAAGCGCGCCTTTCGTTCCGCCTGTTTCCTGGTCGAATCCGTAGGCGAACCAAATGTCTTGCTCAGGTTGAAAGCTATTTGCCAATAGTGTTGTAGCAGCTTCCAAATGGGCCATCATCATGCTTTTCGCGTCGAGCGTGCCACGGCCGTAAATACGTCCGTTGGCCACGGCACCTGAGAACGGAGGAAAGTCCCATGCCGTTTGGTATTTGCCGATGGCTTCTTTCTTCGGATCGCCGGGACGAAAGACCTCTTCGCCGAACATGTCTTCGCCGCATTTATGCCGTACGACGGGCGCTACATCGTAGTGGGCCAGGAACAGGATGGGATTGCGGAGCGTATCTTTTCCTTTCCAGTGGAATAGAAGACCGTATTTGTTTATGCTCAGCGTATCCATCGCCTTGTAGACTTCGGGATAGGCTTCGGACAGGTACACTTTGAAGCTGTCGAAGGGGTTGTCGGTTGTTTTATCGGCGTCTTGGCTTATCGTGGGGATGCGAATGGCTTTTGCCAAGCGCCAAACCGCTTCGTCCGAAGCGCCGGTATTGGTTTGTTCCGTCACTGCGGGGGTTTCAAACTTGGCAAAGGGATAGATTATTGTTTTGATTACAATTACAATCAGTAAGACCAATAGCAGAGAGAGCAAGATCGCAAGTATTTTGCCGGTCTTCTTCTTTTTCTTTTTCCGGTAATCTCTGTAGTACTGCATGCTTGATATTTAAAGTAGTATAAAAGAATAATTTGACTGCGAAGATAATCATAAGAAAGAATTTTGAAAGCGTTTAAAATCATTAATAGGCAATTTTATCCTTATTTCCGCTTCGTAGCAATTATTGTAGAGACGTTTTGTGAGTATGCTTAGTAGCTATTAAAAAAAGTGAGGCTGTGGGATCGGTCTGTCCTCTAAAATAAAACTCCCCGCGCCACGCTTGGCTACGGGGATGTTTTCAACAAAAAGCTTAGCAAAGCCATTTCTGTGATTCGCATCATGAGTTATGGCCGTTCTTACCACGGCTGTTTGGGCCGGAGTAAGGAGTCTACTTATTTATAAAAATCGGCAAGCTGTGATTCACATCATGCATGCCTGTCATGCTAATGCTAAAAACCTATGACCTTACAGCCCTACAGC
>JAITSN010000038.1 GCA_031287715.1 Mediterranea sp. (in: CFB group bacteria)
ACGCCCGTAATGGCTTGCGGGTTGGAAGGCTCCATCGTAATGCGCTGCTGCATGAACAGGGACGCGCCCATGATGGCGCAGTTCACGGCAATCAGCGGCAAGAAAATACCCAATGACGCATAAAGCGAAGGACTGAAGCGCTCAACAGCCATCTCTACCAACTGTACAATACCGGCAATAACGGCGATGAACAGGATGAAGCTCAGAAAGGTCAGGTCGACATTTCCAAGTATACCTCCCGGCGACAACACCTTCGTTTGCAATATGTAGTTCACAGGAAGTGTTACGACCAGCACAAACGTAACAGCCAATCCCAGTCCCATCGCAGTTTTTACATTCTTCGAAACCGCCAGATACGAGCACATACCCAGGAAGAAAGCGAAGATCATATTGTCTACAAAAATGGAACGGATAAATAAATTCAATAAATTACTTTCCATGTTTTTTTAGCATTTAGTTTTATTTTTCCTGTAACGTTTTCTCGCGGGAGCGCTGCGCCCAAATGATACAGGCGCATAGAATAAGCGCCATCGGAGGCATCAACATCAACCCGTTATTGAGGTATCCCATTTCATAAAATGATTCGGGAATGATACGGATGTCCAACAGCGTTCCCGAACCAAGCAGCTCGCGGAAAAATCCCACGACAACCAGAATAGCCGCATAGCCCAAGCCATTGCCGATACCGTCAAGGAAAGATTCCCAAGGCCCGTTCGCCATAGCAAATGCCTCCAAGCGGCCCATCAGGATACAGTTGGTAATGATCAATCCCACATATACGGAAAGTTGCACGCTCACGTCATAGGCAAATGCTTTCAATATTTCACTGACAATGGTTACCAGCGCAGCGCACACCACCAGCTGGACAATGATACGGATACGATTGGGGATCGTATTGCGCAACAATGAAATGATCACATTGGCAAAAGCCACGATCACTGTTACCGAAAGCCCCATCACAATAGAAGGCTCCAGCTTTGCCGTAACCGCCAAAGCGGAACAGATGCCAAGCACCTGAACGGTAACCGGATTATTCAGGTTTAACGGAGACGAGAATACTTCTTTATTCTTCTTAGAAAACAATTGTCCCATATTCTTTTTTCCCTTTATTCGTTATTCGTTAAAAAATCGGTGTAGCCGGCCAAGCTGTTCTTGAGCATTTCCTGAACGGCAACCGAGGTGATCGTGCCGCCGGATATGCCATCCACATACTCCCTGTCGCTAACGGCCTTACCCGGTTTTACCACGGCAATGGACACCGGCCGGCCTTCTTTCATAATATGTTTGCCCCGGAAAGGCGCCTGGAAAGCCGGAGTGCTGATCTCTGCACCAAGTCCCGGAGTTTCGCCTGCATGGGAGAAATAAGTTCCATAAACCGTATCCTTATCTTCGTCCAGCGCGATATATCCCCAGATAGCGCCCCAAAGGCCGCTGCCGTATAACGGGATGATGTATTTCGTACGCCCTTCCACCTCGGCTACGTAAACCACAAACTCATCTTTCGATTCCCCAAGGGTGAAGCCGCCTTCTTCGGCCTTTACAGCACCGTTGGCGTCAAGGATCATATCCTTTTTGATATAGTTCCTGTAAACTTCTTCGGCGTCCTGTCCTTTCGTATTCAGATTCAGCGCACTCAGGATTTGCTTCATCTTGTCCAGCTTTATGTTTTTATCTTGAACCGGCTTCAAAACGGAAGAAGTAAACGCGAGTACGAACGCTACGATAATAACCATTACCGAAGCATAAATAACCGTATAACTATTACTATTTGTATTCATTTGTTTTTCGGTTTAAGGGTTAAGACTTGGCGATGCGTTTCTCTCTGCGCTTAATGTTAGCCTGTACAACATAGTAGTCAATCAGCGGAGCGAAGATATTCATCAGCAGGATAGCCAGCATCATTCCTTCGGGGTACCCTGCATTCAATGCGCGAACCACGATGGCCATCACTCCGATCAAAAACCCGTAGATATACTTTCCGGTTTCGGTGCGCGCAGCGGTAACCGGATCGGTAGCCATAAAGACGGCGCCAAAACAGAAACCACCCAACAGCAAGTGCTCCCACCAAGGCAGATGGGCCATAGCCGTGTCGGGGCCGAACTGATTAAATATCCATCCCATACATGCGCCGCCCACGAATACGGAAAGCATGATCTTCCAACTTGCCACACCTGTAAACAGAAGCAACGCAGCGCCCAGCAGGATGGCGATAACACTTGTTTCGCCGATAGAACCGGGAATCAAACCGATGACCATATCCCACGAAAAGGCAGGATAACCCGTGGAAGCCACGGCGGTCGAGGCTTCGCCCAATGCCGTAGCGGCAGTCAGCCCGTCAACAGTCTGTCCCAATCCGAAGATACTCTCTCCGGATACCCATACGGCATCGCCGGACATTTTTGCAGGGTAAGCAAAGAACAAGAACGCACGGGTAGCCAAAGCCACGTTGAACACATTCATTCCTGTACCGCCATAGATCTCTTTCACAAAGATCACGGAGAATGCCGTCGCAATGGCAAGTATCCATAGCGGACAACCAACCGGAACGATCAACGGTATCAGTATACCCGAAACCAGAAATCCTTCCTGGATTTCTTCGTTCTTCCATTGGGCCACAACAAACTCAATACCGAGTCCGACGATATAGGAGACCATGATTTTGGGCAGGACAGCCAGGAAACCATAAGCAAACATTTCCAAAAACCCGCCTTGTGCGCCGGTCAATGTGAAATGCTGGTAACCCACGTTGAACATGCCAAACAGCAAAGCCGGCACCAATGCGATGACAACTATGGACATAATACGTTTGCTGTCGATCGCATCGTGGATATGCACGCCCGATCCCGACGTACTGTTAGGCACGAACAAAAATGTTTCGAACCCATCGAATACGGAACGGAATGCGTGGAGCCTGCCGCCTTTCTCAAAATGCGGCTTTATCTTATCGAGATATTTTCTTAACGCTTTCATTAATTTATTTAGTTTATTCGTTTTGAGTGAAGAGGTTTTTTATGCCATTTCAGCACGAAGATTGTCCAATCCCGCACGAACGATACGCTGCAACTCCTGTTTGGAAGAGCAAACAAATTCGCACAAAGCAAAATCTTCCGGAGCCACTTCATAGATCCCCAACTGTTCCATACGGTCGATATCCGCCGTGATCACAGCTTTGATCAGATGTTCGGGGTAAATATCCATGGGGAATACACGTTCGTATTCGCCGGACATGATCATATTGCGCTTACCCCCTTTTATGCGGGCGTCGAATGTATATTCGCGTTTCAGGATCACGTCCAGCAACCAACCGAAATACGAACGGCTCATGCTGAACTGGTTGAAACGGGGCATAATGAAACCCAGGAATTCATGCTCCCCATCCCCTTCGGGAATAACCGTTATCTGGCCGTCGAAAGCGCCAAGGAAACCATCCGCCGCAATCCGTTTGCCGGTCAGTACATTACCGCTGATATAACGCAGATTCATATCCCGGCTCACCTTGAACTTGAAAATACCGGCCAAAGAAGAGCCGGCCATCAATTTGCAATAAGCCGGATGAGTCACTTCCGAGCCGGTCAAGGCCACCGTACGGGTCATATTTACGCGGCCACTATTAAACAGCCTGCCGATAAAGATCACATCCTCCGGCGAGACCGTCCACACCACCTCCCCTTTATTGACGGGAGATATATGGTGGATTTGCACGCCGACATTACCGGCCGGATGAGGCCCGTCGAAAACCGTGACGTCCACATGCTTTGCCTGGGTCAGCGCGGTAGCCGTTTGCCTGGCGCCCACTCCCAAATGCGTTTTCGCCAGCTTGGCCAACGCATCAAGCCCTGTCTGGAAATTCAGCTCTTCGCCTTTCAGCACAAACTCAAAATCCGGAGCCAGCGGCTTACTGTCAAAAGCGGAAACGAAAATCGCTTTCGGACTAACGGAAGGGTCAGCAACAACATCATACGGACGTTGCCTTATAAAAGCAAACAAGCCGGCTTCCAACAGTGCCGACTTTATTTCTCCGGCAGAAAGCCCGGAAACATCCTTCTTGCCAAATTCCACGTAGCTTTGCTCGACGGAAGCCTCCACGATGATACTCATCACTTTGCGGCGCTCTCCACGCTCCACTTTTACCACTACCCCGCTTACGGGAGAAACAAACTTCACCTCAGGGTGATTCTTGTCTACAAACAAGGGCGCCCCCGCCTTTACATTCTCCTGTTCTTTGACGACCACTTTTGGGGTCACACCCGGAAAGTCATCCGGTACAAGCGCGAAAGTTTCCGGCTTCTTCACAGAAAAAAATTCTGCCGCGGCTTTGCCCTTCAGGCTAATGTCAAGGCCTTTACGTAACTTTATTACATTTGCCATGTTATAAATTAACTAAATAATGTTTTTTGATTTGCCCGCAAAAATATAAATAATAATGAGAACAAGCGAGGAAACAGA
>JAITSN010000069.1 GCA_031287715.1 Mediterranea sp. (in: CFB group bacteria)
CTCCTTATCTACGACAATATGGATAAGGGCGCGAACGAATTGATCAGCGGTAGTATCGACACCTACGACGAGCTGAACTACAGGGACGCCTCTTTCAAATACCGGCTGTACACGCCATGGAAATTCAACTTCAGCTTGGGATATACGATAGGAAACGTGTTGGCGCTGGGCGCCGAATACGAATACCAGGATTATTCGTCCACGAAGTTCCGTTATGCAGATTATCAGGGCGGTTCAATGTGGTGGGAAACCGGAACGGCCAAGGATATGTTGAAGGGCGTAAATACCATCCGCTTGGGTGCCGAATACAAGATTGCTTCCAGGTTTGCATTCCGGTCGGGATACAACCTGTCCACGGCTGCGTTCAAAAAGACAGCATTCAAGGAATTGCCCGAGAACAGTGTCATCACTGATACGGACTATGCCAATACGAAAGCTCTCAGCAATTATACCTTCGGGTTCGGATACCGCGGCAAGGCGTTCTATGCCGACCTGGCCTATAGGATCCACACGTATAAGGAAGATTTCTATGCATTCTATGATGCCGATGTGGATAAAGGGCTTTACGAAAACCGCCTTCCGGCAACCGGCGTAAAAAACGACAAGCACCAGCTGATGCTGACGATCGGTGTACGTTTCTAAACGCTTTCCCCTATAACCGTCACAACCGCTACGCGCCGGGTAGACCCGTCTATCCGGAAGCGGTTGTCGGCGCGTTCGCCAATCACCCAGGCAATGGTTTCACCGCAGCACAATACCCATTGATTCTCTTTTTGCAGAAGGGAAAACTTCCGGTCGGTCAGGAAGTCGCTCACTAATTTCTTCCCCGTCATACCAAAGGGAACGAAGACATCCCCTTTCCTCCACTTGCGTACCACCCAGTCGCCCTCCAGCTTGTCGGCATCGAAGTACGCAACCCGCTTGTCCGCGGCTATCACGAAGCCGGCGGTGTATTCTTTTTCCTCAAAGGCGAGCCGGAAGGGCGGCGCATCTTCTTCTCTTTCGGCCGGCCGGATCAGTATCCGTTCCCGATCCCTGACCACCCGCCATCCCAAACCGCTCACGAACTGCTTGCCGGGTTGCGAGCCGGTGGCCTGCAGGATCTCTTCCACCTGGGCGGAATTGAATCCCAACGGATGCAGGATCTCAAAGAGCAAGGCCCCGGGCGATACTTCCGCCAGCAAGGCCCCGATGTGGATGCCTTCTTCCGACCACACCCGCGCTTTTCCTTCTTTGATGGCCTTGTCGTAAACGGCCGCCACACTGTTCAGGTAATTGCCGGTGCGGAACAGCCTGCTTTTTACCGACGGGTTGATGGCGTGCATCAGGGGAAGTAGTTTCAGTCGGATCCGGTTGCGCCGGTAGTCGTCCTGCAAATTGCTGCTGTCGGTGACGTACGCTTGCCCGATGCCTGCCAGATAGGCGGTCACTTCATCCCGGCCGACACACAGTAGCGGCCGCACGACCAGCCCGTTCCGGGGATGGATGCCGGCAAGGCCCCTGATGCCCGTGCCGCGGATAAGGTTGAGCAGCATCGTCTCCACACTGTCGTCCCGATGGTGGGCCACCGCAACAACCGTATACCCGCAGGTGCGCGCCAGCTCGTCAAACCACCGGTAGCGCAGCTCGCGGGCCGCCATCTCGATGGAAACCTTATGCTTGCGCGCATACGTCCGGGTGTCGAAACGGGTAATATGAAGCGGAACACCCTGTTCGCTGCACAACCGGCGCACGAACGCTTCGTCCGCGTCGGATTCTTCACCGCGCAGGCCGAAGTTACAATGGGCGGCGCCACACGTATAACCCAGCGACAGCAAAATGCGTAGCAGTGCAACCGAGTCCGCCCCGCCGCTCAGGGCAAGCAGTACATTATCGCGGAGGGTAAACAACCCTTCCTTTTCTATATATCGGGCTATGCGGTATTTCATCGGACACAAAGATAAGCAATTGACAATGGACTTAACCAATTGGCAATTGACAATGGGCGATGCAGATAAATTGTCCATCTGGAGAAGCAGATCGTTTAAAGAAAGAGGAACAAAAGAACGCCATTGTTTACTCCAAAGTTCAGATAAGACTGACTTTGCCGGTGCTTGAAAAATGCCCAACGCAAAAGTTGAAATGCCCAACGCATTTACTCCAAATGCCCAACGCAAAAATCAGAATGCCCAACGCAAAATATACAATTCGTTTTATGCTAAAAAAAATCTTATAGAGCAATCTTTATTGGATTTATTACGCATATTTGCATATCGGTGTGAACCCGACAGGTGATGATCTATACCATTGAACATGAGACGCCGGGCTGCAACCTGCAAAAGGCGACGCGCGAAGAATTGGACCGCATTGTATCTTTACTTAAGCGCGAAGGTATATATGCTACCGCCTCATACTAAACCCGAAAAGCGCGGGATGGCCTCGGTATTAAATGTTAAAACTGTGGGTATAGACTTTTTAATACGATGAATTAGACTTTTTATATATATAAACTTTTCTTGTCGCGTATAAATTCGTATATTTAAATTCTAACAAGTATGAAAACTCTAATCTCAAGAACAATTCTCTTAATGTATTTCACTTTCCTGTCTGTCGACATTGGTCTATATGCCCAAAATGTGATAACCGCACAGGAGCAAATGCATTAATACTATAGAACACCTACTTACTTAAAATCAACTTATTATGAAAAAAGCTCTCTTGAAAGACTTGGCCGCTAACACGACCAAACTGCATTATTCTCCGATGCAAAGAGGATTCTGCCTGTTATTAATTCTGTTTTTGGCGGGACTATCATTGCACGCCCAAATCACAATGAAAGGGGTAGTTAGCAATACGGCAGGATCGCCTGTTGCTAATATAAATATTCTTTTGTACACATCAAGCGATAGCCTGCTGGTGAAGACGGCTTCGACGGACGGAAAAGGCCGTTTTGTCCTGTCTGCGGTTCCCAAGGGCAGCTACCGGTTGTCTGCATCCGGCATCGGATACGAAAATACGCGGATACTCATTGACAATGCCGTGCGGGACATTGCTTCATTACAGATCGTTTTGAATGAGAAAGCAGAAGAGCTTGAAGAAGTTACCGTTTTGGCCAACCGTGTAATAAACAAGTTTGACCGGAAAATACATTTCCCCAACGATTTTGAAAAAAACAATTCGGCCGGAGGAATAGAGCTTATTGACAAGATGGGTTTGAGCGGGGTTATCGTAAGCAAAATCGACAATTCCATTACGGGAATCAAGGGAGGAAGCATACAGCTTCGCATTAACGGCGCCCCGGCTACCGCCATAGACGTGCAGACTATCGATCCCAAACTCGTGACGCAGATAGAATACCACGATATGCCTTCGATGAGATACGGTGAAGCCGAAGGAGTCATTGATATTTATGTGAAGAAAAAGGAGTCGGGTGGTAGTCTTAAACTGTTTTCCATCAATGCTTTTCAAATAGATGTAGCCAGCGGAACGGCAAACCTGAAGATCAACCATCGAAAATCGGAGTTTGCCTTTTGGGGATGGTATTCAATAGCAAATCTCAATAAAGAATATTCTATAAAGGAAGAGGTTTTGAATTTCGAAGACGGCCAAACACTTCGCCGCACCCGCGAAGGCATTCCGGCCCGTTCCCGCGAAACGGTATACAGCCCCGGAGCCAGTTACAGCTACCTCGATCCGGGCCGTATTTTATTCCTGGCCAAGATGTCATACAATTACTTCAGCCAACCCGTTCGTATCGGGAAAAGCAGGATCTATTCGAGCGCACAGCCCGACGCCTATACCATCCAGCAGGATTCGAGTATATACCGAGACCGGAAGCCCGCCTTCAATCTGTATTTCCAAAAGAAGGGGAAGAACAAGCAGTTTTTCGCGTTTGATATTGTTGCAAACTATTTTGATACCAACACGTTCAACCGGTATCTTGAAAGCAGGGAGGACAACAGCACCATAACAGACGTCTTTTCGGATGTTGGCGGAAGCAAATACTCGGTGATCGCAGAAGCCATCTATGAGAAAGGGCTGGGAAAAGGGAAAATAGGCATGGGGGTGAAGCAGAGCATGAGTTTCATGGACAACAGTTATAAAGGCAGCGAAGACTACGAAAATACAATGAAGCAGTATGTTACGGATGCTTATGCGGAATGGTCGGCCAGCAAGGATAAATTCAGTTACGGGATAAGCGGAGGCGGAAAATTGCAGCAAAACATACAGGCCGCCAACAGCTCGACCCTCAAGTATAAACTTAGCTTACGGCTGGGTTATGCGTTCAGCCGGAATATAGACCTCCGCTACCAAGGCAGGGTGTCGGTGCAAACCCCGTCTCCCGGCAGCCTGAATACCGTGCGGCTGGAAGAAGACGGATACCGGATACGCAGCGGGAACCCCGGTCTTAAACCGGAAACCGGCTACAATAACATGCTGGATTTTTCGTTCGACCACAACAGTTTCAGATCCAGCCTCAATGTAGATTATATTTTTACTACCAACCCGATGTTGAGGAACATTTTCCGTGAAGATGGAAAATTTATCTCTCAAGAACAGAACGGAAAAGCCGAGCATAGCGTTGACGTTACGGGATATTTCCGGTATTCGCCGTTTAACCGCCGGCTGAGCATGTATGCCCGCGGCGGTTACCGTTTCATAAAAAACAAGACGGAAGATTACTCACATTCGCTCAATAACGCATATGTAAATGCCGGTATAAGCGGAACACACAAGCATTTCACCCTTTCCGGCGAGGTAAGAACCCGCATGAAACTGCTGCTGTCCGAGCTGATCATGTATCGTGAACAAACCGCTTCGGTTGGGATAGACTACCAGTGGAAAGAGCTAAAAGTTGGAGGAATAATGCACTGGCAGCTTGGACCCTACAGCCGCCGGAACGTGGAACTAAACCGCTACTTGTCAAGCAATACCTACCAGTACAGTCCGGACAGCCAAGCCTCGTTCAGGCTGAAGCTATCATGGAACTTTAATTTCGGCCTCCAGCGCGAAAGTGGCTACAAGCGCATTGAAAACAGCGATGAAGACAATGGTTTATTGAAATAGTGCCGAAGTGTCGGAGAGTCTCGCCAGCTCAATGAGATCAATACTATGAACATTTACTTACTTAAAATTAACTTATTATGAAAGCTCTCTTGAAAGACTTGGCCGCTCTGGTCGAATTCCTCTTTTGTATAATTATCAATCAGATACAAAATATTTCCGGGTGATTTGGGTGATGCAGGCGTCCTTTGTTATCTTTGAGTTATGTTTGTACGTAAGAAAAAGAATCGTTCGGGTAGTATCAGCATTGTTGTCGTAGACAAGAGCAATGGGAAATTTAAGGAAATTCAATGTTTTGGCAGCGCCAAATCCGAATTCGAAGTTGCCGCACTGTACCTTAAAGCCCGCCTGTGGATGGAGGAATATGGCGGGCAGCAATTATTAGACTTTACAGAACCGGATTTGAAGATGCAGGAGGCAATAGAAACAAAGAGAATGCTTAGTAAGGTGGATTCCGTGCTGATTAATGGCACTCAACTACTGCTGAACCGGATATATGACGGTATCGGATTCAACCGTATTGAGGATGATATTCTTCGTCATTTGGTCATAGCACGTATAAGTCAACCGGCAAGTCAACTTGCCACTGTGGCTTATCTAAAATCCTATTACGATGAAGACTTGGAGCTTAACTGGATATACAAGTATATGGACAGGTTGTATGCCACCAGGCGCGAGTTGATACAACAAATCAGTGTGGAACACAGCCTGAAAATACTTGGAGGAAGAATTGGTATTGTTTTTTATGATGTCACCACACTTTATTTTGAGACCGGTCGACAGGACATCTTACGTCAGCCCGGCTTTTCAAAGGATGGTAAGAATAAGGAATCTCAAATAGAACTTGGCCTGCTGGTCAGCGCCGGTGGGTATCCCTTATCCTATTCCGTATTCTGTGGAAGCCAATACGAAGGACGTACCATGATTCCTGTTATCGACAATTTCATACAGCGTTTTTCTTTAACGGATTTTGTCATAGTGGCGGATTCCGGGCTTAATGAATAAAAAGAATGTCGAACTGTTACGGAAAGCAGGCTACAAATATATAATAGGTGCAAGAATCAAAAATGAAAACAAGGATGTTTGTGACTGGATTTTAAGTTGTTCTTAAAGAAAATAAGGTATATCATGAGTATCGGCGGAAGAATGGTGAACGATTGATATTGGGTTATTCTTCCGCCGGAGCTTCAAAGGATGCTCATAACAGAGAGAAAAGTATCGAAAGACTGCGGAAATCATACAACAGTGGTGTTCTTAAGAAAGAGCACATTAATAAGCAGGGCTACAACAAATTTTTGAGATTAGAGAATGAAGTAGCTGTGATATTGGATCAGTCAAAGATTGATGCGGACAAACTATGGGACGGGCTGAAAGGCTACATTACCAATACTGAACTGCCGGCGTGGGAAGTCATAGATCAGTATCATGGGTTATCCACCATACGAATCAATATGCCATTAAACAATAGGGTACGCACACAAACACTTTTCCTCACGGATGAGCAGGAAAGCCATAAAGATACTTTTCGACTCTGTCTGTGATTTGGGTGACGCATAGACGAAGTCAGGAAATGGCGTTGTCTTTTGGAGGGAGTGCTTCGGCAAATATATAAACGGTTTTTGCCTTTTTGCCGGAAATTTCATCCATAAATACAAGGAATGGAAAGAGAAAGCTGTCTATTGGTATCAGATGTATGAAGAGGTTAAAGCAAAGAAATAGCTGGAAATAAATCTTGTGTGATATTTTTATATGAATAGGAAAATTTATACTTTCGCAAATGGAAAACAGCAAAATAATTTGCCTATGAAATAAAAAAGCGTAAGAATACGTACATTTTAAAATATTGAAAAAAGCGTTTAGCTTATATTCTTGTTCTTGAAACTTAGGAAATTCCAGAGCTACCAAGAATAAAGTGAAGGCGCTCACGCTAAACGACGTGGGTTTTATTCATTATATTTGGTAGCAAGGCATATTAAGGCCTCAAGAACAGATAATGTAGTAATTGTCCACGCTTTTTTATGTGCGTTAGAGGATAAGGGGCAATAACTTTTAGTTCAAAACAAGGCAAACCTGCGAAGCCAGAAGAGTGGGATAAATTTAACAGTTGCGCCCGACACATATTAGGGAAAGTGAAAATGAAGAGAGTAGTTTTTTTATTGAGTATTGTTTATGTGTGTATTTCATTAAGTTCATGTAAAACAACGACCGTATTATCAAGTAAGGTTAGTTTAGGCATGTCAAAAGAACAAGTTATTAAAATTTGTGGTAAGCCGTATAAGCAAACAGCAAAATATGACATAGATGAAAATCTACAAGAAATACTTTTTTATAAAGAAAAAACGTGGGATGATGGAGGTTGGTCTTGGAGTACTACAGTAGCAAATCATATGTTTGTATTCAAAAATGGAAAATTGATAGTAATTGATCAAGGTGATGAAGAACATAACAAACAAAAATATAACACTTTATTCCATTTCTATTGATAATCTGATTATAAAAAAAATATTGAAAAACCAGCAATTCAATCCATATGGCTATGAAAATCCTCAAGCAATTTTTCTAAAACTTAAGTGTGTTATAAGAAAGGTTTTTTGAGGAAATTTTAATTCATCCATTATTTATAATTTTAAGATAAATACTATATTTGGAGGGACTTTTTTCGATACCCTCCATTTAAGACTATGGGTGATATGCGCAAAAAGTTTATTTTCTATAAGAAATTATGCTATGGACGACGAATTAAGCCAACTAATGGACGAGCAAGAAGAAGCACGCCAACAAGCGATAGATGATGACTTGTTGTATCGGATGATAAACGAGGATGAATTTCGCGAGGATATATACGGTAATGACGATAAGGACACGCACGCCACAAATAATAATGCTGGGTGTGCCGGCATATTCTTGGCATTGTTATCACTATCGTTTGTCCTTGTGGTATATATCGTTTAATAGACTTGATCCCTATTTTTTAAAAAGCAGTTTATTTGTTTTATTTTTTGTTTTTTTATAATTGCTCTGTATTCAGCTATTGAAAGGCTTTTAGTGATATATGAAATAAGTTTTTGTATTGACAAAGGAAGCAGTTTAAATGGAGGTATTTCGAAATAAAGGACACAAAAAAAACAGTATTGAGACTACAAATTGTAGTCTGGTTTGTGTACCTGCTTTCACGGATAATCCATAAATTTGAAAGTGGTTTTCATTAGTGTCCCATTAAAATTGGAACGTATTAAAAATTAAATAAACATGGCTCATTAGAGTCACATCATTCTTTGTCATATTGAAAATTAGTTTTGTTAAAGAGGCCTTTTAAGTGAGTTTTATCGGTCAGTGATATGCTTAGGATTTGGAGAACTTCATATGTGCTTCTGTCAAGTTCCATATCATGCTGAATGATTACGACCAAAGAGTAGGCACATATAGCGGCATAGATTTGTATTCTTACGGCATTCATAAGGAATTTTATCCATCGTCTTCGAGTCATGAACAGAAGCTGTTGTAATTATGGAAGAATGTCGGAATTTGAGTTTCCACATCATACAAGGTGTGAACTTTAATCCCGCCTTTCTTCTTTTGGAACTTTGCCCACCAGAAGACATTTAGACACAGGTCGATTGTTGTGGAATCAAAAGCATATACATTTCCTCCCAACTTGAAGATGTCTGTGGCACGTTTCTGCCTGGCTTCATTTACAAGGAAGTAAGCAAATTCTTCAAAGATACGCTAATCTCTATCTTGATTCGCTCGAGCCAAGGATGATTTTGACACATTCTTACCCAATCCTAAATGATAACACTTGGAGCGATGAGCACCCAAAGCAATAATCAAATCAAGAAAGGCTATGAGTTAAGCAAAAACGAATTTGTCCTTATGCATTGCAAATCTATTAGAATTTGCAAAGGTCTGAATTGAAATCCGTTTTTTCGAAAAACCCCTATAACTAAATTTCAAATACTTCAAAGAACACTTTGTGATTTTAATGGGACAGCAATGATCCTGATATGTTTGTTAATAACCCTGTTCTATAATCGCTCGCTTTTGGAGAAAGGGAATCCCCTTTGTTTATAGGACAATTTAATGCTTTACAAGCTAAATACAAACTATTGAAAAATGTGTTTTACAAAAATCATATCAAGACGCCGAAGGATTTCACTTAACTAAACGACATTGGATTGTAAATGGTAAATGGCTTTATTCCGGGCGGCTGTAGTTGGGCGATTCGCTTGTGATGGTCACGTCATGCGGATGGCTTTCCATTATTCCGGCGTTTGTTATGCGTGTAAATTTGGCATCATGCAGCTTTTCGATGTTGGTAGCGCCGCAATAGCCCATTCCGGCGCGTAGCCCGCCTGTCAATTGGTAGATTACTTCGTACAGTGTTCCTTTGTAGGGTACGCGGGCAGCGATTCCTTCGGGTACCAGCTTCTTTACGTCTACTTCTCCGCTTTGGAAATAGCGGTCTTTGGAGCCGTTCTCCATTGCTTCCAGCGATCCCATGCCGCGATATGACTTGAATTTGCGCCCGTTGAATATGATTGTTTCGCCGGGGCTTTCTTCGGTTCCGGCAATCAGGGATCCGATCATGACGGAGAACCCGCCTGCGGCCAGCGCTTTGACCACATCTCCCGAGTAGCGTAATCCGCCGTCGGCAATCAGGGGGATTCCCGTATTTGCTATGGCTTTGGCTACATCGTACACGGCGGAGAGTTGGGGTACTCCTACGCCGGCTACGACGCGTGTTGTGCAGATGGATCCCGGTCCGACACCTACTTTCACGCCGTCGGCACCTGCTTCGACCAGCATTTTGGCGGCTTCGCCCGTAGCGATATTGCCTACGACGATGTCGATACCGGCGAAGAGTTTTTTGGCTTCTTTCAGTTTTTCGATTACGGATTTGGAGTGGCCATGGGCGGTGTCAATGACAATGGCGTCAACTCCTGCATCAACAAGCACCTGCATACGTTCTATCGTGTCGCTCGTTACCCCTACTCCGGCAGCGACGCGCAGGCGTCCTTTTTCGTCCTTGCAGGCCATGGGCTTGTCTTTTGCTTTTGTGATGTCTTTGTATGTTACCAGTCCGATGAGTTTTCCTGTGTTGTCTACCACCGGCAGTTTTTCTATTTTATGTTTTTGCAGAATCTGTGCGGCGGATTCCAAATCGGTCGATTGGTTTGTTGTTATCAGGTTTTCGCTCGTCATCACTTCGTCAATGCGCTTATCCATGTGCCTTTCAAAGCGTAGATCGCGGTTGGTTACGATGCCGACAAGCGTTTTGTTGTCGTCTACCACCGGTATGCCTCCGATTTTATATTCGGACATCAGGGATAGAGCGTCTGCCACGGTGGATCCTTTTTTGATGGTTATCGGGTCGTAGATCATGCCGTTTTCGGCGCGTTTGACAACGGCAACCTGTTTGGCCTGTTCTTTGACCGGCATGTTTTTGTGTATGACACCGATCCCTCCTTCACGGGCGATAGCGATGGCCATTTTGGCTTCGGTCACCGTATCCATTGCGGCGGTAACAAAGGGTATTTTCAGCTCTATGTGCTTGGAGAACTTCGTTGAGAGATCAACGGTGCGGGGCAAAACTTCGGAGTAGGCGGGAATTAGCAGGACGTCATCGTAGGTCAGTCCGTCCATTACAATCTTATCTGCAATAAATGACATAAAACTATGCGTTTAAAAATTATTGCGTGCAAATATACATTTTTATTCAGCTTCGGCATTGTTTTCTGCCTTTTTTATTCAGTTCAATGGCGTTTGGAGCGGGTTAGCCGTCTATAACGGCTATTCCCATTTTTTTCATAAGGAAGCAGGCGTTCATGTTTTGTGCGATTCCTTCTCTCAGCCGGTAGGAGAAGGTCAATCCTTCCGTTGTGATGTCGGCTTCAAAGCGGAAATTGCGGATGTTATCCGGGTAGCTTCCGGCCAAAGCGCCCAATAGCAAATCGTGGGTGGCGATTATGCCGTTTGCATTCAGTTCCATGAATTGTTTTATCAGGGCTGTGGATCCTTTCTGCTTGTCTTTTGAGTTGGTGCCTTTGAGGATTTCGTCTAAGATGATGAACAGTTCTTCCTTGCCGTTCAATTTATCGATAATAAGTTTAAGGCGTTTCAGTTCGGCAAAGAAGTAAGATTCGTTACCGGCCAACGAATCGGTAGTTCTAAGGCTGGTGATCAGTTGCGCCGGGTATATCGTCATTTCAGTGGAAAATACAGGCGCTCCCGTGCAGGCTAAGAGGTAGTTTATTCCTGTTGTTCGCAGGTAGGTACTTTTTCCGGCCATGTTAGCTCCTGTAATGATGATGAAGTCGGGGCGTTTTTCCATCGTTATATCGTTGCAGACGCATGTGTTGCGGTTCATAAGCGGATGGCCAAGGGACGTTGCCTGCAACTTGAACGGTTTACCGGTTATCTTCGGGTATGTGTACCGGGGATGGTTGTAGGCAAAGGTGGCCAAGGAGCATACCGCATCCATTTGTGCGATTGCTTTGAGCCATTGCGGCAGTGCGCCGGCATGTTCTTCTTTCCATAATTCTATGTTCATCATTTGTTTAAGCTCCCAGAATAGCAGCCCGTTCAGGATTGTTGCAACAAGCATGTTGTTGCGCTGATCCAGTGCGTTCATTTGCTTGGTTAGCTTTTGTACGGATTGTGATGCTGTTTTCTTGTTTTCTCCGACCAATGATTTTATTTCTTTAAGGTATGCCGCTTGCATATCTTTGTCTTCAATGAACCGGATTAGCTTGGCGTATGTTCCGAGTATCCGAAGTTTTTTTCCATACATCGCCTGCGTTTGGGCGATTCCTTTGGAGAAAGCGAAACTACAGATTGCACAACACACAAATATGATTCCCCATAGCGTGAACGGAACGATGTTGAATACAAACAGCGTGGCGCATGTTGCGTTTATTGCAAGAACGGCGGTTGGCAGTATCCGCAGTACGGGGCGACTTCTGTAATAGCTTGGACTTTTGGCCCATTCGCCGATTTCCTGTTCGTCGGCTTTTTCTCCTTTATATAGTAGTCCCATCGTCCGGAACCGTTGGCGGAACTTGAGTTCGGGGGCAAGTTCTTTAACAGCCTCTTGTCTCAGTTCTATCTTTTCTTTGTTCTTCAGGTGGAAATTGAACCATTCTGCCAATTGATTTTTCCCCAAGCCTGTAGATGTTCGATTGATGTACCGGAAGAGGGAATGTTCTCCAAAAACATCCAGGTCGTATGTATACAGGTGCGACGGATCTATAAATTCATTTCCTCCGTCAAATCCGCCCGTATCATAGTCCATCGCCTTTAATTCCTGCCGGTTTATCTCTTGCTTTTTTTCCAGATAGTCTTTTTTATGGAATAATATGTTGTGGTACTTTATAAGAGCGAGAAAAGGCACGGATGTAAATGCGGCAATAGCTGTAATGAGGTACCAGGGAAGGTACCGGAAATAAATGATCCCGGCCACTCCTGCTATAAATAAAAGAAGACGTATGCTGCTTATATGATAGATCTGCTTTTGAACCCTGCTTGCCTTTTCTTGTGTTTCGGAAATGATTTCTCTGTAGATATTGGATATGTGCCGAATGTCTTTCATCTGGAATAAGTTTTATTGTAAATAAACCCAACCAACTCACGAGAGAGCCGGTTGGGTTTATGAATTGGCCGGATAGCCTTTTTATGTGAGGATCCTGTTTCGGATCATGCTTCTTCGGTAGAAGCGCTTTTCTTGCTTATCATTACGTAAGCGATTGGAGATGCGACGAACAGTGAAGACAATGTACCAAAAATTACCCCAAGGATCATTGCAAAGGCAAAGCTGCGGATAGAATCGCCACCAAGGACGAAGATACATATCAATACGATCAATGTACTCAGGGAGGTGTTGATCGTACGGTTCAGGGTGGTATTGAGCGAATCGTTGAACAGCAGCTTGCGGTTACGTTTCGGGTACAAGCCGAAAAACTCGCGCACACGGTCAAAGATTACCACCTTGTCGTTAATAGAATAACCGATAGCGGTCAGGATTGCACCGATAAATGTCTGGTCGATTTCAAGAGAGAACGGCAAGATCCCCCACAGCAATGCGTATGCACCCAGAATGAGCAGTGTATCGCAAGTCAATGCTACGACAGACCCCACACTGTATGCCACGTTGCGGAAACGGAGCAAAATATAAAGCCCGATAGCTATAAGCGAAAACAGTACAGACCAGAATGCCGAAGTTTTGATATCGTCTGCGATGCTTGCGCCTACTTTCTGCGAACTCACAATGCTGCCCCCCGTATGGTTTTCGCGGTCAATGAACGTTTCCAACGGAATATTTTCTGTCAGCAACGGCTTCAGCGATTCGTACAGATAGGCTTCAATCTCCGAATCTACCGTATTTATATTTTCTTTAATGCGGTAGTTGGTGCTGATACGAACCGTCTTCTTGTCCGTACCTATGGCAATGACACTAACATTGGCGTCTTTAAAGCTATTGGCAATAAGTTCGCGCACTTGTTCCGGCTCAACCGGATTTACGAACTGGACTTTAAAGTTACGTCCGCCGGTGAAGTCAATGCTTTGGCTTAAACCACGGACACCCAATGCCCCTATACAGATTGCAGCGATCACCCCTGTGATTGCAAACCATTTCTTATTCCTGCCGATGAAGTCGAAATTCGGATGAAGGAACCAACTCTTCGACAGCTTTGAAGTAAACGTCAGGTTCAGCAATTTATTCTTGTCCATGTAGTATTCGTAAACCAGACGGGTCAGGAAGACAGCCGTAAAGAACGACACGGTAATACCGATCATCAACGTCGTGGCAAAACCACGGATAGGGCCTGTACCGAAGTTGAACAGGATAAGAGCCGTGATCAATGACGTGATATTCGAGTCGAAGATTGCCGAGAACGCGTTGGAATAACCGTCGGCCAGCGCTTTCTTAACGGCTTTGCCTGCTTTCAGTTCTTCTTTCGTGCGTTCGTAAATCAATACGTTGGCATCCACCGCCATGCCCAAGGCAAGCACCATACCGGCAATACCCGACATCGTCAGGGCCGCCTGGAAGGAAGCCAGGATACCTAAGGAGAAGAACATGTTAAAGATAAGTGCGCCGTTTGCGATCATACCCGGTATGATTCCGTAAACCGTACACATATAAACCATCAGCAAGATCAAGGCTACGATGAACGAGAAGACACCTGCATTGATGGATTCCTGACCCAAAGAAGGGCCGATAATATCTTCCTGTACGATGTGTGCCGGAGCCGGCATCTTACCGGATTTCAATACGTTGGCCAAGTCTTTTGACTGTTCGGGAGTAAAATGGCCGGTGATCTGTGAGCGTCCGCCTGTGATTTCGGAGTTCACGTTTGGTGCGGAATACACATACCCATCGAGTACAATGGCGATTGATTTACCAATGTTTTGCTTGGTCAGCAGCGCCCATCTTCTCGAGCCGTCCGTATTCATCGACATGCTTACGGCAGGCTTGCCGTATTGGTCGAACTCGTCTCTTGCATCAACGACCACATCGCCTTCAAGCGGCGCTCTGCCGTTGCGTTCGGTAGATTTGACCGCATACAACTCAAACGTTTGCCCTATGCTGGCTTCGGCTGAAGAAATCGAAGCAACGCCCCATTTCAGGCGGAGTTCCTTCGGAAATTCATCCGATACTTCTTTTATGGCAAGAAGTGTGTTGATCTCAGCGGTATCTCTTGCGATGGCCCACCCTACGACCGGACCTTGACCGCTACTGTTCAATTGTAAAATTGACTGCAGCGGATGGTCTTTCTTCATGCGGGCTGCTGTTGCGGCATCCTGTTTCTCTGTGCTCTCGCCCAGTACGGAAGCCAGCAAGCTGTCTCTCTGATTTGTTGTATCTTCTGCCGCCGGAGCTTCCGATTCTTCCGTTGCAGCAGCTTTGGCATCCGTCTGCGACAGGATGTTGCGTAGTCTTACATCTGCGGTCTGCAGGTAAGAAGTGATTTCTTTTGCGTGGTATGTTTCCCAAAACTCGAGGTTGGCAGAACCCTGGAGGAGTTTTCTCACACGTTCCGGCTCTTTGATCCCCGGAAGTTCTACCATGATACGTCCCATTCGGTCTTCCAATCTTTGGATGTTGGGCTGTACCACGCCAAAGCGGTCGATACGTGTGCGGAGCACATTGTATGAGTTGTCGATGGCAGCTTTGATCTCTTCTCTCAATACTTTTTCAACTTCCGCGTCGGTTGATTTTTGGTTAATCTTATCTTTCAGCTTTTGAGTAGCGAAAAGTTCGGATAGTCTGGAACCCGGGACTTCTTTCCGATAGGCCTTGGCGAATAAAGAAACGAAATCATCCTGGCTTGTAGCCTGCAACGTTGCAGCAGAAGCCAAAGCGCTGTTGAATGCTTCATCGGGTTTGTTATCGGCCAATGCTTTTACGACATCGGCAACAGACACCTCAAGAATAACGTTCATACCGCCTTTCAGATCCAATCCTAATCCAATCTCCATTTCACGGCATTGTTTCAGCGTATAGTTGCCCAACCATACCTTCTTATTCGCGAGCGAATCCAAGAAGTGTTGTTCCAGCCTGCTGTCGCCATTCGCATATTCGGCCGCCTTCTTTGTGTAGTAGGCCGTAACGAAGGAGAAAGAAAGGTAGAACACACACACGATGGTGAGCAGTATCGCCAAAACTTTTACAAATCCTTTGTTTTGCATTTTAGTTTGAGTTTTATATTATTAATTTGATTTAATTCTGTTTATACAGGGTTGCAAATATAGTTTTTTTTCACTTTCAAATATGTCCGGCAGTTAAATATTTGACGGTTAGGCGCTATTTACCGAAGCAGCCGTTTTCCCAAATAACGAACCGGATACCAAGCGGACAATAAGCCCATGAGCATGACCGTGATAAACACAAACAGGATGTCGCCGGCATGAACGCTGACCGGGTAAGCATTGACTAGGTAAAGGCCTCCGGAAACATTCAGCGTCAGGAAACCAAATTCTTGTTGGGCCAGGCAAAGTGCCAGGCCGAGCGCGATGCCGCTCAATGCGCCGAAGAAGGAAATCATCCAGCCTTCCAGAAAAAATACACGGGAGATCAGCTTGTCGCTTGCGCCCAGCTTTCGCAGCGTTGTCACATCGTCTTTCTTGTCAATGATAAGCATTGACAGTGAACCGACCACATTGAAGCAGGCAATCATTAGAATAAAGGTCAGGAAGAGATAAGAGATGAGTTTTTCGATCTCCATGATGTGGAAAATGTCTTTCTGTTGCTCGTAGCGGTCTTGAACAAGGAAGCCAGGCCCCAACAGGTTCGCTATCTTTTTTTGGGTGGCGGCAAGGTTGGCGTCAGGAGCGAGCTTCAGTTCAATGGAGGAAACTTCGGTGGAATAATCGAACAAACGGCGGGCAAAGCCGATGGAAGTCAGGATATATTGGGCGTCGTATTTTTGCTGGTTCACTACAAATGCGCATCCCGGAGAGAAGAGGTATTCGCGCTTGAAAGATGCCCCCGGATTGGCCATATTCACTTTGGCGTTCCGTTTGGGAGCATAGACGGATAAGGGGTCGACGAATTGCAGTCCGGTGCCCAGCAAAGGTACCAGCTCAATGCCCGGAACGGCATAATCAACGGCTTCATCGTGAAGTTTGAACTGTCCGGTTCCTTTGAGGATGCGGTCAATGAAGGTCAGGTCTTTGAAATTATCTTCCACTCCTTTTATGATGACCATCGCCTGGCGATCCTTGTACTCCACCATTGCCTGCTCTTCCAGCGTTTCGGTCAGCACTTCTATTTCGGGCCATGTCCGCATGGATTGAATACGCCGGTCTTGTCCGTCAAACGTTTTGCCTTCACGGGCGGTTATTTTCAGTTCGGGGTCAAAGGATGTAAAAAGGTCGGCTACCATATCCTGAAAGCCGTTCATCACGGAGAGGGTGCACACTAACGATAGCGTAGCAAGCGCTACCCCGCAAACGGATATGCCGGAAATAATATTGACGGCGTTATGTTTCTTCCTGGAGAAGAGATAGCGCTTGGCTATATAAAAAGGGAAATACACTTCGGGATTTATTTCAGCAGAGAATCAATCTTGTCAATGTAATCCAGAGAGTCGTCCACAAAGAATTTCAATTCGGGTATGATGCGCAACTGATGCCTTACCCGTTTGCCCAATTCATAACGGATAGCCCTCATGTTCGCATTGATGTTTTTCACCAATTCTTCGCTCTTTTCCGAAGGGAATATGCTCAGGTAAACCCTGGCTATGCTCAGGTCGGGACTGATACGCACCACGCTTACCGAGATCAATATACCCGGCATGGCTTTCGTTTGTAACAGGAATATATCGCCCAACTCCTTTTGGAGCAAACGGGCAATTTTGTTTTGTCTGGTTGTTTCCATACTGCTAATTTGCCATGTCATTGATATGGCACTGATCTATTCGTTTTGCGGCAAAGTTATTGAAATATTCCAAATGGTTTTTATTTTAGGGGAAAGTACTTGGCGGAGTTTTGAAGACCTTCCCCTTTTACAATTTATCATTCAATGTTGTTTAGTTAAGCTATAACTTTTTCTTGTTCAAGCAATAAGCCTTTTTTGTTTTATGATTTTGCAGGTCTTGTTCATTAGCTCATCAAAGGAGCTTAACGCATTTTTGAAGTCTTTTTTGATAAAGATTCTCACAACGATGCCATAAAACAGGTCTAAAGCGGACGCCTGTTCTTTCTTCTTTTCTTTTTCATTTTCTTGATTAGTAATAGTAGTTATTAATAGGCTGGACTTTCGGCTGGACTTTTGGCTGGACTCCGGCTGGATGATTCATAACTATCATGTTTCTGTTCCGATAATAATCCTAAACCCAAATCTAATTGTTCACTTCCATTTTTGTTTAAACGATCTTGTAAATTTAATTCATTAGAAAGGAAATTTGAAGAATGGCTTTTATTTCCATCAAAAGAATTAATTTTTGCTTTAGGTTGAGTTTTTACATCCATTTAAAAAAAGTTGTGGTTCAAAATAATGAGTTTATAACTGCTTACAAAGAAAAAAAAGTAAATGATTATCATAAACACAACCAACATAATTTTTTTCGTTAATTTTTTTTTTATCACTTATTAAAATCAACAATTCGAAACGGAACATGGATTAAACTAAGTTGAAGCTTATTTGTTTCATCGATTGGATAGGCCAAATTTCCCTTTGAAACCTCCTCCCAATGTAAGATATTTACTAAAATAATATAAACAAACAAACAAACAACAACAACAATATATACCATTCACATTTTTCAAACAAGGTTCCAAACAATTCAACAAGTTCTGCACTATCGTCAGCAATGGGATGACCAGCCCTCGCAAAAATGCGACCTTCAATAACAACAAAATGAATATAATATATATACATATATACATATATATATATA